>NZ_JBSUGF010000006.1:0-420316 GCF_054064025.1 Vibrio limimangrovi
ATCAATGCAGCAAAAGCAACTATTGACATCATGACAGCACCCGAGCCAGAAGCTCAGGGTGTACCTACTCCAGCAGTTGCTAAAAAGTCTGCAAAAGGTGAAGCCTACGTAGCACCTGTACCGATTGCCCAAGGTGAGCCATCAACTAAACGTATTGATATTGTACAAGACGTACAACCAGCTATGGTTGATATTAACAACTATGCTGATGGTAAAGGTATTGACGGTGAGTACCTAAGCCGTATCGTTAGCAGAGCCAACACAGTGATAATGAATGGTGGTGAACCAGAAGCTGCAATCAATGCAGCAAAAGCAACTATTGACATCATGACAGCACCCGAGCCAGAAGCTCAGGGTGTACCTACTCCAGCAGTCGCTAAAAAGTCTGCAAAAGGTGAAGCCTACGTAACACCTGCACAGATTGCCCAAGGTGAACCGAACATTCCAAGTACATCGGATAACTACGGTACTCAAACTGACCGAGCATATGGTCAGTATATTGATAACATTCAAGAGGAGCTGGCTCTAGAAGAATCAATAGCCTATGCCGAATGGAAGCAGAAGGAAGCCGCCGCCGATTCAACGGCTGAAGCAGATTCATTTCAAGATAGTTTAGATTCACAAACTTACACTGAATCTAAAAAAGATGAACAGGCAGCATTATGGGATAGCTATGCTGAGCATGAACACGTTCTAGAAGCAAAGGCAGATGCGATATATACGCCTGACGATTTGGGGCTTATTGATAATTCTTTCTCTAGTGAAGAAGTCACCGTGGGGACTATACCTGTAGCTTTAACTCCGGAAGTAGTTAAACAGCAGTCCGCATTACTTGAGTCTGTATGTTTGACCAATACACAGCAGTTTGTTGAAACGACAGGTAACTCTACCAGAGGCGGAATAATTATAAATGATGTTCAACTGAACCTTACTTCTGATGAAGATAGACTGAGTTACAGCATGGAAATGTTCGCTATGCTACAGCAACTTTTGGCAAATAACCCAAACTTTCAACAAGCTGAAGCCGGCGTACTTACTGGGAACGGTCGCGGGAATGGGAACCGTAATATCAGAGACAACGATAAAAGATGGACGTTAACAATGGATACTGGCGCCAGCTATACATTATCGACGACTTCATCTCTAAGCTATCAACCGACTATCGAAATCGTTGTAGATAGTAACGGTGCCATTATTTTTAGTGATAGCAACGGCATAGAATCTGCCCGTATTGTTTCTAACAACCCAAATGGCGACTGTACTAACGCATCATATGACGTACAGATCACTCAATACTGATTAGTAGTAAAACCAATGCCCGCTATACATGGGCATTGGTGTATCTATAGGGCCTAAGCTTAGTCCATTAGGTTCAAGCCGACTCTGTGTCGGTACAGAACAGCTTTGTCCTCTTTCACACGGTTTTTAATCACATCAGAAAAATAGACATATCAATGGACAAGATTAATTTTAGAGAGTCTTTATCATGACCGGAACAGCACTAATAATCGGCCTTCTCATCTCAAATATGCTTTACGTTGCTTATAAACTGAGAGCAGATGTTACAAAGAAAAATTTGGATAAAAACATTCGGAGAGAATGGGAAACTCAAGCTCGCACCGCCAATGTAGAATATATAAAACAACAGAAGATTCACGCCGAACTTGCATACCGAGATTTCACGAATAGCGTAAATGAAGGAGCACCTAATAAGGTGTTAGCGACCAAAGCTATAAATGCTATTCAACAACTTGACTTGTTACGGGAACTGGAAGACAGCGTCGATACACTTTGTCTATTCATTTACGTTGATCTCGCTGAGCGTGACGTGCCACTGCTAAAAAAAGTAATTACAGAATTAGGTAAAGAAGAACTACCAATTATTACCGATGTAATGCAATACAGTCTTAATTTATCCTAGAAGCACATAACGATACGTCACCAAGCTTTGAGCTTACCCTGTTTTTATGTGTTTCACGACAGTAAAAGTCAAGCTAGTCAACGCTAATAGTTCAAGTAACCAAAATAGTGGAATCAAACCAAACGGTTCAATTAACACTCCATTTTCATCTATACGTGCACCTATGTAGATGTAGGCAACCAAACACAACCAACCAAGAAGGCTGAAAATGATACTTATCTTATATTTATTAACTATTTTCATATCAAATGCCCCACAACTTAATATGTGACTTATTCAGCAGATAGTTTATTGTCTTGTTGAGTCAATAGTAAAAACTAAAATCCAACTAAGCCCTACGCTCGCCAACTTCAATAAGTGCTTCTTCTGATGTTGCCAGTGTCTCGATGTCATCTCGCTCAATGATACGTGTTTTTTTCCAGCTACCGCGTGCATACCATGCAACCGCAACAAGTGCGACCAATACGTTCGTGACTGTGAACGACCACCAAATGCCTTTTTCTGCTAAGTAGGTATGTTTCGATAGAATGTAAGCCAGCGGGAACTGGAACACCCACTGAGTCAGCAGTGATAGCACCATACTGTTCGTCATGTTTCCCGAGGCCCGGAATGCAGACATGATAGAAAGTTGGACACCGATAAATCCCCAGGACAGACACATCACTTTTAAGAATTCAGCACCTTGCTCAATGACTTGCGGGTTATCCGGTATGAAAAATCTCACCACACTCGGTGCCATCAGGTAAGCAAAAACACCGATAAGCGTCAGCATGATAAAACTCCAGATCGATCCTATCACGGTAATTTTCGCTGCACGGTCAACTCGGTTAGCACCTAGGTTTTGTCCGACGAGTGTCGATACCGCCATAGACAAACCCATCGCAGGTATCGTAATTAACTGGAGGATGTTGGAGCCAACGCCATAAGAGGCAATGGTTACAGTACCAAAGCTCGCAACCAAAAATGACATAGTAATGAGCCCTAGTGCCCTTGCTGATAATTCTACGGAACCGGGAGCGCCCAGGAAAAAGGCACGCTTAATGTATGTCCAATCTGGCGAGAGATCTTTCCACTTAAGGTGTATACCGTGGCGTCCTTTAGAGAGGATATAGAAGCCCGCAAAGGCAGCAAGCGCCTGCGTAACCAGCGTAGCCAAAGCAGCACCAGATACGCCAAGACCTTTGAAAGAGCCCAAACCGAAGATAAACAGCGGATCTAAAACAAAGTTCAAAAGTACCGTTGCCAACACAATATAAAGAGGAATTTTTACCTGCCCAATCCCTCTCATCAGGGCTTGAAACATGTTATAGACAAAAACAAAAATCACGCTGATAAACGAGATGTGCATGAATTTTAGTGCGTTATTGTAAACCGCTTCTTCAACACCAAGCAAAGTCAAAAAGTAAGGTGATAACAGATATCCTAAGCAGCCAAGCACTACGGAAGTAATAAAAACCATCAACATAGTTTGCCCGGCGACATGGTTAACCTTATCCATTTGTCGTGCGCCCATGTACTGGGCTGTGAGTGTTGCGCCAGCCATAGCAAGACCAGCGCCTAACGCGATGACCAGAAACGTGACAGGCATGCTCACCGATACGGCGGCGACTTCATTGGCACCCAATCGACCAACCCAAAAAGCATCGGTTAGCTGATAGGCGGACTGCAACAACTGACCAAACACGATTGGAATCGCAAGAGACAGCAACGCTTTGTTAATCGGACCTTCAATCAAATGCTGTGTCTTATTCATCCTACCCACCTGTATTTTCAACTCTTATCTTTCATTCATCATAGCCCGAGATTTGAGTGAGTTATACCCGATTTCAGATAATAAGTGAGAAAATCAGAATGTTAGATTATGAAATTCAGTGTCATCTATTATGACTATTTTCCAAAGGAAGGGACCCACCAAATTCGATATTTTGGTGGGTTAGATGGCTAAGAAACTATTATTACTTCACTGCAGATAAAAAGCTGCGTAATTCGTCAGTCTGCGGGTTATCGAAAACTTCTTCACTAGGGCCACTTTCCCAAACTTTGCCCTGATTCATAAAGATGACTCTGTCACCCACTTCTCGTGCAAAGTTCATTTCGTGCGTAACCAGAATCAGCGTCATCCCTTCTTTCTTTAATTGCTCTAGCACTTTTAACACTTCACCTACCAGTTCTGGGTCGAGTGCAGAGGTTATTTCGTCGCACAACAGTACCTTAGGATTCATTGCAAGTGAACGTGCTATGGCAACACGCTGTTGTTGTCCACCGGATAAATTGGCCGGATAGGCGTCGAACTTGTCAGATAAACCTACTTTTTCAAGAAGTTCTCTCGCCTGAGCTTCACAAGCTTTCGCCTCCTTTTTGAGTACCAGTTTTGGCGCCAGCATTACGTTTTCACCCACTGTCATATGAGGAAAAAGGTTAAAACTCTGGAAAACCATGCCGACACTTCGACTCAGCAGACGTAACTTATAATCGTCATCTTCCACTGCCTGGCGGTCGACAATGATGGCTCCTTCCTGATACGTTTCCAATCCATTCATACAACGCAACAATGTGCTTTTACCAGAACCACTGCGGCCAATGATAGAGACAACTTCACCTGCCTCAACTTTAATGTCCACACCTTTTAGAACATGGTTCTCACCATAGTATTTGTGTACTTGATCAACACTAACGAGAGACATAAGTTTTTTTCTCCAAATGACGAGCGAATAATGACAGAGGGAAACAGATCACAAAGTAAAGTAAGGCAACCATGGCGAATACTTTAAATGGCTGGAATGTGGCGTTGTTGAGCATGGTTCCGGCTTTGGTTAACTCGACAAAACCGATTATCGAAGCAAGAGCGGTACCTTTAACGATTTGAACCGAGAATCCAATCGTTGGTGCAATCGCAATGCGGTAAGCCTGAGGAATAATGACGTTGCGCATGGTTTGCATGTAAGTCAGTCCCAGTGTTCTACATGCTTCCCATTGCCCCTTTGGCAACGCGTCAATACAACCACGCCAGATATCGTGGAAATAGGCACTGCTATATAACGTTAATGCTAACGCTGCCGCCGCCCATGCACTCACTTCGATACCCAGCAGAGACAAGCCAAAAAATGCCATAAATAGTTGCATTAAAAGAGGTGTGCCTTGAAACAGTTCAACATACAGTTGAATGCCTTTTCCAAGGTGAATGTTTTTCATACTTCTGAGTAGTGTAAGGCCAAGCCCCACCAGACCACCGCCAACAAAAGCAATCATCGAGAGCAAAACCGTCCAACGCGCTGCGAGCAATAAATTGCGCAGGATATCCCAGTCTGTAAATTGCATCATAATCGTTTTCTCCTACAGCGCAGGGTTCTTGAATACACGAGCTTTGATTAATGCAAATAATTGGCGCATCAAGACCGCAAGAACAAGATAAATGAGCGCAGTAACCGCATAAGATTCAAAACTTAAAAAGGTTCTGGATTGCACGAAGTTAGCCGCGAACGTGAGTTCCTCTACAGAGATTTGGGAAACGACCGCTGAGCCGAGCATAACAATAATGCACTGACTGACTAACGCCGGGTAAACCTTCTGATAGGCCGGAGGTAGAACAATACGTGTGAAGATTTGTCGTCTGGTTAATCCTAACGTTTTACCCGCTTCCCACTGGCCTTTGGGTGTCGCGTCAATGCCCGCACGTATTATCTCCGCACTATACGCGCCAAGGTTGAAAACCATTGCAATACAGCCCGCCTCCCATGCACTTAGCTTCACGCCTAGCCCTGGTAAACCAAAGAAAATAAAAAACAACTGGACAATAAATGGCGTATTGCGTGTTACTTCTATGTAGCTTGCACATAACCAACGTAGCCAGGCTTGCTTACTCGTGCGCCCTGCTGCACACAAGGTTCCCACGGCTAAACCTACAACCGTTGAAATAACGGTGAGTTCAACGGTTGTCCGTAGACCCGCCACAAACTGTGGCAGGTAGGGAGCCAAGCCAGTAAAGTCTAACTGGTAACTCATTGAACTTATCCTTATGCGCCAAGATCTTTAGGGAAAGGAGCTTTCAACCATTTTTGTGATAACTCCTCTAACACGCCTTCTTCTTTCGCTTTTGAAATTAGCTTATTCACTTCTTCAACTAGCTCACTTTCTCCTTTCATCACACCTACGTAGCAAGGAGAATTCTTCAGCATAAACTTTGCTTCCGGAGCTTTAGCTGGGTAACGTGTTGCAATTTCCGCAACCACAAGGTTACCAGTTGCGATTAGATCAATCTGGCCAGATAGAAAAGAAGACAGCGTGGCATTGTTGTCTTCAAAACGTTTTATAATGGCACTGTCTGGCGCAATCTTGCTTAGTTCAATATCCTCAACAGAACCACGAGTAACACCAATGATTTTTTGCGCTAGATCAGCGGCTTCACCCACTTTTTCATCTGACGTACCGAACACTCCCAGGAAGAATGGAGCATATGGTTGACTGAAGTCGATGGCTTTTTCACGTTCTGGATTTTTACCCATACTAGAAATCACCAGATCCACTTTCTGAGTTTGCAGATAAGGAATACGGTTGGCACTGGTCACTGGCACTAATTCCACTTTCACGTTGAGCTCTTTGGCCAGATATTTCGCCATGTCGATATCATATCCCTGTGGCTGAAGATCAGTGCCCACAGAACCAAAAGGTGGAAAATCCTGAGGAACGGCAACTTTTAGTACAGCTTTTTCCTTGATAGCGTCCAGCTGATTTGCTGTCGCAGTAGAGATATTGGTGACTAACGCTGCCGCAACGGCGACTAAAGACATTAACTTACATACTTTCATGGTTATTTCCCTATACAAAAAAGATACGATTGAAACACTTTCTAAATACATTGCAACGATCGTACCCATTTGGAATAAAAATAATAACCTTCTGTTTTAAAAGTAAATTAACTCATGATTAGTGTTATAAATTTATAAAATGATAGAAATGCATTAAAACGAAGATCATTTTTGGTGCAAAAACCACCATAATGCAGCAATGCAGATCAACGTTGTTGGTATTCCACTAATTAGTGATTAGTTTCAGACTGGATCGCTGCTTTTCGGTTAACTGCATAACCAAAGTTGGGTAAATTGGAGAGGATATAAAGTGGGTAAGAATGTCTTATTCAAGTTCACTTAGCAGGCGATAATTGGAACTTATCGTTTGGCTGAGATTGGAAGCCTCTTCCTTTAATAACATGAAGGCCTCATTTACAAAGTAATGAATAAGGCTCATAGGAACAGCATAACTATCCAGAGGTAGCTCGTTATTCATATAGCAAACGAAGACTTCGTTTACCATAGACGCATATTTCTGGCCGGATTGATCGGTGATCAATAAGCAATCATAGGGTTTAAGAAACTCTACAATTTGTTCAAAATTCGCCACACGACGACGGATGCCAAATAAAATCACAAAGTCATCTTCACTTATAGACGTTAAGTCTTCACCAATGGTCTGCCCTGGGAGAGGCAGCAGTTCAACCCCTTGACGACATTGAGCCAGTTGCTGACGAAAATGCATCGCTAATGGATAGCTGTTCCGGTAGCCAATAATTTTGACCCGCTTGGCTGTTGTTAGCTTTCTTATAATGTGTTTCGTATTTCCTTCCGCTAACTGGATCCACAATTTTTCAAGAGAAGCAGCGTCCTGACAAAAGCCTGTATCTTGTAGATCACCAGTTATTACAGGATTGCCTTTATCGCGCTCAGACATCATTTCATTTCTCAACGCCACATGATCGTCATAACCCAATTTACGAATAAACCGACTAACACTTGTCTTGGAAACCAGACATGCCTCTGCGATTTCACTGGTGGATAACATCAATATCTTTTCAGGATTTACCTGAAGAAAATCCGCTATTCGTCTATTACCTTCGCTGAGTGAGGAGTAATGCTCCGTAATGCGAGCACTTAATGAGTTGTTATTCGTCATTAGCTATATTCCGTTCATTCACTTAACGACCTCGTCGTTATTATCAATGTCTGTAGTAAATGTTCCAATTGCTAAGACTCTGCTCAGCTATATTCGCGTGACAGAGAAGCAATTGGAACAATATAGCCAAACCTTTGCAACGATTGTACCACCCCAAAATAATAAATTAACAATTTGATTTATAAGAAATTTAATATCATTCACATTCCAATTACTGCTAATTATTCATTATTCCCCTTAAATAATCGGCTTTTAAGTGCATCAATCACCAATATGGGGCGACACAAAATTTGACCTCACTTTCAACCTGTCATTGAAGCGATCATCAGCTTTACAACACTAATCCGCCATCAATCTTTAACACCTGCCCTGTAATGAAACTGGATTGATCACTTGCTAAAAACTCTACGCCATTGGTGATGTCTTCTACGGTTCCCATTCTGCCAAGCGGCGTTTTCTGTTTCATTAGTTCGAGGACTTTAACTGGTAAATCAGATGTCATCGGGGTTTCAATAAATCCCGGAGCAACACAGTTAGCACGAACCTGAGCACCTTTACGTGCGAACTCCTTCGCCCAGCCTTTGGTCATCGCAATCACTCCGCCTTTTGTCGCGGCATAGTTAGATTGGCCAATGTTACCGTCGGTCCCCACCACCGAAGACATGGTGACGATGGAACCATAATTATTGGCCATCATAATTGGCGCGACTGCCTGTGTCAGGTTGAACACACCTTTGAGGTTTACATCAATCACGAAGTCCCAATCCTGCTCTGTCATCTTGTCGAGCAGTGCATCACGAGTGACTCCCGCGTTATTCACCAAGACATCAATTCGTGAATGGGTTTCTCTTATGTGCTCAACCAGCTTTTCTATCTCGTGGCGATCGCGGATATCAATAACAACAGGCTCTACATTTTCATAATCATTAAATGCGCTTTCTAAGCTTTGAGCATTTACATCTAATGCGTAAACATGCGTTGCACCATTAGTTGCAAACCTTTCAACAATGGCTCGGCCAATCCCTTGAGCCGCACCCGTTACTAAGCAGACTTTGTTCTCAAACATTTTCTAATCCTTAGGTGTAAATGAAATAGTTATCCAGCGTTTATAGAGTAAATTCGAATGATGGCTGGAAGATGGCAATTGGCATTACTTTCAGTGACGGACTAATGGCCGGTGTAAATTCCATCTGCTGCAAAATGTCTTTTTCTAAATCCACGCCCGGGGCGATTTCAATTAACTCTAGTCCCGATAGGGAGAGTTGGAACACAGCACGCTCAGTAATGTACATCACGGGTTTATTGTTACTCAGCGCTTGCGCAGCACTAAAAGTGATTTGCTCAACCTGATTAATGAACTTTCTCTGCCTGCCTTCTTGAGTGACAGTAACTTTCTGATTATCCACTTCAATTTGTAAACCTTGCGCAGTAAAAGTGCCGCAGAAATAGACTTTTTTCGCATTCTGGGTAATGTTGATAAATCCGCCACAGCCAGCAATTCTGTTCCCAAAGCGCGACACGTTGATATTCCCCGTGACGTCACTCTGAGCCAAGCCAAGAAACGCTTGGTCTACCCCACCACCATCGTAAAAATCAAACATTTGGTCCTGACTAATTATGGCTTGCGGTAAACAAGATGCACCAAAGTCTAGGCCACTTTGCGGTGTGCCACCGACGGCTCCGGGTTCAACAGTCAAGGTAAATTGATCGAGTATTCCGGCCTGCCTAGCGACCTCAGCGATGTACTCTGGTGCCCCAATGCCCAAATTGAGAATTGAACTCGGCTCCAGTTCCATTGCGGCTCTGCGTGCAATGATCGTTTTTGCATCTAGCTGGGGCTCAGATGAATGGGTTTGCTTTGACGTAACCACATTGTTTCTGTTTTTAATGCCAACAAACTCCGGGTTCATCATGGTCGCGAAAGTTTGCATGTGTTCATTGGGGTCTTCACACACTACGACAGCATCGACGAAGATGCCCGGAATTTTGACTGCATGGGGATCGAGTTGACCCGCAGGTACTATCTGCTTGACCTGCACAATCACCTTACCGCCGTTGTTGCGTGCCGCTTGTGCAGCAGCAAGGCTTTCGACGATCAAACATTCGTCTTCCATGGTGATGTTGCCATTTTCATCTGCTGTGGTGCCACGCAGTATAGAAACGGTAACAGGTAATTTGTGATAAAAAAGGTGTTCCTGACCGCCTAATTCAATCAGTTCTACCCAATCCTTTTCCGTCGCCTTATTGATTTTCCCGCCTTCTAAACGGGGATCAACAAAAGTACCCAATCCGACCTTACTAATTGTGCCCAGCTTACCTGCTGCAGTATCACGTAACAGATGGGAGATAATACCTTGCGGTAAGTTGTAGCCTTGAATGAGGTTATCTACCGCTAATTGCTGCAGTTTCGGAACCAATCCCCAGTGCCCGCCAATGGCACATTTTACTAATCCCTGTTCCGATAAATGGTTGATCGCACGGCCTTGGCCGTCTCCTTGCCCTGCGGCAAATAGCAAGGTTAAATCTCGTGGAGTCTGGGTTTTTCTGAAGCGTTCCCCTATAGCCCTCTCAACCGCCTCTGGCACCACACTACCAATAAAACCGCCAAGTAATATGGCATCACCGTCTTCAATCCAGTACGCCGCTTGTTCTGCCGTTAATTTGGTAACCACATTAACCTTCCTTAGTCACTCTACTTTGTTGACTCTTAGCTTAGTGCGATGTTACCAAGATGTTAATTGCAGAAATAGAGATTAAGAATTTCATATTAGGAACAGTCGCGTAACTCATTCACGCGCTGATAGAGATAAGCTTTAAACCCGTTACAACGTTCTGGCATTGGTGTGCGGGGACGGTAAAACATGTTGATGTCAAAACTGGCGCATTTATGATCCTGAAGAATATGAATCAACTCACCGCGTTTAATCGCGTCAGAAACCAGCGAATGCGGAAGATAAGCAATCCCCGCGTGTTCCAGTGCAAGATCCATCAGCATTTCACTGTTGTCACACTCCAACGTGTCACAAATGGTCACGATTTCTACGTTACCCTGAAACTCAAAACACCAACGATTTCCACCGACCAAAGTACTTGCGTACAGACAACGGTGTTGACTAAGTTGCTGTGGATTCTGCGGTGTCCCATGCTGCTCTAAGTAGTGTATGGAAGCACACAGATATAACGGTTCACTAAGTAGACGACGCCGAACCAGCAGCGAGTCTTGCTCTGGCTCCCCCTGATAACTCGCGCTGGCGCGAAACGCGAAGTCGACATTAAGCGGATCAAATTCTCCTGCCTCAATGAAAATTCTGAAGTTTACCTGCGGATGCAGCGTCATATATTCAGCCACGATCTTGGTTAAATATTGACGCGCAAATAGCGGTGTTGAAGAGAGTTTTATTTCACCTTGCTGCTCCTCAGCCAGGTTCTGTACCTCTTCACATAAGCTGGCAATATCGGGGAGCAAAGGTGCGAATTTGTCATAGAGAAGTTGCCCTGCCTGTGTTGTAACGAGTTGACGTGTACTACGTTTTATCAGTTCGACAGAAAGCGCATCTTCGAGTTCTTTTACCCAACGGCTTCCCGCAGCTGGAGATATTCCCTGCTGTAATGCCGCTTCGCGAAACGATCCTAAACGAACCACAGCACAAAAGAATACAACCTTGTCTAGAATCGGTTGGCGACTGGAGAGTAAGTTGGCAACCATTAGCTGACCAACCCTTTTTGTAAAGCAAGTTTCACTAATGCGGCGGTAGAACTGGCACCGAGTTTCTTTTTTATCCTCAGACGATGCGTCTCTACTGTGCGAACACTTATGTGCAATGAGTCCGCGATCTCCTTGTTACAGGCTCCATTGGTGATGGCTTTAAGTACATCCGACTCACGCTTCGATAAAGTGTTATCGCATGTTTGCGGTTTCTCATTAATTTGTTCAAGAAGTCGATCAGAAGCTTGTGAACACAGATACGATCGGCCCTGAGCAACTTGATTTATTGCCATGACTAACTCTTCCGAACCCACATCTTTTAAAACGTATCCTTTGGCGCCAGCTTTAACCGAACGCATGACATAGTCACGGCTATCATGCATTGAGAGCATAATGACGGCAGTTTTGCTGGGACTTTTCGCCAGCCTCTCTAACACTTCAATTCCATTAAGCTTCGGCATATTGATATCAAGCAGCAACACATCTGGCTTTAAAGTTAATGTGCTGTTGAGAGCATCCTTGCCGTTGCCTACACAATCGAGGATCTCTAAGTTATCTTCACGCTCTAAGCGTGACTTCAGCCCATCTTGCATTAACCTATGATCATCGGCTAAGACCAACTTAATCATATAAACTCCATGTTTAAACTCACACGTATTTCCGTGCCCTGCCCTGGTTCGCTAGTGACGTCAAACATGCCGCCAATGGCTTGAATCCGTTCTTTCATGTTTTGCAGTCCCATATGCTCAAAAGTCGAACGCTTGGATTGATACGCTTTGAGATGGTTTGCTGGTATCCCAACTCCGTCATCACTGACAGTCAGAATCAACATTCGTCCTTCACGTTGCATTATCACATCTACACCTTGCGCATTGGCATGCTTCTCGACGTTATGCAGCGCTTCCTGTACCACCCGATAGAGCGTCGTTTCCACTGGAGAAGCGAACTCTTCGCCTTCGATATCGTGCTCAAACACCAGTTCTAATTGGGTGCGCTCACGTAACTCATTAATATAGGCTTCGATGCCCGCAACCAAACCTAAGTCATCTAACTGAGGTGGCCGCAAGTCTTTCGAAATCCGTCGAACCTCTACAATCGCCTGCTCCATTGCATTTTTGCTGGCGTCTAATTCGAGCTCTTTCTTGTATTCATCACGCTCTTTGGTGACGTTGTCTAATCGGTACTTCGCCGCCACCAGCAATTGGTTTACGCCGTCATGTAATTCACGTGAAACCCGATGACGCTCGTTTTCCTGCGAATCTATAATCTGCTGGTTCAGGACACTGAGCTGTTCATTGGCTAAACGACGCATGTTAAGGTTCAGTGAAGCCCCCAGAGCAGCAATTACCGTTATCGCGACAAACATCAACACAAACAGAGCACTACTGGTTTTCCCTACATTCTGGTCGAAGCCATTTTCCATTTGTGCCACTTGTTTTTCGATATCGTCTATATAAACACCGGTTCCAACCATCCATTGCCACTTATCGAGAGATATCGCATAGCTCAGCTTAGGTAATGGTTCTTTTGTCGATGGTTTATGCCAAAGATAGTTAACAAACCCACCACCCGCTCTCCCTGCTTGAATCAACTCCTGAAGCAACTTTTTGCCCGTAAGATCTTCTACTCCCCACCAGTTTCGACCAACCCTTTCTGGTTGATAAGGCAGAACTAAGGCATCACCCTGCCAAGTGTAGACAAAAAAGTACCCGTCCTCTCCATACGTGAGTTGGCTCAACTTTTGAGCAACAAATTGCTTAGCAGCGTCTTGAGATAGCGAGTCATCTTCGTAGTACGGCGTAATACTTTTCACTGCCATTTCTACGTACTGCTTCAGCTCTTGCTTTTTGACCGACAAAACATTTTGTCGAGTTAATGCGACCTGGTCTTCAACCAACTGTTTTGCCTGACTAAATAAGATACTCGCCACAGTCACTACGACCACAATCAGAGGAACAATAGAAAGCAAAATAATGTTTATTGTAAGTCGGCTGTTACTAAGCAATCCCATTTTTCATTCCAATCTAGTACGTATTTCTACTTAATTTCGGTGCTAATTTTTGCCTTTAGTACTGACACAATTTGCGCAATTTTGCTAATAGAGAGCATCCAATCTACTGCCTACACTAAAGCTCAATGTAACATTTCGTTAACATAATTTAATGCACATTGTTCACATTTAACAAGATTAACAAGGAATACCCAATAAGGAGATCTCCATGAAATTTAACAAAGTTGCCATCGCTACTGCGTTAATGCTTTCCGCCTCTACTCTTTCTATTAGTGCAAACGCTGCTGATAAGAATGTACTGCTGAAAACCCCTATTGCCTTCGGTAGCCACCTTCCTGCTTTAGGTACGCCTATTCAATGGTTTGCAGATAGAATTGAACAAACGTCCGGCGGCACCATCAAAATGAAAATCTACGAGCCGGGAAAATTGGTTAATCCACCAGAAATTCTTGACGCGGTATCAACGGGTAAAGTGAATTCCGGCTACGCTATTTCTGGCTACTGGCAAGGTAAGCTCCCTGCTTCCGCAATTTTTTCTTCGATTCCTTTTGGCCCGGAAGCACCTGAGTTCATGGCATGGTTATTCTTTGGTAACGGCTTAAAACTCTACCAAGAGATGTATGACCAAGGCGGCTTTAACGTCAAAGTAATGCCTTGTGCAATGAACTCTCCTGAAACATCTGGCTGGTTCCGTAAACCGATCGATAAACCGGAGGATCTAAAAGGTCTCAATATGCGTTTCTACGGTCTCGGCGCTTCTGTTATGGAAAAATTGGGGGTAGGCACCGTTCAAATACCTGGAGGTGAGATCTTCGGCGCGCTTGAAAAAGGTGCAATTGACGCTTCTGAGTTTTCTCAACCTGCTGTTGATGACCGCTTAGGTTTCCATAAAGTTGCTAAATACAACTACTTCCCGGGCTGGCATCAGCAATCAACGGTCTTTGAACTGCTGATCAACAAAGACACTTGGAATGGCATGAGCACAGCTCAACAGTCAGCTATCGAAACCACCTGTATGGCGGCCATGACGTACTCGATTGCAGAAGGCGAAGCGATGCAATACGCCGCAATGGAAAAAGCAAAAAGCAACGGTGTAGAGATTCGCTACTGGAGCCCGGAGATGTTGAGCCTGTTCAAGAATACCTGGATGGAAGTTGTAGAAGAGAAGAAAGCTGAAGATCCATTCTTTGACAAAGTTTGGACTGACCTGAACAACTTCCGTAAAGGATACGCACTGTGGTCGGCGAACGGCTTCTTACCTCGTGAAACTCAGAAACAATAGTCGATGTAATGAAAGGCCGGCGTAGCTCGCTGGCCTTTTATTGTAAGGAGTAGTCAATGAGCAAAGTGCTGTATTCTTCCCCTACCGTCCCACTCTATTTTCAGATCGAGAGACTGGTTATTTCCGCGAGTAAAGCGTTAGCCTGGACAAATCTCGCATTGATCGCGGTGATCATCATCCAGGTTGTACTTCGCAAAGTCTTTTCAAATGGCCAAATTGCTCTTGAAGAGTTGCAGTGGCATCTCTACGCCACCGCAGTCATGTTCGGAACCGCCTATGCGCAGGTGACCGATTTACATGTTCGTGTCGACCTGTTCTATCACAAGTTTTCAGCTCGTAAAAAAGCGTTGGTCGATCTGTTAGGTATGATTTTTCTTGCTGTGCCGTTTGTTGTTGTCGTGATTCTGCATTCTTATGACTTCGCTTACGAATCGTGGCGAGTCAATGAGAGTTCGGCTTCGCCGTCTGGTTTACCATACCGATGGATGATCAAAAGTGTCATTACACTGAGTTTCAGTCTGTTGTTGCTTTCGATATTGGCGAAAGTATTACGCGATCTCGAAACCTTATTCAAAGGAGACAGCCATGGAAGCTAATGAGTGGATTGTTCTCGCCATGTTTGGCTCATTTATCTTGTTGTTATTCACTGGTATTCCCGTAGCGTATGTACTCGGTGGAATCGGAGTCGTCTTCGCAGCCATCGGCTACTTTGCTGATCTGTATTTAGGTACGTTTACCGGGCTGGATTACACCAGTATAGGGCTCGTGGTTAACCGCATTTATAAGGTGATGGACAACTGGATCTTAGTTGCTCTGCCGATGTTTATATTTATGGGCAATATGCTCGATAAATCAGGCATTGCTGAAAAGCTGATGTCATCAATGCAGGCGTTATTTGGCAAGGTTCACGGTGGATTAGCGATTACCGTGATGGCTATCGGTATAATCCTCGCCGCTTCTACTGGCATTATCGGTGCGTCAGTCGTGCTACTTACCGTCATGTCTCTGCCAAGTATGATGCGTCAGGGCTACCACCTTCCTTTGGCACTCGGAACGGTTGCGTCAGCAGGTACGTTGGGGATTTTACTTCCTCCATCAATCATGCTGGTTATCATGGCGGATCAGTTAGGGCTATCTGTCGGAGACCTGTTTATGGGAGCCATCATTCCGGGTCTGCTTTTGGGCGCTCTGTACATTATTTATATCCTTACCGTGGGGAAATTAACCCCTCACAAAGCGCCTATTCCGGAAAATGTTGAGCCTGTGGATTGGAATCTCATCCTACAAGTATTTAAAGACATCACCCCGACGGTGCTCCTCATCTTCTGTGTATTAGGTTCTATTTTCGCAGGGATAGCCACGCCAACAGAAGCATCCGGTATCGGCGCTTTAGGAGCCACACTGCTCGCGGCTTACAATAAAAAGCTCAATATGACTGTGCTTAAAGAGGTACTGCTCTCGTCCTACGGAACCACAGCCTACATTTTTATGATCTTCCTCGGTGCTTCCTGCTTTGCACTGGTGTTACGTGAATTAGGCGGTGACGAACTGATTGAATCCTTCCTCAGCGGCTTACCATTCGGTCAATATGGCATCATTGCCTTCATATTGATGATTGTGTTTCTGCTAGGGTTCTTTTTGGATTGGATAGAGATCACTCTGATTGCGTTACCGCTTTTAGCACCGGTAGTGGCTAGTTTGGGTATTGAGCTTGATGGGCATGGTGTGGTGGATAACCCAAGTCTGGTCTGGTTCGTTATGCTCGTAGCAATGGCGCTGCAAACCAGTTTCCTTACGCCTCCTGTTGGCTTTGCCCTTTTCTACCTGAAAGGCGTTTGTCCTGAAGGTGTTTCACTGAAAGACATCTATCGCGGCGTGATTCCGTTTATTGCGATCCAGCTAATCGCGTTAGTTTGTTTGGTGATATGGCCACAATTGGTTCTGTGGTTCCCTAGCGTAGCCTATGGGTGAAAATAAAAACCGCCAGAACACTCTGATGTTCTGGCGGTTTTTATAATTAATTGAGATTGCATTTATTTCTGAAGCTTCTCTTTTGCTTCTACCACTTTTGAGAAGTCCAAGCCTAGTTCTTCAACCGCTTCTTTAATCAATACAGGGCTTTGCATTACCTGCGCCATCAACGCTTGAAGCTGTTCTTGAGGAAGGCCTAGCTGGCTGATGGTCATCATTGCTGCCAGAGGGTTTTGCGTCAACGTCTGGAAAAGCTCATTAACCTGAGCATCACTGATATTGTTCTCTTTCAACATTGCAAGAATCGGGTTCATCAAATTACCTTTAAACTTAAACACTAAGTAAAACAGACGCGTAGTTTAGCACTTGGTTTTGTCTGTTTATAGTAAGACTTGTCCACCTGTGTGCCAAACTCCATATAACCTGAGTGATTCAGGACTCATTTGCTATTAATTCTTGCTGTGCAGCCAGTTCCGCGCTTAACGCTTGTTTCTGTTTTGACTTGACCGCTTCCCAGCTACTACCGGACTCGATAGCAGACACCCGCTCTTCGTATTTCTTACACGCTCTATCCAGCACTTTGCGAGGGTCAATGCCTTTCTCTCTTTCCAGCGCCTTTAACACGTTGAGATAGTTCCAGAGTACGTCACCAAGTTCATCCTCAAGATAACAGAGACGATCTTCCGCAATCTCTTCACGTACCTCTTCCACTTCTTTTCCAATCGCAACCAGATAAGTCTCTACACCTTTAAACCATGTGTTCGTCAGGTCAAACTCTGACTTTCTTGTTGCTATTGAAAGCAATTCATCGAATTCTTTCATATTCCCTCCATGGAATTACACCACTACTAAAGCACAATGCTTATCTTCTTTGACACGACGTGCAACCACGGCAAGCTGAACGCGTCGTTTGATCCAGTAAACTACGTTGAACTTTACAGTAAGCGTTTTTTAATGCCCGACGTGCTGAGAACCAATCATCGGGTTTAGTTAAGATTAAGTAACCGTTAAATCGCTTCACTAAGTCAGTACGATTGCTCTCAATAAACTGGCTATCGAATTCTATCTCGAAATAGTTCAGTGCCTCTTCAATGCACGCAAAACTGGCGATTTTGTCTTGAATAGCAGTTTGGGTCATTACCCTGCACCTCAGTTGGCTAATTAATCGCAGTCTAGTTGCTATTGGAAGTACTTTCTTTGATTTTTAGTTTCTTATTTAAAGCTGACTACTTGAAGATACGTGGATCGAACGCGAATTCAAGCTTTTCGGCTTTGTTAAAAATGTCTTTCATCTTTGGATGATTAGGGTTTACAACGTAATTTTTATCACGTGGAGATATGGTCGATGGCACTTGTAACGCAGCAAACTCAGGATGAGGATCATTTAAGAACTGGTCACCGATGAATTGCGTCGACTCACTGGCTGGTATCGATCGCCAGGAAATAGGAAGGTCTTCATCATCCAGTGTAGCGACTAAATAATCTGGCATTTCGATACGATACAAATCATATAGTCTTGTAATCGCTGGATCGTTGTTGACGTGGACAAATACCTCAAGTGAGCACAGTGATTCCGATTCAGAAAAGTAAAGCGCTTCAGTCCCTTTTGAGTTCCATCGTCCACCAAACAATTTTGCGCCAATCGGGCTGAATGGGGAATCCGAAAACTTCTTTTGTGTCAGTCGGTAGAGCTTCATACTAAGAGAATACCCCGTGCTCTAAACGCCCTATCAAATCTTTTACGATTTCAAAATCAACCGTCGTCGAAACCATATCTAACGGTCTTTTACCGCCTAAACCGTAGACATTTTCTTTCATCCACTTGAGTGCCCGATCTTCATCGTCAAACAGCTCAGTGGCAAGTTTGAGTAACATAGCCAAACGATAGATCGCATCACTTTCCTGAGTATTGAAACGCTCATCATTTTTTAAACGGCGCTTAATCGTGCTGACAGGAATAAGGGTAACGTGTTGAAACTCATTCTGCGAGAGCTTAACCCGATCAACAATATTGCGATAAACTTTTGGCTCAAAGCCTTTGTGAACCGCATCAGTACGACCAGTTTCGGCATCTTCAATGCCCAGCATAAACCAAAAGTTTGCCTTGTCAGGCCGCTTTGGTTTAAAGCTTTTTAATGCTGCACTTGCCATATTGCGCTCCTTTGGTCCATGTGGCCTTGTAATTATGGTCCAAATGAGCTTGACGATCAATTAGGAATAATAAAGAAACAGGCGGACATCATGTCCGCCTGCTTTTATTGTGTGACAATTAACTAGGTTGTTTAAAGCGATTGTGCGTTCACTCGATTACAAATCAAAACGGTCAGCACTCATCACTTTTGACCATGCGGCGATGAAATCAAGAACGAATTTTTCCTGATTATCATCTTGTGCATAAACTTCAGCGTACGAGCGTAAAATGGAGTTTGATCCAAAGACAAGATCGATTCTTGTTGCTGTCCACTTCACAGCATCCGTTTTACGGTCTCGGATTTCATACTTATTCGCACCTGTCGGTACCCACTTGTATGCCATATCAGTTAAGTTAACGAAGAAGTCATTCGACAAGGTGCCAACTCGATCAGTAAATACACCATCTGCACTACCGCCATAGTTGGTTCCCATTACACGCATACCACCAACAAGCACCGTCATTTCTGGCGCAGTCAGTCCCATAAGTTGAGTACGGTCAAGCATCAACTCTTCCGGTTTAACCACATAATCTTTCTTCAACCAGTTTCGGTATCCATCTGCCAATGGTTCCAGAACGTCGAAAGAATACACGTCAGTCATCTCTTGGCTCGCATCACCACGACCCGGCGAGAAAGGAACCGTGACGTTGTAACCAGCAGCGCGAGCAGCCAATTCAACACCAACATTACCAGCCAATACGATAGCATCTGCGACGCTGCAGCCTGATTCTGATGCGATATTTTCTAGAACAGGTAAGACTTGACTTAAACGCTGTGGCTCATTGCCTTCCCAGTTTTTCTGAGGAGCAAGGCGGATTCGCGCGCCATTAGCACCACCACGACGGTCTGAACCACGGAAGGTACGGGCACTGTCCCAAGCGGTACTGACCATATCAGCGATAGATAAGCCGCTGGCTTCAATCTTGGTTTTGACCGCGTTAACATCATAGCCTGTGCTGCCTGCTGGCGTAGGATCTTGCCAAATCAAATCTTCACTTGGAACGTCAGGGCCAAAGTAACAAGATTTTGGTCCGAGATCACGGTGAGTAAGTTTGAACCATGCACGCGCAAAGGCATCTTCGAAAGCCGCTTGGTCGTTTTGGAATCGCTCTGAGATTTTGCGATAGTCAGGGTCCATTTTCAGTGCCATATCAGCATCTGTCATGATCGGGTTGTAACGTTTCGAGCCGTCTTCAACATCGACAGGCTTGTCTTCTTCAGCAATGTTGACAGGCTCCCATTGATGAGCACCAGCGGGACTCATTTTTTGTTCCCAGTCGTACTTGAACAAAAGATGGAAGTAACCGTTATCCCATTGAGTAGGATGTGTCGTCCAAGCCCCTTCCAGACCACTGGTCACGGCATCACGACCAACTCCGCGAGTCTTGTTATTCATCCAACCAAGACCTTGTTCTTCAAGATCCGCACCTTCCGGATCTGGGCCAAGGTTTCCTGCATCACCGTTACCGTGACATTTACCAACAGTATGGCCACCAGCCGTAAGTGCGACAGTTTCTTCATCATTCATTGCCATGCGTGAGAAAGTCACTCGCATGTCGGCTGCGGTTTTTAACGGGTCAGGATTACCGTCGACACCTTCTGGGTTGACGTAAATAAGACCCATCATTACCGCTGCAAGAGGGTTTTCCAAGTCGCGTTCACCAGAATAACGTGTACCTACACCGCCACTTGGTGCGAGCCATTCTTTTTCCGAGCCCCAATACGTGTCTTTTTCTGGATGCCAGATGTCTTCACGACCGAAGCCAAAACCAAACGTTTTGAAGCCCATTGACTCATATGCCATGTTACCGGCGAGGAGAATCAGATCAGCCCAGCTAATTTTATTACCGTATTTTCTTTTAATTGGCCAAAGTAGTCGTCGTGCTTTATCGAGGTTAGCGTTATCTGGCCAGGAGTTGAGAGGAGCAAAACGTTGATTACCCGTTGAACCACCGCCACGACCATCGGCTATACGGTAGCTACCAGCCGCATGCCATGCCATTCGAATCATCAAGCCACCATAGTGGCCCCAGTCTGCTGGCCACCAGTCTTGACTGTCTGTCATGAGGGCTTTTAAATCTGTTTTCAACGCATCAAAATCTAACGTTTTCAATGCTTCTTTGTAATCGAATTCCTTTCCATATGGGTTTGTTTTGGTGTCATGCTGATGCAGAATGTCTAAATTCAAGGCATTCGGCCACCAATCCATCACTGACTTGTCTGTAGATGTTTGCCCACCATGCATAACCGGGCATTTACCTACCGAACCGCCACTTGTGTCGCTCATAAAGTACTCCTTTGTTAAGGGCACAGAAGCCGCCAATAAAAATATTCACTCGATCAAATGAATAGAAAATATTCATTTATAACAGCGTAGTTCAAACGCCAGATTGCTGTTGGTTTTTTAGTTAGTGATTTTGATGAGTAACCATGTCGAAAATGTTATGCCCAGCCGACTTCTCACCTATACTTTTTATGGGTTTTATACTCGTGGAGGCTTTATGACAATCGCAACCCGATTAGATCAATATCTGACTGATCACAACATTCACTTTCAAACAGTGAATCACAGCCATAGTCATAGCTCGCTTCAAAGTGGTGTATCAGCAGGTATACCTTTGATGAACTTGGCGAAAGCCGTCATTCTTGAGGATCATGAAGGTCATCACATGATGGCTGTCTTACCTGCTAATAACAAAGTTAGTTTGTCGAGATTAAACGACGAATTCAACGCTACCTTCCATCTGGTTAAAGAAAGTATGGTGTACCGACTATTCAGGGACTGTGAACACGGCGCGGTTCCACCAATTGGTAGCCCATATCACATGGCAACTGTCTGTGATGAAAGATTAGCTAATTTGGATCACGTCTATCTCGAAGCGGGCGATCATGAAACATTGATCAAACTCGACAGACAATCGTTCAGAGAACTGATGAACGACTGCAAATATCTAAGGTTTAGTAGCGAGGTTCTACACTAAAGTAACCTCAAAGCCTGTCGTTGTTAGAGTGAAAAAGGCTCTTATTGAATATTCATTAAGAGCCTTATTTTATGTACCGCAGGCCTAACGCACCTTACGCTCGCAAGAATGCATTGGTATCCCTTAGTGCTAGTTTTCCAATAGGTGTTTATTTCGATAAACCCGGGTTGGCCGCCCTACTTTCCCGTGTTCCAAAAACGCCACTAGCTCGCCTTGCTCAACCGCTTTGTCCAGGTAACGGCGAGCGGTACTTTTACTGATGGGCAAATGGTCAGAAACACTGGTAGCGGTATGTTCAATATGAGCATGAGTAAATAATTCAACGACCTGACGATACATAAATGGATCAAGCCCGGCCAAATCAATATGCGTCGTTTTTCCGGAATGAAAAAGATCATCTAATTGAGACTGACGAAAAGTCTCTTGGCTTCTCATGTGAATTTTAACTTTTGCAAATCTCTCTAAGCTTTCCGTCAAACGCGAATAGTCAACGGGCTTAACCAAATAATCGAACGCACCGAATCGATGCGCTTTTTGAACAGTAGCCGCATCATTTGCAGCCGTCACTAAGATACATTCTGGCCTGTGCTCGCTATTGAGCCAGCGATAAACTAAATCAACGCCCAGACCATCAGGAAGATAATTATCGACAATAACCAAATCAGGCTGAATCCTTTCAACCAATTGTTGTGCAATATGGATACTGGAAGCGATACCCACCACCTGATATTGATCAACGAGTTCGACAAAGTGGTGATGAAGCTCAGCAATATTAGGGTCATCTTCTACGATGACGACTTTGATCATGAGATCTCCTTGGGAAAATACACGGTGAATGCGGTTTCTAACTCGTCGCTATCAAGTTCCATATGACCAAGGCCTTGTTCAACAATTGAGCGGACGATATGCATGCCAACGCCATGTTCAGATTTAGTTTCCTTAGTGGTATAACCAAGCTCACACAGGGTATCGAGGTCACTTTTGACCATCGGCCCATTGTTGATAACTTGAATTGTATACTCAGCCGCACATTCTGAAATATGAATATCGACACAACCACCATCACCGTCTCGACCTTTCACCGCATCTAATGAGTTTTGCGCTAAGTTACCGATCAAGCCACACAGTTGCTCTTCTGACAAACGTTTAGAAAGATGACTTAAATCGCTTTGACAGTTGATGCGAAACAAAGTGCCAGCTTCATTTGCTTTGCTTGCTTTAGCCAAAATCAAAGCCGATAACGCAGGTCGATTTTGTAGAGAATGTAAAGAATCCAGTTGTGACTGACTCGCTTTAGCTTGGGACAAACATACAGACAATGCTTTGTCATAAGCCCCCATCTGCAATAAACCTGAAATAGTTGAAAGCTTATTTTGATATTCATGCCGAGTGACTCTCATGCTCTCCATGTATTGGTTTACCTGACTGATTTTCTCAGAGAGAACATGCATTTCATTTTGATCGCGCAGACTAAACACAGCGCCATAAGGTTCACCGGCAGAGGTCCGCAGTGTCACTCGGTTAACCACCAAGTTTTTTCCATTCACACGAATTAAGCCATTGATGTAATCTTCTCCTTCAAGGGAGAAGCTGCCCGGATTATCAATACGGTCTAAAAATACCTCTCCGCGCATATCGTTATAGTTGAGCATTGAACGAGCAGAGTCATTAATGAGGTACAAATGACCTTCAGAGTTTATCGCAACCAGCCCTTCATACGTGGCTTCTAACACCCCCTGATACGTCTTTAATGCCTGTTTAAGCTGCCATGGTTCCATCTCCTGCATCTGCTTCCTGACATAGTGTGAGAACTTCCAGGACAACCAAATACAGATACCGACTGCGCCACATCCGAACACAAGCAAGGGTAAGAGTCGTTCGCTGGTCCAAAGATCGAGTGTATCAATCAGGTATCCGACTTTTATCATGCCAATAATCTCACCATCACTGGATAAAATCGGTGAAATATAACGAATGGATGGACCTAATGAACCTACACCATAAGACAGATAAGACTCACCACTCTCAAGTGCTTTTTCAATATCGCCACCAGTGACATGCAGACCAATTCTGTTTTCGACTGGGTGAGCCAGCCTGATACCGTCTCGATCACTCACGGTAATGAAATCCGCATCACTCACCGCCTGTACGGCCGTTATAATATCTGAAACCGCATCAACGCTGCCAGACTGAACTGCTGCCACGAGACTCGGTAACTGAGACAACTGCTGAGACTGCACTTGAGCACGCAAACTGATTTGCTGAGTAAGAATTTCATCCAACTGGTAAGCGCTGTAACTCCACCAGCTCAACATACCGAAAAGCATAACGCTACTAAGTAGTGCGGCCAGTTGTTTGGTGAAGGAGAAAGAGGTGAACGACACGACGGTATTCCTAAAGTTTGAGTGGTTCAAGCTTACCGCAAGTATGGGCAAATTATTGGCTCTGGCACAAAAAAATTTTGAGCCAGGTCTCAATGATGACTTTTATGATTTTTATTAATTTAATGCGTTTATTCTCAATTCATTTTCAGCAATAAGTTGCCGCAACATGCAAGTTAAATAAATACTCAGACAACTCGTTCAGAGAATTGATTTTCCTCAGTTTTCTTATACATCCAAACATTATGATTAGCCAAAATGAAACTTGGAGATGGATGTATGAATAATTCCAAAATGAAAATGATTCTACTGGTGGCGATAGGCTGCATATTGTGGTTTATCCCAACACCAGAAGGACTTACCGATCAAGCATGGCAGATGATGGCGATATTTGTCACCACTGTACTCAGTTTGATCCTTGCCCCATTGCCACTTGGCGCGATGGCCTTAACCGGATTAACAGCAGCAACACTACTTGGTGTATTACCAATTAAAACGGCACTGACTGGTTTTGCTCACCCTACTATCTGGATGATTGCAGCCGCGTTCTTTATCTCGCGTGGTTTTATCACCACTGGATTCGGACGTCGAGTTGGCTACTGGTTTATCTCACGATTAGGCCATAACTCTCTTGGTCTTGCGTACGGTCTGGTATTAACCGATTTGCTCTTTGCTCCTGCGACTCCGAGTACAACTGCACGTTGTGGTGGCATTATCTCACCTTTGTTCCGTTCTGTTGCCAGTGCGTATGACTCTGATCCGGAAAAAGGCACAGAAAATCGAATTGGTGCATTTTTAGTTCAATGTATTTTCCAATGTAATGCGATCACTTGTGCGATGTTCCTGACCTCAATGGCGGGTAACCCTCTGGCAGCTAACTTTGCAAAAGAACAAGGTGTCGAGATTACGTGGGCTGGCTGGGCAGCAGCGGCTATCGTACCTGGGCTACTGTGTTTATTCCTTATCCCGCTAGTTATGTACTTAGTGTTCCCACCTGAGTTGAAGAAAACTCCGGAGATGCGTGAGATTGCTCGTCAAAAACTAGCAGAAATGGGCAAGATGACGCGTGATGAGATCATGGTCGGCATTACCTTCATCGGTATGGTGACACTGTGGGTACTTGGTCCAACATTAGGCATTCATGCGACCGTAACCGCATTGTTGGGTTTAGTGTTCTTACTTCTTACCCGTACTATTACATGGGATGCCGTACTTGGTGAAAAAGAAGCATGGCACACCATCACTTGGTTCGCCGTATTAGTGATGATGGCAGCTCAACTAAATAGCCTTGGCTTTATCGGCTGGTTCAGCCAATCAATGAGCGAGTCCTTATCTGGCTTCGGTTGGGTCACGACCCTCGTCGTTCTCTTGCTGGTTTACTATTACAGCCACTACCTGATGGCAAGTGCCATGGCTCACATCAGCGCCATGTATTCTGCTTTTCTTGCTATCGCGATTTCTGCTGGTGCTCCACCTATGCTGGCCGCTATCGTATTGGCTATTTTCAGTAACCTTTACATGTCAACGACTCACTATTCATCAGGTCCTGCACCGATTCTGTTTGGTGCTGGTTTCCACACTCTGCAAAACTGGTGGAAAATTGGTTTCATCTTCTCACTCATCGTTATCCCAGTCTTCATCTTCGTGGGTGGCGCATGGTGGAAACTACTTGGCCTTTGGTAACGCCTTCATTTACCTCTAAAATAAAAACCGCCTTCATTGGCGGTTTTTTATCCATTCACGTTTAACAGCAACTCATACACACCAATCCGCTTGGAACGATCGAGCATATCAAAGTCATGATCCAAGTAATGTTTTAATTTTGCACCGGAACGCTCCGCTATTTTTATGCTTGCCAAATTGTCTTCTAAGCAGTGGAACTGGATCGAATGAGCGTTTCCTCTTTCTTTAAGGTAATGAATAAGCACAAGCAGAACCTGATCAATAACATTATGGCCTCTCCCCTGATCCGCCAACCAGTAACCCACTTCTGTTACCCGGGTTTCTGGATGAACCCCTTTCGACCCAATAACACCTGTAAAACGACCATCAAAGTAAATAGCAGCCCAATATGCATCAACAGCGTTAGTGCTAACTCTTTGAGATATGTAGTGACAAGCTTCTCGTCGGTTTGTGACAATATCGGTCCAAGGCAAGTAACCAGCAAGCCTCTTGCGATTGGTATTCACTACGTCTAGCAGTACAGAAGCGTGTTTTTTGGATAATGGTTCTATCGATATTCGGTCTGATACCCAAAAGCGTTGCTGTAATTGTTCTGTTCGAAACATAGGAGCCTTTATTTCTGTTCTATCAACGTAAAAGGTGTTAACTGTTTTTTATCCACGTAGTGCATCCACACGTGTTCATAGAGTTGATGCTGATTGGCAAAGGGCGCTAATTGTTTCGCTTCATCTAGCGAGCACCAGCGATAGTCCGTATGCTCATGATTCAGTGTGACACGTTGGTTAGGAACACAGAAAATAACAAAGCAAGGGATCACCATTATTCGGTTCTTTTTAGCTTCATAAAACTGCTCCAAAAAGTCGGCCGTGTGGAGCTCTACTTCTTGAATTTGCGTCTCTTCTTTGAGCTCTCTGAGAATGGTTTGCCAACCCTTCTCTCCTTCTTCGACACCGCCAGCGACGTGACACCAGTAACCACCTTTGACACGTTTTAATAACAACATTTTCTGAATGCCGTCGATTTCTGAGATGACTACGCCTGATACATGGGAAGCTTGTATTGGAATCATGGCTATACCTTCAGCGCTATGTTCATATTTTGTTGTCGTACTGCTCAAAAGTCAGTAAACACATTTATCGGTGATGAATGCTTAATTGATTATGTAAATACATTCTTATTTTATCGGCGGATATGTTTTTATCTAGTAGATTATTTTGATCATTTAGTATGTTAAAGTGAGACCTCACGCAACAAATGAGCACTCGCATGTCTAATTCATCAAGCACCATGATTCCCATTGGTGTGCGCTTTATGGTTCTTTCTGCCTTTGGTTTCGCCTTAATGTCTGCGACAGTGAAACATGTCGGCCAATACGGTCTTCCGGTCTTTGAGATCGTGGCAGCAAGGGCACTGGTTTCTCTGATAATCAGCTACTTAGACGTCAAACGTAAGCGTATTTCAATCTGGGGAAATAATAAACGCTTGTTACTCACACGCGGTGCAGTCGGCACGGTAGCACTGATATGTGTTTACTATTCAGTAACGACATTACCTTTGGCAGAGGCGACTATCTTCCAATATATTCACCCCGCTTTTACGGCCTTACTCGCAGTGTTTTTCTTAAAAGAGCGCATTCAATCTTCGACATTCATTTGTATCGCCTTATGTCTACTCGGCGTGTATGTCATGATACGTCCTGAATCCGGAGCCTCAGCAGAGAACGTACTGCCAACGCTGAGTGTTGCTGCTGCTATTACGGGTGCGCTGTGCAGTTCTGTCGCTTACGTGATCGTAAGAAAACTCAGTCAGACAGAAGACAGTTCCGTTATTATTTTTTACTTCCCATTGGTCGCTCTACCTACATCCATTTTATTAATGGGTGATAACTTCGTTATGCCAGACCTTTACCTGACCGTCATGCTGGTATTGATTGGTATCTTTACACAAATCGGTCAGTTGGGAATGACCAAAGCGATGCAAACTCAGGAAGCGGGCAAAGCGTCAGCGTACTCTTATATTCAGATTATCTTCTCAGGACTCATTGGTATTGTGATCTTCAATGAACTGCCTTCGGTCTGGACTTATATTGGTGGTGGTTTAATAGTGACTGGCGCACTGATTAACGCGTTTGGCCGACACCTGCGATTGCCCTTTTTAAGCCGAAGCGCATCGTAAATGAGATAACGACAAAACTCGCAGCCACTGAATGACAGGCAAAAAAATGCCAACCACAATGCTGTGATTGGCGGTATGTATATGTGAACAATTGGGTTCACTAACAACGTCAGTTGGCTAGGTGACCCTCGGCTTAAAAAGGGTCACTTTATACATAGCACTATCTATGCCAGTTATTGCTCATGCAACATGTGCCTGATATTCAACCAAGTTTATTGAATCGACATCAATAGCGATAATTTGCTTAAGCATTTTGTTGCAATTTGCAAAGCAAACTTAGCATTTAGCAAACAGAAACCATACTATCGTTAAGATTGTTAAAAACAAATCAGGAGGCAATGTTGAGTTACTTACCAGAGCTTGTCATACGGAAGGTAAATCAAATTCAGAACCACTAGCGCGGTAATAATAAGAAAAGTCAATTGCATCCCCTTCACGCGCCCTTTAAAACTCTGTTTAAGAATGCCTCTGGCGTGAATCATTCGTCCAATAACAAATATGACACCAGTCAGGTGAATCCACACCGGTTTTGCACCATTGAACTCCAATAACGCCATTAGAATCAGAGTAATTGGGATATATTCACTGGCATTACCTTGCGCAGTGCGCACTATTTGAAGCGCTTCTACCCCACCATCGGCATAGGCAACCTTATTGACTCGTCTTTGCTTGATGACTTGGATAGCCAACCAGACAAGCAGTACAGCTAAAACACTGGCATAAAGAGCGGTGATCATATCTGTTCCTTTTTATGAACCTGACAAAATGTAACCTAAGTATACTCAAGTTACATTTCTATGCTGCGCGCAAAACCTAGTGAGTTAATCCTTGAACGATCGCAGTAAAACCGCTGACAAAACACAACAAAAGCGCACCAGCACGGATTTTTTCTTTCGGCAGAGACTGAGTCGTTTTCATTGCCAACCAGTAACCAAGTGCAGCAGCAGGTAACAGTGGAAGCGTAAGAATCAGATGGTGTAGTGTAAAAAAGCCTGCAGGAATCTGGACGATAAGCGAAATGATCGAACTAAAGACAAAGAAAGCTGATAGGTTACCGCGTAACTGATTGGCTTCTTGATGTTGTAACAACAATGCCATTGGCGGCCCTCCAATCGCCGAACTGGTGCCAAACAACCCAGAAAAGAAACCAGCTAACGTCATGCGCTGCGGTGTAGGCTCAATTCGAAATGGCAGCACACTCACCAGAACGGCAAACAGCACCAGCGCACCAATCCATAATGTGAGTGCTTCCGTAGATACAAAGAACAGCATAACTCCACCAGCAATAGAACCTGGAATACGGCCGATCAACGCCATTTTTAAACCGCCTATTTCAACACTGCTACGATGCTTCATCACATTCATCAATGAAATAAACAGTGCAACCAAACAGATAGGTGCAGGTACATACTCTGGAGACCAGATAATCAGTAGAGGTGCAGCAACAATCGCCAAGCCAAAGCCAATTGCCGTTTGAACATAGGAACCCAAGAAAATGAGTCCTATTGCTACCGGGTTTATTGTGTCGAATTCCATCGAGATCATTCTTATATTTAACGGGACAACAGAAGCTAGCCACGTACTTAACGGTGTTTGGCAAGCTTAACGTATGTAGCATTCATTAAAGTCGATTAAAATACAACGTATATAAGTGCTTACGTAAAGGTGCTTGGATAACTTCGCTGCCCTTTTATACATCTTCTTTTATACATTGTAAGAGCAAGACTGCCGTTGTTCATGACTTCCCAAGTTTAAGTAGGAATCTTCCGACAATGGAAATAAATTAATTATTTCAATGTATTAAGAAAAATAAGCAAACGCCGGCACCCTTGACCTGACTGGTCAAATTGTACACGATCAGGTCTGTTTTCTAACACCTGATGACCTCAAATTATATGACTTCTAACCCTTCCTTAAATACCCGGTGGTTACTCAATTTTCCTAAAGATAGGCGAGTTGATATGGCAAACGTGTACATCGAAACCATGGGGCAGGATCTCTCTTTGCTGCAAGAGTTATTGGAAGTCTCCCCCATAGGGATAGCTTCGACTTTAACCGTAGTCCACAAGATAAAAGGTGGCACTATACAAATAGGTTTAAAAAAAATTAGTCAAATTGCGAGAACGGCCGAAGCGCTTGGCAAGTTGGAGTCACCTGACTATCCAAATGCTTTGTCCATTCTGGTGAAAGAGATTCAGCAAAGTATCACAGATGTTCAGGACTGGAAGCTTCAAAGCATCAAGAAGCCAACATCGACGAAGCTGTATTGTTACTAGCATTGTCAGATATTCCAATATGTTCATCTCATTAATTACGTTTGACTCCTAGAGGATAGCGCTTATGTCTCTTAATCTTGATACGTGTAAGATTCTGATCGCCGATGACTCGAAAATCATTACGAGTTGCATCACATCTATTCTTAGTCAATCAGGGAAGAATGACATTTACTGTGCTCATACCCCTTGTGAGGTTATCAATTTGTGTCAGCAAATGGATTTTGATCTCATCATCAGTGATTACAACTTTGAGGCACCTATCAATGGTTCCCAGCTACTGGAAGAATTAAAACATACAAGAACGCTGCCTGCGCATACCACATTTGTGTTTCTCACCAGCGAAGATAATCCAAAAGTTGTCAGAACCATCGCCGACAGTGAAGCTGATGACTACTTATTAAAACCAATAAACGATAAAAGCTTTTGTGATCGTTTATCAGCAGTGATGAAGAGAAGAAATACTCTTTTACCCATTTTTGAAAAACTTCAGGCCTTCGATTTTGCAGGAACGATTGAAGCCAGTAACGCCTTACTTCCCGCTCACCCAGAATATGACGTTTACATTCGAAAATGGCGTGCAACTGCCATGGTGAACAACAAACAATTTGATCGCGCGCTTATAGAATATGAACAACTCAATAACGAATTCGGTCTAGACTGGATGAAGGTTGCTCTTGCCAATACTTTGATAAAAAGCGAAAAGCTGGATCAGGCACGTCAGGTGCTGGATACCGTTCACAACAAACAGGGCAACCCCTCTTATCACGACGAGATGTCAAAAATAGCCGTTGAAAATGATGATTTCCCAACCGCCCTTAAACACTTAAAACAATCCATCATGTTGCTTGATTCCGGTGCTGAGCGCGAATTGGTGATCACCAACTTGTCGTTGGCGAACGAGTCATACGACGATGCTGTCACTTACATTCAGCGTTATTACGAAAAGAATCTTCACACGTTCAGAAATGACATTTATACAAAACTCAACTTTACGCGATGTTATCTGTATCGTGCTCTGGATAACCCACTGAGCGTCTGTTTCAACAGCTTATTGTCGGGGCTGAACCCGTTAATCAGTGATATAGAAAATGACAGCCAGTTAAACACGCATTCTATTTTACTTTCTGCACACATTGCTCTCATTAGGGGAGATCTCAGCACGGCAAAATCCAACGTCAAGCAGGTATTGTATGCAAAAGATTTAACGCACTTCTACGACCTTTACCACCTTTGTATGCTGCTTGAGCGTTGCTCATTATTAAATGAGATGGAACTGATTTTACCAAGAGCGCGCGCTTCGATTTCTGAATTGCAACACCCAAGTATTCGTCGTAGTCAGATCCATATGTTGAAAAAATTAGAATTACGCTTACTTGAGGCAAAGGCCAGAGTCGATGTGATAAGAAAACAATTGTATGCGAAGTACAAGCTACGCGAGCATGTGCAAAATGGTCAGAGCACTCAGGCGGTAACCACTCTCGCTTAGCGACAACAAACTCTCACAGCGCTATTGAAAACAATTTAAATCAGGCCATTAATAGACATTTAATGGCCTTTTCCTTCTTTGTCGATCGCGTTTCAACAACGTGATTATTTTCAATATTAAGCCCCCTTTATAGAGGTGAATTTCATTTTTTGAAAATGTCATTTTCCTTCACTTGAACCAGATTTTTCCTACAATCCTAATCAATCCGACGAATTTGTATCCGGACAGACAATTAAGTTAAAAAATTAAATGAGGTCCAGTGTGAAAAACGTTCTTATTATTGATGCACAACCACTTTACAGCGAAGCCCTTGCTTCTCTGGTAAAAAGTGTCATGGACAATGCTGACGTAAAACAGTCAACAAATAGTTCAGAAGTGATGGATTTAGTTCGAAATCAACGGATTGATTTAATTATATTAGATGTCGTGATTGGTGACCGCGACGGTATGCGTCTAGCCAAAAACATTTTGGCTACTGGCTTCCAGGGTAAAATCCTTTTCATTTCTTCAAAAGACTATTCGAGCCTTTCTAAAGCCGCATATGACCTTGGAGCGGATGGATTTTTGAACAAAAATGAAGCTAAGCAAACCATTATGGATGCTATTGTCAGTGTTTCGCGTGGCTATTCGATGTTTAAACTACGCCACACACCATCGTCCAACAATATCGCCTTGTCGAAAAGAGAAGCGATGGTATTCCACTATCTCGCACAGGGCTACTCGAACAAACGTATCTCTGAACAGCTCTCTTTAAGTGCGAAAACCATCAGTACTTATAAAACAAGAATTTTGAAAAAGTACCATGCGACGTCGCTTATCGAATTACTGCATACGCTTCCGAAATCAGAGCAAGTTCAGGTTTACGGTTGAATCGGCATATATTTAGCAATTGCACCAGCTAACAGTTGGTGCACTGCATCGTAACGGTGACTCTGCTTCATCTGTAAAACTACCTTTGGCCGCCCATGCGGAAAATACGATTCAGGCACGCGTATAAAACGATACCCGTCTATGGGGGATTGGAACTCGTGAAGAACCGTTGCAGCTCCCATCTCTTTTACTAATTTCAAAACGGTACTCACATTATCAAACGTGGCAACGCGATTGATAGGTATACCCTTATCTACCATGACTCGCTGGATAATGGGATCCTTGTCTTTCCACCCTAGCATCCCTAGCATGACAAAAGGTAACTGTGTCGCTTGCTCCACTGTAGTAACATCCAACTCTTCTGGCACCACCACGACAACTGGTGCATAACCAATAAAGTGCTGATAAATGGATTTCGGCAACTCATCATTAAAGTAATGCAATTGCACATCTACTTTGCCGAGTAATATATCTTCAACGGTATGATCATTGTTGGTCATCATCGTAATATGCGCTTTGGGAAACAGCGCCATGAGTTCTTTAGCCAGATGGTGGCCAAATGAATACTGAGCAACTTGCGGTAAGGAAATTGTAATCTCTTTATCGTAATTTTCTGGTCGAAATTCAGAACGGACCAAGCATCTTTCTAACTGATCCAGTGATTCAGCGATTTCAGGCAATTGTCGTTTCAGGAAGTCTGTTGGTTCCAAATGGTGCGGATGGCGAATAAAAAGCTCATCGTTAAGCTGAAGCCGCAATCGAGCAAGGTATTTACTGATCGAAGCTTCACTTTTCCCTAGTGCTCTTGCAACAGGCTTTAGCTGACGATGTTTTTCTAACAACACCAGTATTTTTAATAAATTCAGGTCGAGTTCTTTATTCAAAATGAGGCACCACTTACGTCCAATATTCTTTCGCAGAAAAGTAAGGCAGCCACCTATGAAAATAAGTGGCTGCCCTAATATAAAAGACTAAAGTTACCGTTAGGTCAAATTTATCAGATAGTTATGTGGATATCGAAATTAACAGCACTGCAGTGAACGTTTTCAATATGCTTGACTTAATGTCTCAATCTCGCCTTTTTTTCATTTCATACAACTCTTCATCGGCTCTGATGATGACCTCTTCAAGAGTTTCATACTGCGTATTTGTTGCTAAGCCAGTACTCACACTAATTTCAATATCAAGCGTTTTTAAGCGGTTATCCTTTACGACTTCCTGTAGTTTATTAGCCAACAAGGAGGCCTTACTTAGGCTACAACCAGGTAAGATGGCCAAAAACTCATCCCCTCCGGTTCTGACAAGGTAATCACTATTTCGGAACACCTTCTGCATTGATTCGGCAATAATGGCAATGGCGTCATCACCCACGTGATGCCCATATCGATCATTAATTCTCTTGATCCGGTTGCCATCTATCGCTATGACCGTGTAAGGCCCTTCAGTCAAACGATTATGAAAGGAATCATCCTTAAACAGTTTACGATTCGATAGTCCGGTTAACTCATCTGTTGTCGACTCATTCAGTGCAACTTTTAACCGTGTTTGGTTCTCTTTCGACTCATGGGCCTTAGATAAGTAGGACAGGCTAACAATAAAAAAGATAAAAAACAGATAACTATAATCCACCAACACTTTGCTAAACGGGTACTGATACACAATTAAGTTATTGTTGTCTGCCATAAAAGACTGGGTATAGGCGAACTGACGCCAGGGATAATCAGGGAAGTAAATGATGAGTTGTTTGTTACCATTGTCAATGACGGAATCTACCGCTTTACCTTCTTTGTATAACACAGTCAGATTCATCTGTGTGGAAAACTCACCCACTAACTCATCGTTGTAATAGATAGGACTCATGATACTGATAGCGAATTCATTAGTCACACTGCTTTTAAAAGGCTTAGAGAATAAGACTCTGTCCGATAATTGCCCTTTCCAAGCGGTCAATACGCAAGAGATGGATACTTTGCATACTTCCAGGTCAAACACACTTTTATTGTTTTCCAGGCCATCTTCTGGTCGCTCCAATATGAGCTTATTGCCTGTATAGGAGCGAAAATAAAGTATGGAAGAATACTCCTTGTATACGTTCGACAAATACTCTTCTGCTTGGTGGAATACTTTACGGGCGACAGTTTCTACGTAGTTTAGTTTCTCATCGGGGTTGAGTGAATAAATCGCGTCCTGAAAACTATAATCTGTCTTTGATTCAACCTCTTCTATCGTCGCCCCTTCATATTGCTTGAGTTGCGACTCCGTGAGTAACCCCAGCAGAATAACCTGCTGCTTTACTTTTGACACCCCTTCTACATAGGAGTGGAACTGCTTTGTTTCATAAGAGAAAAGCAATGCACCAATCGCAACCACTGAGGTTACATAAAGTGTTGTTGCAATAAATAACGACAAAGAGAGATTTCTTAGATTCACGCTCATACCGCGTCCTTTATATCTCCTGCGACTCTTGTCAATTCAACGATGTTGTTAACATTAAATTTATCAAGAACGCGTCGCTTATAGGTACTGACGGTTTTGTCGCTGATCGATAATACCTCAGCAATATCGCGATTTGATTTTCCCTGCAGCAAGTACTTCATAACGGAACTTTCTCTGCTCGATAACTGTGGAAGATCTCTGGCTTCGCTTGAAACTTGCCTGAATTTAAAGAAAGAGTAACCTTTTGATACCGCCTCGATAGCATCTTTGAGTATTTCGTGATTTTCTGACTTACAAACGTATCCGTCAGCGCCCGAACGAAATGCCATCTGACTGTACATTTGACTCGTTTCTGCAGAAAAAAAGATAACTTTTCCTGCGTATCCATGTGATTTAATTCGTTTATAGAAATCAAAGCCATCACAGTCGGATAAATTGACATCTAAAATGAGTAGTTCGATATCGTCTTCTTTTATTGCTGTCAGCGCAGATTTTGAAGAAGTTGCGGTTACCACTTCGTTTGCCACGCCCAATTCTTCCAGCAAGTATTTAATAGCAACACAAACAAGAGGGTGATCGTCGAAGATTAAACAATTCAATTTATTCATATTTTAACTCAGTATGGTTATTGCTTCTAAAGGCATTGGTTTGTTGATATAGAAACCTTGGCAAAGCTCGATTCCGTACTCACGCATAACTTTCAGAGTGGCCTCGTCTTCCACCCCTTCAGCGACAACATGAATATTCAAACTTTTAGCTAATGCACGTATTGCACTCACGATATTTCTTTTTTTCGGATCGCTTTCGATGCCATGAACAAATGAACGATCGATTTTTAGCTCGTTAAAAGGCAATTGCGCTAATTTCTCAAAAGTCGATGAACCTGTTCCAAAATCATCAATCGATACAGTGACACCGTTCATACGAAGCTTGAGTAAGTTCTTATAAATCGAAGAACAGGCTTGGTATGTATCCCGCTCAGTAATTTCGATCGTGATTTGTTCTGGTTCAATGCCATGCTCATGACATCGCGTAAGAAAACGGTGAGCAAAAAGACCATCTCCCAGATTTGCGTGATCAACATTGACCGAAACTTTCTTAGTGAAACCGCGATTTTTAATATCGTAGATAACATTACTGAATACAGCATTAAACAGATCAGAAGACAGGCGACAGCGCTCGACAATGGATAAAAAATGATAAGGCGACAGCACACCGTGAATCGGATGAATCCAGCGCGCCAGTGCCTCATAACCTAATACTTCACCACTTTTTGTACTGACCAGTGGCTGATAATAGTTTTTTATACGCCCTTCACTTAACGCTGAGATGAACTCATGATCTTCGACATCAATCGGTCGGGAAAACGTCGCTTTCTTTGCAGTCTCTTGCTGCATCTTACGAATGATGTCAGCCACCTCAAGTTGGTCGTAAGGCTTCTGCAGTTTCCCTACCACTTCGAAACTGAATTCACTGCACATGGCTTTTACCGCAGAGATGATCGTAAGATCCATCGCACTGACTATGACTACCTTACCCTGGTAATGAATATGATTAAGCAACTCCATCATGTCGACCCCATCTCTTCCAGGCATCATGATGTCACAAAATATCACGTCAAAATGCGCGGTTTGCGCGTACGAAATCGCTTCATCAACACAGTTAAAAGGGGTAACATTCGCACCATGTCTGCGCAAAGCATGCGCTAGCAATGTTGTCTGAAGAGGATGATCATCGATCACCATCGCATTAAACTGTCTGTTCATTTATTTCTGCCCAACTCTCTATATCTTCGATCTCCTTTTCGATGTGTAAAATCAACTCTGTCGCATAATTATCAAGGTCCTCAGCAGTGACCTTCTCTGCTTCTATGCAGAGATTTGTCAACATCGAAATACCGATGGCTCCTACCGCACCCTTAATTCCGTGAATCACGCGTTTTTTATCTTTATCAGTTGAAGCATTCTTCAACTTGGTAACATCTGCCGCCATTGACTGGCTGAAAACCTGAGCGATCTCTTTGGCATCCTGTGAGGTAAACTTCTCTAGCCAAACTGGAGATGAAGATTTATCTTTCTGTCCGATGAACGGCAACAGTACGGATTTCAATCTACTTAAGTCGTAAGGTTTAAAAAGTACATCATCCATCCCACTCGCTTTAGCTTTCTCACTTGCCAGTCTGGAATCTTCTGCCGTTACGCCAATCACCGGTAAAACAGCATATTTGGAGCAAGACTTCACACGTTTGACGAGCTCATACCCATCCATCTCTGGCATATGAAAATCGGTAAGAAGAGCGATAACCTGATCGTTTTGCTGAATGTAGTCCCATGCCTCACGACCGTTATTGACGATAACCGCTTCGAGGCCAAGTTCATGCATCTGCATAGCAATGATGCTCTGGTTTATAGGATTGTCTTCTGCGATTAAAACGGTTCCCTTCGCCCAATACACTTCATCTTGGTGCAACTCAGCAGGCGTAACATCTTGATGGCACAGGTCAAACAAACTTTGCAGGGCATCTGGGTAATGCATTTCACGCTGCGCAAGACAAACTGGCGGCATTCCGTCCTGACTGAACTGTACACCTTTACAACACCCTTCCAAATCAAGCACAGGTGTCAGATTCGCAAATTCCGTTGACTCATCAACTAGAGGCTGCATCTGCCACAATTCGCACCACTGACGTACATTCAACGGAAGCTCACTACTGTAGGTCCACTGTGGGTAGTGTTCGCTGTTAAGCTGACATACCGTCACAGGCAATTTCACGACAATTGAGGTGCCTAATCCATATTGTGATTCAATAGAAAGTTCACCACCCATGCATTGAATCAGACGATCGACAATACTTAGCCCCAAACCTGTACCGCCGAACTTACGAGTGATAGTGTCATCAGCCTGGACAAACGGATTCAAGACACCAGCTAGTTGGCTTTCTGTCATCCCGATACCAGTATCTGTTACTTTTAAAACCAACTTACTATCGTGCACCATTGCACTGATGCCGATTTCCCCTTCTAACGTAAACTTGACGGCATTCGACAGTAAATTCGTAATGATCTGGATTAACCTTAACGAATCGATTTCCACAAGTCGGTGACTAAAAGGTTTAATCGTCACCTTGTAGACCAATCCTTTATCTAAGGCTTTAGGCTCAAAGCTACGGAACACATCACACAGTGTTGAAAGTAAATCTGTTTTCACCGGAACTACAGTTAGCTGCCCTGACTCAAGCTTTGAATAATCCAGAACTTCATCAACAAGAACATTTAAGTGATTGAGTGAACGCATCGCTTGAGCAATCAAAGATCGGTTCGATTCATTGTCAATCTGGCGTTCAAGCAGATCGAGAAGACCATGTGCTGCTGCGAGTGGTGTTCTTAACTCGTGACTCATGGTTGCCAAAAAATTCTCACGAGCACGTACTGCGGTTTGAGCCTTTTCTTGCGCATCCATAAGCGCTTGTTCACGTTGTTTTTGTTGTGTAATGTCTTGAATTATCGTCAATACAAACTTTTTGTTACCGCTAGGCGACGAAATAGCTTTTCGCTCGCGGTAAACATGATTGATGCCTAAGTTACAGCCAGATGACGCCACTTCCTCCATGATCCGCCCACCACCGATGACCTTGGCTAATTCATTTTCGTTATCAACAAGGCCTATTCCAGTAACACAGTTTTTAAGACAGCACTCCTTGCATTGCTGATTTTTGTAGCGCGCGCAGTTACTCATCTCCAGTTGGTTATTTTCATCATGAATAAACACCAAACTATTGATTTCCTGAATGATATCGACCAACCATTGCTTTTCTTTTTCTTCATTGTTCGCATTGATCTCAGCCAGTTTCACCTTTAATCTCAAGTGCTCCAATACCAGATAAGCCACAATTATCAACACAACAAAGGCGACAGTCGCAAACAAAAAGACTTTTGCCATGTGTTCATTGTCATAGCCATACACGAGGTTAAAGTTTCTATGCGAGCGAAGTAGCTTTTCGATCTCATTCGAGTCAATTGTGTTAATAACGCTATCGAGCAGGTTTTTAAGCTGTGTATTGTGGTTTGCTACGGCAAAGGCGATAGAGAATGTCAGTACATCGTGCTCGTTAACAACAAAACCATCCACTTGATCCTGTGCAATCAAACTCTGAACAATGTCATCAGGGAGGTAAGCGATATCTAATTTGCCTGATTTCAGGTCCAGCAGTAACTGTTTTACGTCATCGTAACGAGTGAAACGATCATGTTTCCAAGAGTCCAGATGTACCAGACCCTGTTTTTTTAGACTGATCAGAATGCCCAGTTTTGAGTTTTCAGTTACGTCAACGTTACGCTCCTCCGCTCGAATAGAGACAAAATTGTTGCGCATAAAAGGTTTGGTTACTAGCCAGTCGGAGACTGGCATTTCGTCCACAAACGCAACTGGCACGAGGTCAGAATTAAACGATGTCAGGCCACTGCTTAAGATAGCGTTAGGCTTAACATACTCGAATGCCAAGCCAGTGCGAGACTGAAGTAACTCAATGAAGTCAGGAAGAAAGCCGTCTAGTTGACCGGATTGTTCATTCTTAAATAAGAACGGGTATGCTTCTTCACTACTACTGTAGGTGATTTTGTGGTCAGATCCGATATTGCGGCGGTACGCCACCAACATCTTGTCGTTAATATGGTATGGATTTTGGGATGCGACTGAGCGAATATTTTTGCCGCTTTTTTCCCAACTCAGAATCTTATCAATTCTATCAATCAGATTTTGATTACCGAATGAGGTTATGAAACTGACCTGCTCTTGGTTTAGCCAGTCAGGAACGTCTACCTCGCCTTTTACAATATTGTGTTCATCCAAATACTGGTTGATCACAACATATGTCGAAATCAGTGCATTGGCACGACCGCTACGCACTTCATCAAAAGCTTCCAGCCGAGTTTTGACAAAATTAACGTTGTGAAAACCACGAGCAATTAGATTGTCACAGTAAGAGCTACCTTCAACGCACACCCATTTGATGTCTTTGCGATCTCGTTGCTTCTGTTGGGCATCGCTGTACCAAACGGCAATCGTGCTGGAAAAGAACGGCTGGGAAAAGAGAAAACGCTTTTCTCTATCATTTGTTTTGCTAAAACCTACCGCACCATCAATTACACCATTTTCTACATCCTGCAACATTGGGGGGATACGGTCGTAGGCGCGAAGTGCTAGCTTTAGGTTGAGTACTTTTGCAATGTTGTCTAAATAATCGAGGTTGATACCATAAAAAGGACCAATACCGTCTAATAATGAGTCTGTCGAACCACCTTGTGTAATCACACCCACTACGATAGTGTCTTTTTGGTGTTCAATTGCAGATGCATTAAAAGAAACCGCGACGCTAATAAACGTAACGATTAACAGCATTAATTTTCTTAGAATGCGTGACATAAAGACTTCCTCTGATTGGGAAGTCAGACTAATCTGAACAGCTTAAAAGTCAAATTTACAACCTTGACCAAAGGTGTAGTATCTATTTGTTTTTAAAAAATTAAATATGATTACGTAAGCAGATTCCTACAGCACTTTCCACCTTAGACTACATGTTATTTGCGCTCGAAATCTCAGCAAATAATATTTGTTTCATTGACTGTCTCACTTTCATTTACATCGTATGAGCGGCTATGAGACAACGTAAAATAAATCCTTCAGAAGTTCTTTACGTTAATTTAGCCGTGTTGCTGCGCGCAAAGTTCTGCCATAAACCGATTTACAGAGCAAGATTTACCCGCTCTCCTATTTCAAGCTCCCATCCGCTAAGGCTAACTAAACAGACTGGTGAAAGAATCTAATTGAGTGTTTACTGATGCACCAGACCTTGAGTTTGACTTAGCGGCTTACCAAGGTGCATGGCTGATGTCATGAACACTCGCACCTAAATCATTTAATCGCTTTGCATCTAATGATGGTGCTCTACCGAACATGCGCGTGTACTCTCGACTAAACTGGGAAGGGCTTTCATATCCGACTTCGTAGGCGGTTTCACTCACCTCTTTTCCTTCAACCAACAGTTTTCTGGCTTCTTGTAACCGCAGCGTCTTCTGATACTGTAAAGGTGTCATGCCCGTAGCAGAACGAAAGTGACGGTGTAATGAAGCCTGACTCATCCCAGCCTGCTCCATAAGATCTTTTATCGTCATTGATTCATTAAAGTGGTCTTTTACCCAATTAATGACTTCTCGGACTTTATTCACTCTAAAATCATTTCCAGATATCTGGCGCAAGATAGCGCTATGTTCACCCCGTAAAAGTCGATACAAAATTTCCCTGTCTACCATAGGAGCGAGAAACATTACATCATCTGGATTTTTGAATAGATCAAGCATGCGTGATAACGGTTCAAGTAAATTTTCGTCTGCGCAAGAGAGTAAGAAACACTCATCACTACTCCCTTTGAGGTTACTAACCTTAGTCTCAGTAATGATCTGAGCAAGCTTATCCGGGTCAAGATTTATGCTTATTGATATATATGGTTGGCTTAGACTCGATTCAATAATTCTGGTTGAGATGGGAAGTTCTACAGAGTTAATGAAATAGTCTCCGGGCTTATACGTAAATACCTGGTCACCAACACTCACTTCTTTAGAACCTTGTAAAACTAAACAAAGCATCGGTTTGTATAACACCGTTACCGGGCAGTTCGTGCCAGTCGCAGCGAAAACGCTATAACCCGGATAAAATTCGGCACTTTCTCCAAGCGAAATATGTTGTTGAATTTTATCTCTTAGATTTATAACTAATCTGTCCATACTCTGACCTCACATTCATTTAGCCGTTAGTCTCCCATAACCAGTCGTTGATAGGATTAGGCATACTATTGAGATTATCAGGAGAGAAAAGCGTTTAAAAGATGGAGTAAATTAAATACTACAACACAGAATTATTTTTACTGCCTTCTTAATAGACTTAAAAGGAATCTATCATGACAAACTCGACAATCCGAGTAGGCTTCATCGGTCTAAACCCAGACAGTCACTGGGCTGCAATGGCGCATTTGCCAGCACTGCAATCTCTTGGAGGCAAATATCGCGTTGTTGCTGTTGCCAATAGCAGTCTAGAAAGCTCACAACGCACTGCGAAAGCGTTAAACCTGCCTCATGCCTTTGCTTCCGCCCAAGAACTCGTTCAATCAGATGAAGTTGATCTGGTCGTAGTCACAGTTAAAGTCCCTTTTCACTTTGAGTTAGTCTCTGCGGCATTAAATGCTGGCAAGCATGTTTATTGTGAATGGCCATTAGGAAATGGACTTGAAGAAGCGCGTCAGCTTACCTCACTTGCCAAATCTAAAGGTGTTGTTGCGGTAGCAGGAACTCAAGCGCGCACTGCTCTAGAGGTTGAACATCTCGCCCAATTAATTAAAGACGGATACGTAGGTAAAGTGCTCTCTTCCACCATTATCGGTTCTGGAGGAAACTGGGCAGCAGATACTATTGAAGAATATTACTATCTGTTCGAAGATAAAAATGGTGCAACGATGCAATCTATTCCACTGGCACATACATTGGCAGCAGTAAAAGATGTTCTGGGGGATTTTGCAAAGTTAGACGCTCAGTTTGTGAGTAATTTTAAGACGGTCAATGTATCTGATGCAAATGAAATCCGACCTAAATCTACACCGGATCAAATCATGGCTCAGGGTACGCTGGAGAGCGGTGCCGCCATTTCTGTTCACTACCGCGGCGGAGTGTCACGAGGAACCAACTTATTATGGGAAATTAACGGCACTGAAGGTGATATCCAAGTCACTGGGGATTTGGGACATGCACAAATGATCCAACTAACCGTTAAAGGTGCCAAAGATGAGAATAAACAACTAGAGCTACTGATGCCGGATAACTCACATTACGAAGGCTTGCCAGAATTTGCTGGTGCTCGAAATATAGCGGTTATATACGATCGTTTATATGACGATATCCAACACGGTACAGAAACTGCTCCAACATTCCAGGACGCGGTAAGGCTGCACGAAATTATTGACGGTATTGAACAATCGGCAAACCGTAACAACTGAGCAAATTAAAACCATTCTCCTACTCTAAGGTCATAGCAAATTCATGGTATGACCTTATAAGCTAGCCTGAGGCGTTTGTGATATCGTCAATCAAGTCTCGAGGGAATATTATCCACGACCAGATAATTTGCATGTACAACGATCGGATGACATTTTTGCCTATTTCTACGGACATTCATCTTTATAGGCAAAAATCGTCCCTATCACACACATAAATCTACATGTCCATACTCATCATCAGAGGGACTAAAAGGACTTACATGCAAGGCACTCAGCAACCTCAGCCTTAAACTCTTCAATTTTTCCTTCTGAAACGTCCATAACATCATAAAACGCTAACGGTTCTGCAAAGCTCATCCCTACATAGAGAGCACTCGCTTTCATCGGTGAAGTTATCTCCGCAATCGTACTTTGAACCAGCCCAGAATGAGAGTAAGTATGTTCACTTGCGCCTGCAGTCACAATCAGACGCATTTCTTTGCCCTTAAGTGCATCACCTTCCGGACCAAATGCCCATCCATAACTCCATACCTCATTTAAATACGCTTTCAGCATAGGAGTAAGGTTGAACCAATGAATTGGAAACATGAACACCACTCTATCCATTCCGGCGTAAGCCGCTTGCTCTGATGCGACATCAATGGCGCTGGTATTGTTACCATAGAGCGACTCTAGATTTCTTACTGTGATACCAGCCATGTCATGGCCGACTTGCTCCAGAGATTTAATAACGTTTGATTGTTCCGGATATGGGTGAGAAACAATGACTAAAGTTTTCATATAATGTTTTCCTCGGAGATTAATCTTTTTTTTATAATTCCAATGCTATCGACGAATGCTTAGCTTGCGATATGCTATTAATATTTCAACGTTTTTGAGTGGTGCTGAATCCATAATTTTCTGAGTGATGGCTATTGCTTGTATTGCATGACAAGTATCTAAAAGTTCGCAGACGGACATTTAATGTCTATTTAAGCCGTAAGGATATGAGCTATAGATATGACCAACATGAGTTACGAGTTAGCATTTAATATCTGCTTATTATGTGTAGATCTGCGCGCTCTCAATATAATGAAAAGAAGCAAAGCAATACTGGCCATTAGTCCACCAGCATAAGAGACATATGAATAGCCTAAATCTGCTTTCAGGACACCACTGCCAACCCCTGCACCTAAAGCGTTTCCTAAGTTAAAACCAGCAATATTGATAGATGCAGCTAAACTTGGCGCGCCTGATGCCGCGTTCATCGCTCTTATTTGCAAAGGAGGGACAATAACAAAAGCAGCCACTGCCCACACAAACATGCCAATAACAGCAATTAAGGGGTTAACCGCGAGACTCGGCATTAAAATAAGAGAGCTCATTAATAACGTAAAACCAATGATTGTTGAGCCATCCAGTGACCAATCACTTAACTTGCCACCTAAATAATTGCCGAGGGTCAGACCTAAACCAATGATCACCAAAGCCATGGTGATGTAATTGCTTGAAGCATCTGCTTTGTCTTTTAAAAATGGCGCTATGTATGTGTAGAGAGAAAAGAATGCTCCAGCAAACAGCACGGTGTAAATCATTGCTACCAGCATATCAGTGTTCAGAACTGACTTAACTTCCGAGTAAAGGTTGACGGTTTGTTGTTTTTCATCGCGAGGCAAATTTTTGAATAGGCTTAAAAATGTAAATATCCCAAGAAGAGTAATCCCCCAGAACGCGACTCTCCACTCAGCCTGCTGACCAATGTATGCAATAGCTGGAACGCCAATAATATTAGCAATGCTTAATCCCATAAACATGGTCGCAATTGCGCTACCTTGCTTTTCTTTAGGTACAACACTAGTCGCAACCACTGCGCCAAAACCAAAAAACGCGCCTTGACACAAACTGGTAATCACTCGGCCTGCAATAAGAGAGAAAAAGTTTGGGGCGATTGCAGAAGCAATGTTACCAACAATAAAAACTCCCATCAGTCCTAATAAGGCAGTTCGCTTGCTTAGCCTGCTTAACAGTAAGGTGATAATAGGCGCACCGATCATTACGCCAATGGCATAGGCTGTCACTATCATCCCTGCATCAGGAATAGAAACAGATAAACCTTCTGCGATATTTGGCAGTAACCCCATCGGAGCAAACTCGGTAGTCCCAATAGCGAAAGAACCTAATCCAAGAGCTAATAGTGACTTGTTAACGGAAGTTGAACTGGAAGCCAATTTAAATTTACCTTTATAGTATTCAGACTAGATTCTGAAATTCAAATATATGCTTGACCACAGATAAAAAAGACAGACCTAAGCTGCCGTTTAATAAGCTAATTGCGTTTGTTAATCTGCATTCAATAGAAAGATATTAATGGCAAAAATGAAGGAAGTGACCTAATTAGAGTGTCTTTAATCACAACCCATATTTAGCAATATCGTACCAACGTATATTAAATGAATATCGCAAAGGTACGTTTGCCTATACCTCTATAATCAATGCACATAACTACAATTTTGTTAGCTATTGTTTGGTCGTAACCAAAAGATATGTCAGCGGAGATGGCTTATTGCGTTGACGGCTTGCTCAACAGAAAGCTCTCCATCTGTCAACTCTAGAATCTCACGTCGAATAGTTGGCGTATCTATTAACTTAGCAAGAACAGATGCCACATTGCCTCGCTTAACTGTGCCATATTTGATTGCATGTCCTAACGTAACTCGATTATCGGCTTCATCGTGTAATAGTGTTCCGGGTCTAACAATCACCCAATCTAATCCACTATTAACCACAGCGACATCGGCTTCTTTTTTAACTCGCATATAGTGTTCGAAAGCCTCGCCAAGATTGTTGTTACGAGCTGACTCCGGAAACGCAGAAACCAAGTAAACCTTTTTAATACCGTTCTCAGCCGCAGCCTGAATCATTTTAACCGGACCTAACCCATCGATCACCGACGTTCTATCAACACCGCTACCTGCAGCCCCAGCGGTAAACACAATAACATCGCTGCCTTTTGTTAACTCCGTAAGTTGCTCAGACGTTATATCCATTAAATCACCCTGAACAGGGTAAACCCCCAGGTCACGTAACGCTTCAGCTTGATCTTGAGAACGGTGTAAGCCAGTCACATTATGACCATTATTAATAAGCATCGGACATAAGTACTTACCAACTCCTCCGGTAGCTCCAATTACAAAAATGTTTGCCATAATACGGTTATTCTCCTATCAGAAAGTTTGCTAGCTAGTTTGTTAAGTAACGTCTACTAGTTACTTTTCATCCGGTTCAATGTATAAACATAATCGTTGTCGGCTTGAGATTTATGACAAGAAAAACAACGTGATAAGTTTTCTTCTGTATTCACTGAGCGATCAGCATGAAACGCCTGATACTCCCACTCGCCGTTACGCAAATCATCTGTGTATTGACTTCCCCAGCCTGCTCTCTTTTCCATCACGACATAGCGATATAATTCATTATCACGATAATCAACTAACGTAATGACAGTTCCACTTGGGATTTCCAATCCGTTTTTCACTGCTTCAATGGCTTCCTGATTTACATAAATATCTTCTTTTATGTTACCCCTATGTACGGTGGTATAAAGAATGCCGTTAGAATAATCATTTGGAAACTGGACTAATTCACCACCCGCCCATACTGAGGCGCAAAGTGAGAACAATCCAAAATATAATAAAGACAGACTTCTATAAAAACGTAACACTAAAGTCACTCCTTGATTATTAATTTCTTCTTTAACAATAGTTCAAAGTGCTAACTCAATTTAATCGTCACCACGAAGCTTCTTCTCTCGATAAATAATTGTGTTTAAATAAATCGCGATGAAAAACACGCCGTTAAAAATTGAAGTATTGAAATGACACTGTCCAAGAAAGAGAAATGCGAGTAAAAACTCAGGATTTCTCTCTGAATCACGCACCTTGAAGTTATTTATCTATCTGTCTAAATAGTTGATGAATCTATAACGTAACGATATCTCGCTTCTTTATTCACAACGCTTTTCCATGCATCAGAGACTTTCGACGCATCAATAATTTGTATCTGCGGGTATATCTTGTTTTCAGCACAGTAGTCCATAACATCCTGAGTCTCAGCGATGCTACCAATCAAAGAACCATTGATATTGACTCGGTTACGAATCATAACGAAATTATTTACCGTTAACTGACCATGAACAGGCATACCGACCTGAGTCAACTGATGGTACGGTTTAGCCAGACTCGCATAAGACGCTATGTCAAAATCATATGGGATCGTCGAGATAACATAGTCCATCATTCCATTATATGGACGCAGTTTACTGATGTTATCGACAACAATAACCTCTTTCGCACCAAAAGATTTAATATCCTCCACTTTGGAAGGTGACGTAGTGAATGCGTAAACTTCAGCGCCTTTTGAAACAGCTAACTTAACTGCGATATGTCCCAGACCACCAATACCAGCGACTGCAACTTTATCGCCTGGCTTAAAGTCCGCCTTAATAAGAGGAGAGTATGTCGTTACACCTGCACACAATAAAGGCGCAGCATGCTGTAAATCAATGTTATCAGGAATGCGGATCGCGAAATGGTCCCGAACAACAAGGTTGTTCGTGTAGCCACCTTGAGTAATACCAGAAGGCGACGTTTCATCTGGGTAACCGTAGGTCCAAACGGTTTGCCCTCTAGCACACAAGTGTTCTTCACCGCCCGTACAGCTAGCACATTCCATGCAACTGTCGACCATACAGCCAACACCGGCTTTGTCACCTACTTTGAATTTAGTAACATTCTTGCCTACAGCAGAGACTATGCCAGCTATTTCATGCCCCGGAACTTGAGGATATTTCTGAGGGCCCCAATGCCCCATCTCTTGGTGAATATCCGAATGGCATATACCGCTGTATTTAACTTCGATAAGAACGTCATTATCACCAACAGCACGTCGCTCAAATTCCCATTGGCGAAGTTCGCCAGACTCATCGAAAGCCGCGAGACCTCTGCTCTTAATACTTTTGTTTAATTCTTCAGCACTCACACTTGATGATTGTAGTGCAGCCCTTCCAGCCAGTGCCATACCTGCACTTGCTAGTACCGTCTTTTTCAGAAACTCACGACGTCCGTTTACTTTGTTATCATCCATTTATCAAACTCCTAATCGCTATGGTCTTAACGCATATTTACTGCGTACCCCTCGACCCGATGTTGAACTTACATTACAACTATCAACTCACATGTTTAACGTGTGAGCACAGATAAACAAAAGTCTCTATTAGTATCCTAAATGAATCGTCACAAATTACATTTGCCTAATGCTGTTTAATTATTGCTCACTCCTCCAGTAATTGAGTTGATAAACAAAGCAAACATCCATTACTGTTTATCCGTCTGACGACAGCGTAGATTTGTGGTTTCAAATAGCTAAGCTGATGAAAAATGAAATAAGGCGGGAATAAAGCAAACTCAAAAAGAGATTTAATCAGTCAGCTTTATCTGCAAGCTAGATAAATACGCACCGCAAGGGTGGTCACCGTCTTGCCTTCAGGACTCCCCGGTTAAACCGGGGAGTGGTTCAAATTGAATTACGGCGCAACACATTGATAGTTACTGGCATTATTCTTATCACCGCCAGTAAACTTGGCATAATTAGGATAAGCACATAATGGCATTTCTCGCTCTGGCATGGTTGGAGCTTTGGCTATCATTGCTTTTGGTTTTTCACCTGTCTCTTTCCATTGTTCCAGCGCTGTTAGCGGATCAAAATCTTCAAACGCCGGGCCACCACCGCAGTGAGTCATGCCAGGAACCATAAACAACTGCGCCACATCGGTGCCGGTATCTTTACTGGTCTGTTCATACCAACGGGCAATATCCGTTGCGGAAAATATTGGGTCAGCTAAACCCTGGAATATCACCATCTTGCCGCCACGCTGAGCAAATGTAGTAAGGAAAGTTTCATCAGCATTAAAGTAACCACCAACATCTGCAACATCTGCAGCAAATTTACCATAGTCTGGTGCGCTTGGCGTTGCTTGCGGCGGTGTCATAAACATTGCGCCAGCAGAAGGAATACTCATACTTTCATGCAAACCTGGATGATCTGCAGTTCCCAGTTTCCAGGCTCGCCAACCCGCAGAGTTGATACCAGGATCCCACGGCCACCCAGTATAAACAGGGTTACCTGCACTGTCATGAGCACCTTTCATAATGGCCGTTATTGCCGCGAGCTTTGGCTCGGATAACTTGCCTTTTAAGCTATCTGTCTGGAACTGGCATTGCGGATAATTAGCGACAATACCATCTTTAACACCATCCAGAGCGTCGCATTTTTCCAGTATGCCGTTAGAAACTATATCCAGGTCATCCTGAGTAAGCGCTTGATATAATTTACCTTCAGGTGCAATGGCGCGCAGATGTTCTACATCCCAGACCGCTCCTATTGCTGCACGGGTCAGATGAAAACCAGGGTTCCCGACAACCACACCATCAAACTCTAGTGGGAAGCGGGAAGCTGCCATCATCGCTTCTCGTCCACCATTGGAACAGCCCATAAAGAAAGATTCATTAGGAGACTTTTGATAGTAAGAGTGAATTAACGCCTTGGCGGTGTGAGTCACTTTGCCAATTGATGCATAAGCCAGATCCAGCCTTGCTTGCTGATCAGCAGTAAAGTCCATGTTAAAACCATCATGACCGCCATCCATGCTAACTACCGCATAACCTCTTTCGAGGGCTGGCTTAGCGGTTGAGCCCGTACTCGGGATCGTGCCAACTGCTGGCGCAATAAAGCCATCGGTACCGCCACCTCCCTGGAATAGGAAGCGACCATTCCAGCCGACAGGCATTCTTAACTGAAATCGAATGCCATAACGCCCATTCACACCTTCGCGATCTTCAATCTTACCTTCTACCAGGCAATGCTCTCCAACTTCGACTGCGGTGGGCGATGCGCCGGTCATAGCACTCATAGGATCAGGAGGCAGCGTCTGGGCAGCTTGAGTTTTTGCTGACGTAATATCAACATTGACTAGCTTAACATTAGCCAGCTCTGAACAGTCAGCAGCATGAGTTGCTCCTGAAAAGGCGGTAAACAATATTGCAGTAGTAATCAGTGATTTTTTCATCCATTTGCTCCAATGGTTATAAATAACCTACTGTCTATTATGGGTGAAAGAACAACAAACCTCGTGTCTAATTCTCCACGTTACATGCCTTATCCTACAAATTAACGGGGGAGTTGATTGAACGCGTTTTGTTAACAATTGGTATAAAAACTGGAGCTGCAGCGGGCTCATAAAATAAAACTGTTGAATGTTATGCAAATGAGCAACTAGTGATGCTATTGATGTCGGCGACTCCAACAAGCAGCATCGCAGAGCAGAGTCGCTGTGATTGTGGTATCCATAGACCAGCCTTCGGTTGTGCTAGCTTATTGAGCTTAAGCATCTTAGTACACTTTGCCAGTTATCCAGATACAGATGTAAACGATCTAGCTACAAACAATTTGATCGTCAGTATTCTCTCCGTCAGCTTTACCTATTTACTTAACGTTATTATCCTTGATGCATAACCAAGAACCGCTCGCCCAGTACCACCAGCCAAACAACATCATCGTGCAAGATACGAAGTGTTGCTAGGCACGTATATTAACATCCTCAAACTAAAAATCCCGACACATTAGCGTGCCGGGTTAAGTTTGCTAATCAAGCCTCTACTGAGAGTGGCTTACTACTAAAGTTACGATCGACTAAAATCATAGAAATAGTAGCGATGATCCCAGGAACAGCAAGGACCAGGAAGTTTACTTGGTGAGGAAGAGCCATAGCTAAAAGTGTGCCACCCACCATAGGACCAAAAATAGCACCATTACGACCAACTCCAGATGCCCAACCTAAGCCTGTAGATCGGATGTTAGTTGGGTAGTATTGAGCGACATACGCATACAACAAAATCTGCGAACCGATGGTTGCGGCTCCCGCGATACCTACGAGAGTATAAAGAACCCAAGTTGGGTTATTGTAGCCAAGCATGACCAGCGAAATAGAGCCAAGAATAAAGAAACATACCAGTACAGAGCGTAAAGAGAACCTATCCGCAAGCCATCCACCACCGACAGCCCCGATAATCGCACCAACATTGAGGATCATTAAGAACATCAGGCTTGAACTTAATCCATAGCCAGCCACCGACATCAGTTTTGGCAGCCAAGAACCTAGTGCGTAAACCATCAGTAAACAACAGAAAAATGCCGTCCAAAACATTAGGGTGCTAAACATTCGTCCGTCACGAAATAGTTCTAATACCGGAGCTTGTGCTTTTTCAGCTGATGAGACAACGAGTACTGAGTCCTGATTAATTTCGCAGCTGGGCTCTACCTTAGCGAGTAGCTCTCGGGCCTCTTGCTCACGGTTCTGCGTGACTAGGAATGTCAGCGATTCCGGTAAATATTTAATCATCAGTGGAAGCAGGGCTAGAGGGACCGCTGCAAGGAAGAACATAATTTCCCATCCGAAGCGAGGTACGATCCAGATTCCCAACCCTGCTGACATCATCCCGCCGACAGCATAGCCAGAAAACATCAACGCAACTAATGTACTTCGGCTTTTTTTCGGTGAGTATTCTGTCATGAGTGAAACGACGTTAGGCATCACGCCACCTATACCTAAACCAGCAATAAAACGCAGAATACCGAACTGCCATGGTGTGCTAGCTAAACCATTAATCGCGCTAACGGCACTAAACAGTACCACGCACATCAGAATGGTCTTTTTCCTGCCAAGTTTGTCCGACAACATGCCGAAACCCATTGCGCCAAACATCATACCAAACAATGCGGCGCTTCCCAGCATGCCTGCAACATAAGGGTCGAGGTTCCACTGGCTCATTAATTTAGGCAAAACAACGCCATAAATAACAAGGTCATAGCCGTCAAAAATGATAATCAAAGTACACCAAAAGAGTACTTTCCAATGGAATTGGTTAAATTTCGCGTTGTCGACAGCTTCATTGACATTAATATTACTCATACGCAGCTACCCCTTTTGAGTTGGTAAGATGCTGGAATTCGTTGTTCATTGTGCTCTCCTTGCATGTTCTTTATTTTGTGTTTTTACGTTATTAAAACCTGTTCCTTTTCTTTACTAACCTAAATCTCCTCCTGCCACAGGAAGCACTGTTCCAGTGATGTAACCAGCGGCATCAGATGCCAAAAACAGGATTGGTTCAGCCTGCTCATCGAGCGTTCCATAGCGATGCATAAAGCTGGTGTCATTCGTCTGGTCGATAAGTGTTTGATACCACCCTTTTTCCCTTTCCTGCTGGGGTTCACGATTGCGCGGAGTTAACCTTGTTGGAGCTTCTGTGCCTCCGGGTGCTGTGGCGTTTATTCGGATCCCGCGCTCGGCATATTCGAATGCCATATTCACTGTCAGTGCATTGACGCCTCCCTTAGAAGCGCCATAGGGAACACGCATCAATCCTCGGGTAGCGACGGATGAGACATTGACGATAGCCCCACCCTTTTGCTCCAACATGTAAGGAATGACAGCCCGGCAACACCAAAGCGTAGGAAACAGTGACCGCTGAACTTCCTTCTCTATTTGCTCTGGTTGGTAATATTCGAATGGCTGAGCCCAAATGGTTCCGCCCACATTGTTGATGAGAATATCGATACGACCATATTGTGCGTACGCTTTCTCCATAACGGATTGTGCGCCTTGCCATGTTTCCAAGTCAGCTTGAAGCGCCAGTACTTCCGTTCCTTGCTCTTGCAGTTGCGAAGCCACGCCATGCACATAGTCGGCGATATCGACCAGAACCAGCGTTGCACCTTCGCTCGCGGCCAGTTCGGCTACGCGTTTACCAATACCTTGCGCAGCCCCGGTGACAATCATGACCTTATTGATAAAACGGGCGCTCATGCAGCCTCCTCAGAAGCAGGAGTGACGCTCGCAGTAAATTTCTCATAATGGAAAGAGTTCGGTTTGATTCCCTGAGATTCGAAGTGGCCTAATACCGCATTCACCATTGGTGGTGGCCCGCAAAGGTAGACGTCAACATCACCATCATTGAAAGGCGCGTCTTCCATATGATTGATCACGTATCCTTTGCGCGGATGATCGCTTTCTTCACTCGCGACAACCGTTTTAAAACTGAAATTAGGGATACTGGCGGCAAAGGATTCCAAGGCAGATACGCACACCAGATCGTCGTCGTTGGTGACGCCGTAGATCAGATGTACCGGTTGGTCGCACCCTTTTTCCTTTAGATATTCCAGCATAGAAAGAAATGGAGCTAATCCCGTACCACCAGCGAGCATCACAACGGGACGCTCAACCGGACGTAAATAGAACACGCCCATTGGACCAGTTAACGTGACTGTATCGTTGGACTTGGCTTTGCCGACCAACCAAGAGCTCATCAGACCACCTGGGACATTTCGGATTAAGAAACTCAATTCTCGACTTCCAGGTAGTGAGCTGAATGAATAGGCTCTGGTTTCATTACTGCCCGGAACCTGTATATTTACGTATTGCCCAGGAAGGAAGCCGATATCACTTTGGGCGGTTATTTTTAGCTCGATGGCAGTCGGCGAAATGAGATTGACCACATCGACGGTTCCCGCAACTGTACTGTTTGCAGCCTTGCTGCACATTGAAGAAACCGCTGGGATTTCAACAACACAATCGCTGGACGGTACCATTTGACAGGTCAGGATAAGCCCTTTTTCAGCTTCTTCATCCGTTAGCGCTTCGTCGATATACTCTTCGCCTAAATCGTATTGTCCTTGACGGCAAGTGCCCTTACACGTACCACAAACTCCGTCTGAACAGTCCATAGGCAAGTTTAATTGTGCGCGGTATGCTGCATCGAGAACCGTCTCGCCGTCGTTACAGTTAATAACACGGGTGACGCCATCTTCGAAATTGAGTGCAATGTTATAAGTCATATTGATACTCCCGCAATCCATTACAAGTGGTAAACATCAACTGCCTGATTGATGCAGTCGTTAGTCAGCACGATTTTTTTGAATGTGATTAGAGGGGTATCGGTGCTGATATCTAAGGTGTAAAAAGAAGTACCGTAGTATTCCTGTGTCTTCTTATAGCGATAAGACTTAGTCAGCCAGTTGAAACGCAGCTGCAACTCATTCCCTTGATGTGACAGGATCTCCAACCCGCTGATGAAGTGTTTAGTGCGTGGCTCTGGCAACGAGCTTGCACCAGAACGTTCCGTCTTCAATCGGTAAACTCGGTCTTCTAAACCATCTCGGTTCGGGTAGTAAATCAGTGATATTTCGGTCTGTGGATCCTCAGTCAACTGATCGTCGTCATCCCATGCTGGCATCCAGTAAGTCACATCTTTGTGATAACACTCTAGCCAGTTATCCCAATCTTTATCATCGAGGTAGCGGGCTTCACGGTTGATAAACTGTTCTATATCTTGGTAATTCAAGCTCATGCGTCAGCCTCCTTGTTAAGTACCGGAATAATTTGGTCAGATTCAGCTTCAATAGCCCTTAGCATTTCGTCCTGCCAGTGGCGGTGATGATTAACATACAAACCTTCGTCTTCTGGTTTAGTACCACTCATCAATGGCTTCATATCTAACTGGTTAGCATGGTCATCAGGCCCATTCATCCAATGAGAGGCACCACGGCTCATGTCATTCCAACGTGCACCTCTTGCCTCATATCCGTCCTGGCATGCGCGGAACTCTTCCAGATCATCCGGGGTCCCCATGCCAGATACATTGAAGAAATCTTCGTACTGGCGGATACGCTTGGCACGTAATTCTGCTGGTTCATTCTTTGGTGCGAAGGCATAAATAGTGACTTCAGTTTTGTTCACATCAATAGGACGGCTTACCCGGATTTGGGTAGAAAACTGATCCATCAGGTAAACATTCGGATATAGACAGAGGTTTTTGGTTGTGCGGACGATAGAGTCGGCTCTTGCCTCACCAAAGGTCTTTTCCAATCTCTCTAGTTGGCTGAACACCGGACGGACCTCAGGATTTAATAAGCGGGTCCAGAGCATCATGTGGCCGTTTTCAAATGAGTAGAAACCGCCTTCAGCTGACCAGCTTTTCGCATCTACTGCCTCAGTGCCGCCTTTTTCATAGTTTCTCTGGCCCATGGTCGATAAGTAGTTCCAGTGCACTGAACTCACGTGGTAGCCATCAGCGCCATTCTCTGCCGTTAACTTCCAGTTGCCTTCGTAGGTGTAAGTTGAACTGCCACGCAGTATTTCCAACCCATCTTCTGCCTGATCAACAATGTTATCGATGATTTTGGTCGTTTCACCCAGGTGCTCTTCTAACGGGAGTACATCGGCGCTCAAACTACCGAATAGAAATCCGCGATAGTTGCCGAACTTCGCCATCTGCTTCAAATCGTGGGAACCGTCAGTATTGAACTGCTCCGGATAACCACCCTTTTTCTGGTCTTTGGCCTTGAGAAGTTTTCCGTCATTGCGGAACGTCCAGCCATGAAACGGACAAGTAAAAGAAGCCTTGTTACCGCGCTTCTTACGGCACAGAGTGGCACCACGGTGGGAACAGGTGTTTAGGATGGCTTTTAATTCACCGTCTTTGGTGCGAGTGATGATAACTGGCTGTCTGCCGACAGTGACAGAGTAGTAGTCACCTGGATTTGGTATTTGGCTTTCGTGAGCAAGATAAACCCAGTTACCTTCAAAGATGTACTTCATTTCCAGTTCAAACAGTTCGCGGTCGGTGAAAATGCCACGATCACACTGGTAACGTCCGGTATCTGGATCGGCAACAACGGCGTTTCGTACGTTGTCTGCTAGTTGCTTAAGTTTGCTATTCATTATATTTATTCCTTTTGCATCCTGGGTTTCGGGTACAGGGGTGCTGTAACCACCTCCACATTGAGGTGGTTAGCACAGGGCAATAAGTAGGGGAAATGGGTTAAGCCTGTTGACCCTCAAGAGCGCGAAGGCGGGAGTGGCGAACTTGAAGCTCTGACTTTTCTGTGCTGACCAGCTGGATATCAAATTCCACCTGAGTGAATGGACCTTCGAAGCCTAGTGCGTCAGCCTTAGCTGGATCTTCGATGCGTTGCGCTTCAACAACCAACTCTTCCAGGGTTGCAAAAGCGAAATCATCGTATGTGTATTCATCGCCAGCGAGGTTGATCTGAGTAGTTAGGTGCTTGTAACCCGGCTTAGAAATAAAGAAATGAATATGTGCAGGTCGGTTACCATGACGTCCTAGCTGGTTAAGTAGTTGCTGAGTTGAGCCTTCAGGAGGACAACCGTAACCTGCCGGAATAATTGAGCGAGCGGTGTAGCGGCCGTTTTCATCCGTCTCGATTCGGCGGCGCAGATTGTAGTCACTTTGGGATTTATCAAAGTAAGAGTACGCTCCCATACTATTTGCATGCCAAATATCTACTACTGCATTGCAAATCGGGTTGCCTTCTTGATCCGTAACCTGTCCAGTCAGTAGCATCACTTCTGATTCTGTGTCGGTGCCATCATCCATGCGAGCAAAGCCTTCACTCTTCGGCGCACCTGCTACATATAGCGGGCCTTCAATCGTTCTTGGTGTTCCGCCGTAGAGGCCAGCTTGCTTATCCGCCTCGTCCAAACGAATATCTAAGTACTTGTCGATACCAAGACCCGGAGCCAACAAAGCTGCCTCGCCATTCGCCCCCAGTTGGTTGATGTAATACACCGCAGTCCACAATTCATCCGGTGTAATGTCCAGATCTTCTATAATCTGGTAGACATCGTGCATTAGGCGATGCAGGATGGTTTTAACCCTTTCATTACCGTCAGAGTTATTGAAACCCGACACTTTTTCTAGTAGATCCTGGACTTCCGGTGTGTGCATAGTCTTAACGTTCATGATTGCTTCTCCTTGCTTTATTTTCTTTTTTCTTCAGTGAGTTAACATTGCTTGATTAACTTATCGGTCATCTTCGTGAATGGACGAAGGGTGACGGCATAATGGGGATACACTGATATCCATGTAGGGGAACAGCGGTAACTGGCTTATTAGGTCCTGCAGTTCAGCGTTATCTTTTACGTCAAAAATGCTGACGTTGGCGTAACTGCCCGCCACGCGCCACAAGTGTCGCCACTTGCCAGATTGCTGAAGTTGTTGTGAGTAAGCCTTCTCTTTTGCTTTGATTTCAGCGACCGTATCTTCCGGTAGTGAGTGTGGAATTTTCACGATCATTTCTACTTTGAATAACATGAGGGGTTCTCCGTAAAATTAGCTTCGGCGGTAATAGGCAAATTTATCTTCGTCAATCTCGATACCGAGGCCCGGGCCTGTCGGCAAATCGACGCCGTTATGATAGAAGTTGAGTGGATTCGTCACGATGTCATCCTTCATCAGTAACGGGCCAAACATCTCCGTCCCCCAATGCAAGGTTTCTAGTGTTGACCAAGCGTGCAAAGAAGCAGCTGTGCCAATCGTGCCTTCTAGAAGTGTGCCTCCGTATAAACCGATACCTGCAGCTTGAGCAACATGTGCTTGTTGTAAGGCTTGGATTGGGCCACCGGCTTTCGCGATTTTTAAAGCAACTGCACCTGCGAATCCGCCTTTTGCTAGGTGATACATATCCTTAGCGTCTGCGACTGATTCATCGGCTAGAATCGGTAGGGAAAATTTCTGGGACAAGCGAATCAAAGCATCAAAGTCTTTCATTGGTGTTGGCTGTTCGACCAAATCAACGCCCGCTTCAGTGAATTTCGCCATAGCAATAGCGGCGCTGGATTCATCCCAAGCCTGATTGACATCGACACGAATACTCGCCGAATCGCCCACAGCCTGTTTAATAGCAATGACGTGGTTAATGTCATCCTTTAATGCTCCAGAACCAATTTTGAGTTTGAAATCACAATGGCGCTGAGCGTCTATTAAACTCAGTGCTTCATCGATATCTTGGTTGGTATTACCACTGGCTAACGTCCATAGAACTGGGAGATGTTGATGGACTGCCCCGCCAAGTAATTCAGATACCGAGAGGTTTAAGCGCTTCCCTTGTAAATCCAACAAAGCGGTTTCTATCGCCGACTTCGCCAGGTTGTTACCCCGGATGGCAGAATTGAGCCTTACCTTTAAGGTATTGATGTTGTGAGACGGCTGCCCAATGAGGTGAGGTGCAAAGTAAGTATCAATGGTCAGTTTGACACTCTCAGGGCTTTCAGGGCCATAAGCTAAGCCGCCAATGGTAGTCGCTTCGCCGATCCCCTCGAATCCGTCAGAATCTTTAATCCGCACAATCACCATCGTTTGTACGCCCATGGTTGTAACGGAAAGCTTGTGCGGACGTATTGTTGGGATATCAATCAGACTCGCCTCAATGGAATGAATGTTTGCTGACATATAGGCTCCAAGTAACTTTGTTAAACAATATGTAAATGAGATGTGAATCATTTGTTTGGTAAAGGTTATGTGTAATAGTGGACTGATACAAATATCAAATAAGTAGTGAGCAATACCCAGGAGGTATGATGGAGTTAAGACACCTGCGATACTTTGTCGCTGTCGCTGAGGAAGGAAATCTCACCAGAGCCGCAGAAAAGCTATGTATTGCCCAGCCGCCGCTAACTAGGCAGATAAAGCAACTTGAGGAAATAGTTGGTGTTCAGTTGTTTATTCGTAAGCCCCGGGGGCTAGAGTTGACGGACGGCGGAGCGTACTTTTTAGTTCATGCAAAACAAATTCTCGACAAAGTGATGGTGACGATTGAAGGGACGCAGCAGATAACGAAAAAACGCAAAACATTATTTTCTATCGGCTTTGTTCCTTCGGTGTTTTACGGCCAGCTACCACTGATGGTAAGACGGCTAAGGAAAAACAAAAATTTAGAAATCGTGTTACATGAATTAACAACTCGTGACCAAATTGAAGCGTTGAAAACAGGAAAAATTGATATCGGCTTCGGCCGAGTCCATATCGATGACCCTGAAATCGAACAGGAATTGCTGTTTGAGGAACCGTTAATAGCTGCAATTCCTAGTGGTCATGAGTTAGGGAAAAGTAACCCTTCCTTACAAGAATTGGCCGAAATTCCAATGATCACGTTCCCCACTGGTCCCGGCGCACAATTTGCTCATTTTACTCAGGGACTATTTTATAACCGTGGTTTAAGAAGCAATGTCAGCCAACAAGTCAATGACTTACAAACCGCACTTTCCTTGGTTGCTTCAGAGATGGGATTTACATTGGTTCCGGAACAGGTACGTAAACTAAACCGAGAAGGTATTGAGTACGTCCGGCTTCAAGATACCAGTATCAAAACACAAGTCATCGCCTCTCGCCGAAGAGGAGAAAACATCAACGCGGTAATGCGACTAGTGAACACAATCTTGGAAGAGCTAGTTGAAAACCGCAGAACGGGCCGATACTCCTAACCCTTAAATGGGTTAGGTACCTTTTGCCCGATTCATCAAACGTTTATGTGGCTTAAATGCCACTTTCTACACACTTCACCTCACAAATACTTCTGTTTTTAAACCACTCTATACCCCTAGTTTTCTGGGTGAATTCACTTACCAGAAGTTCGATATACGCACAAAATAAACTATATTCGAACTTTTTTATTCTTTTCGCTTGACGACGGCCGATATTTTGAGCAAACATTACGTACGAATATAGAATATTAGTGCGTATATCGCACAAATACGTGAAACACATAATCAGTAAGGAGACATTGTTATGGCTGAGTTCCTTTCTCTCAAAGAAGCGATAAGCAAGCATATTTTCCACGGCGACACTGTCGCGATGGAAGGTTTTACCCACCTCATCCCGTTCGCAGCTGGGCATGAAATCATCCGTCAGGAAAAAAGGGATTTAACGTTAATTCGTATGACGCCTGATTTGGTCTATGACCAGTTAATTGGCGCAGGATGTGTGAAAAAGTTGATCTTTTCTTGGGGAGGAAATCCTGGAGTAGGATCTTTGCACCGACTACGAGACGCTGTAGAAAAAGGCTGGCCACATCAATTGGAACTCTTTGAGCATAGCCATGCGGCAATGGCATGCGCTTATGAAGCTGGTGCAGCTGGATTGCCCCTCGCAGTTCTACGTGGATATGTCGGCAGTGATCTGCCAAAAGTTAATGAACAGATCAAATTCATTACCTGCCCTTTTAGCAACGAACAGTTGGCTGCCGTGCCTTCGATTAGACCTGACGTGACCGTCATTCACGCTCAAAAAGCCGATAAAAAAGGCAATGTACTAATAGAAGGCATACTCGGTGTGCAAAAAGAAGCGGCACTGGCCGCTAAACGCAGCATCGTCACGGTCGAAGAAATTGTTGATGATCTTGATGCTTCCGTGAACGCTTGCGTTCTGCCTTCATGGGCAATCACGGCTATTTCACACGTTCCTTTAGGTGCGAAGCCTTCCTATGCCTTAGGTTACTATGAACGCGACAATAGCTTCTACAAACAATGGGATGGCATATCACGCGACCGCACAAGCTTCCAAGCTTGGGTACAGGAAAACATTTTCGAACAGGGAGAAGCATAATGAGTTTTGAATACACGTCTTCAGAGATGATGAGCATCACCGCAGCTCGTGCACTAACAGATAACATGACTTGTTTTGTCGGCATCGGCCTGCCAAGTGAAGCCGCGAATCTTGCCCGACTGACTCATGCGCCGAATATTACCCTGATCTATGAATCGGGTACGTTGCAGACCAAGCCAAACGTTTTGCCATTGTCGATAGGTGACGGCGAATTGTGTCACTCGGCATTGAGCACCGTATCTGTTCCTGAAATGTTTCGTTATTGGTTACAAGGTGGTCATGTCAGCGTAGGTTTTTTAGGTACGGCACAAATCGATCGTTTTGCAAACCTGAATACGACTCTGGTTGGTGATTACCGCGAACCAAAAGTGCGTTTACCAGGCGGTGGTGGTGCCCCAGAAATTGCCACCAATGCAAAAGAAGTCTTTATCACAGTGAAGCATTCAAAACGTACCTTTGTAAAAGATGTTGATTTCATCACCACTGTAGGCTTCGGTCGCGATGGAAAGGCAAGAGACAATGTCCCTAATCTCGGCAAAGGCCCGACGGTTGTTATCACAGACTTATGTATCCTTCGCCCTGACCCTGCAACCAAGGAATTGATAGTAGTTTCGCTGCACCCTGGTGTGACTCAAGAGGATGTTATAGAAGCGACTAGCTGGGAAATTCAGTTTTCCGATAGTCTGGAAACGACACCAGCGCCAAGTAGCTTAGAACTAAAAGTATTACGTGAGCTAAAAGAAAGAACTCAGCGCCAACATGCCAACCAAGAGTGAGTACCGCTATGACTAATGTTTACCTTTGTAACCCTCGACGTTCAGCTATCGGTCGCTTCGGTGGTACCCTTGCAAGTGTTCGCCCAGATGATCTTGCAGCCCAAATTTTTAAAGCTGTCTTAGAACAAGCACCCAATATGGATCCTGCAGCAATTGACGAAGTTATCATGGGCTCGGCTAACCAAGCAGGCGAAGACAACCGAAATGTTGCTCGTATGTCAGCTCTGCTTGCAGGCTTACCGACATCCGTTCCAGGAACCACGATTAATCGCTTATGTGGCTCAGGAATGGATGCGGTCGGAACGGCTTTCCGGGCTATCAAAGCGGGAGAAATGGATTTGGTACTGGCTGGTGGTGTGGAATCGATGTCACGTGCGCCTTATGTGATGGGTAAAGCCGACAGCGCGTTCACCCGAACCCAACAAATTGAAGACACAACGATTGGCTGGCGCTTCGTTAACCCACTAATGAAACAATTATACGGTGTCGACTCCATGCCAGAGACAGCGGAAAATGTTGCTGAAACCTATCATGTTTCACGTGAAGATCAGGATCTTTTTGCTTTTCGATCACAGAAAAAAGCGCAACAAGCAATTGCGGACCAAATTTTTGCACAAGAAATCGTCCCGATTGAAATTCAGCGCAAACGCCAAGAACCGTTAATATTCAATACCGATGAACACCCACGACCAAGCACGTTGGAAAAGCTCGCCTCGCTGCCAACTCCATTCCGCAACGGCGGAAGTGTTACAGCAGGCAATGCCTCGGGGGTAAATGACGGTGCAGCGGCCATGCTCGTTGCCAGTGAGGACGCGGTCAGTCAACATAGCCTAACGCCAGTAGCCAAAATATTGGGTATGGCAACAGCGGGGGTAGAACCTCGAGTGATGGGTATTGGCCCAGTGCCAGCGGTGAAAAAACTGCTGGAGAAACACAGAATAAGCATTCAAGATATCGATGTTATCGAGCTTAATGAAGCGTTTGCAGCGCAAGGGCTCGCGGTGTTAAGGGAATTAGGAATCGAAGACGATGATCCTCGCGTCAATCCCAATGGTGGCGCTATTGCATTAGGACATCCTTTAGGTATGTCAGGTGCCCGTTTACTGATGACAGCCGCACACCAATTACAACGAACAGGTGGACGTTATGCCCTATGTACGATGTGCGTTGGAGTAGGACAAGGTATCGCGACACTTATCGAAAGAGCTTAAACAAGGAGATCGCATGGGTTATATGAGCTATCTAGGTCGCACTATCTGCTGCCATAGCCATGGAGAAGAAGGGAAACCGTTGCTGATATTGGCGCACCCTCTTGGTATGAATCAAAGTGTCTGGGACGGAGTTCTTCCCTACCTCATCCAGAACTTTAAAGTTGTGACCTGGGATCTACCCGGTCATGGAAAAAGTGAGGCGTTGGCAGAAGATGCTACTGAAATCATGCCTGATGACTTGGCAGGAGAAGTGCTCGCGCTCGCCGACCAAGTCGGAGAAGAGCGTTTTCATTTTGTCGGTACATCCATTGGTGGAGTTATTGGACAGCAACTGTTGATCAACCATAGTGAGAGAGTAATTTCTGCCGTGCTAACCAATACAGGCGCGGTGATTGGTACACCGGAAAACTGGCAGGCCCGCTCTATAGATGTACGCGACAAAGGGCTAGGCTTGATGGCGGAACAAATAGTACCACGCTGGTTTGGCCAACTGGCTTGTCAACAACAGCCAGGTCTGATTGACGCCTGGAAACATCAACTCGCTGAGTGCGATAACCGCAGTTATGCGCTGCTGTGTGAAATGCTTGGAAAAACCGATTTTCGTCAGAAATCGTTGAACAAAGCAGTGCAATTAGTCTTGGTTGGAGGCGCTGATGACGTCGCGACTCCTCCTCAGGCACTTCAGCAACTGGCAGACCTGAGTGAAGCAAATGCACCTATTATTCTCGATGAGATCGGTCACGTCCCATCGGTAGAAAATCCTGCATTGTTTAGCAAAATACTCCTATCGAACATGTGTTGATTTGAAATATTCAGGCACGCCACGATCTTGGCGAGGCCTGATTTTTTCATTGATACGACAACCATTCTTCCTTCTTTACAGACATTGATTGTCTTTTTCTATAGTGCGATAATCGCACAATTATTCGGTTTTGGATCTATTACGATGGAACATAGCACTTCTGATAAAGATTTTCTCACTACGTTTGCTAAAGGACTCAATGTAATCCGTTCATTCGAGCCTAATTCGATGAGTATGACCCTCACAGAGGTCGCCAAAAAAAACGATCTATCCAGAGCATCAGCAAGACGCTTCTTACTGACCATGCTAAAACTAGGCTACGTTGAAACCGACGGCAATCGATTCTCCCTAACAGCGAAGGTTCTTGAACTTGGGTATTCCTACCTGTCGACATTGGATGTCGGAGGCACAGTCTCTACCCAATTAGAATTGGTCACTCAACAGCTTGGTGAGTCTAGCTCGGCAGCTGTACTCGAGGGAGAAAATATTGTTTATATCGCCCGAATCCCCGTCCGTCCTCTGATGGCTTTTAACTTACAGATCGGTGCCAGACTTCCGGCGTATGCAACGTCGATGGGACGAGTACTGCTTTCTGCACTTCCAGAAGAAGAGTTAGATCATTTGTTAGCGCAATCCAATCTTATCCAGTTGACACCAAACACGCTGACATCGCCTAGTGAACTAAAGGCAGAGATTGCCAAGGTTCGCGTACAAGGATATGCCATCAATGATCAGGAATTAGAGCTGGGGCTACGTTCCGTGGCAGTTCCCGTATTCAACCGCAACGGAAAGCTTCGATTGACCCTGAATGTAAGCTGTCACTCAAGTAAGACCACCGTAGATAGGATGATCAGTGAGTTTGTTCCTGTGCTACAAAACACTGCAGAGCGAATTTCGATGTCCCTGCCGTAATCCACACAACATTACCTTTGCGCTAGGTTGATTGAAACATTAAGCCATCGTTATCTTGTCACGAAGGTTGGGAGTCGTGGCGAATTGACCATCCACTGTAATGACAATGGCTTCCATCCCTTCAATATTATTAACCGCCTCTAAAATACTTTTTGGCCCCAACCCAAACAGTTTGGTGGTGTAGATATCACAGTCCAATGATTTATCCGCAATGATGGTCAGAGACGCCACATTGTTTTCAACAGGGTAACCGCTGTGGCTATCAAAAATGTGGTGATACTTACTTCCGTTGTGCTCAAAGGTTCTTTCATAGATACCAGAAGTCACAACTGACTGATTTCTTATCTTCACCTTGGCAACGCTGTGCCCTCTTGGCAGAAAAGGATTCTGTATCCCCACATCCCAGTCCAGATTATTTTTAGGCGACTCTCCATAAACTAGCAGGTTACCGCCAATGTCAATCATGGCAGAAACCGGCTGTTTTTCCTTGAAAAAATCCATGACCTTATCGCTGAAATATCCCTTCGCTATGGCACCCAAATCTATTTCAACACCCTGATTTTTAAAAAACACAGAGTGCTGTTCATCGTCCAAAACAATATCAGCAGGATCTAAGTACTTTAAAACCTGTTGGATCTCAGTTTGGCTTGGCACTCGCGCCTCTTTAAAGCCAATGCGCCAAAGCTTAATCAAAGGACCAATGGCAATATTTAAAAAACTATTAGCGGCAAGGCTATGCTCCTTCCCTATTTTGATTAATTCATACAAGTCATGATCAACGGCCACAGGCGTAATGTTCGCCGTGGTTTTCAAAGAATGCAATTGAGACTGTTCACTGTTCGCACTAAAAACTTGCTCGTAATGTTTTAGCATTGCACACGCATCGGTTAACCATCTATCGGCCTGCTCCCCCTTAAAATAAAGGCGAATTTTTGTGCCCATAAGTTCAATAACCTTAGTAGCTTCGTTCATGTCATCTCCTTTCAAAGCATCAGCTATAGGCTGTATCTTTATTATTTAAGAATGAATCAAGCAGCCCTTTGTCCACAGCTGACATCTCCCTATCACTATGATGGGCTATGAAATAATCTAAGTTCAATTGTTCGATGGGTAACGGATAAATATTGTACTTCGAAGGGCATGGCTCTATGGCCAGACTTTCAGGGACAAAAGTCATACCGACATCGGCCATAGCAAGATGTTTAATCGTGGCAATTTCACAGCTTTCTAAAACGATATTGGGTTTTATTTTATAAATACTAAATAAATGATCCACCTGTGCTCTAATGGCTGATCCTTTTGCGGTTAACACAAGCTTCTGCCGTAATAAGTCTTCAATGGCAAGGCTACCTTGGACAATGGTGGCGGTATCTTGTTGATAAAGAGGACAAGATTTAGGTATAACCGCGACATACCCATGCCTTCCCCAAGAAGCCGCGACAAGGTTAGGGGCAATATTGCTTGAGTTCTGCCCAATAAAAAAGTCTATCTCCCCTTTTAAAAGCCGCTTCTCATTGTGTTCCGGGATATCTTCCACCAACTCTATTTGGCATTCAGGATACAGAGACACGAATTTGGGCAAAAAAAGCGGGATAAGGTAGCTGCCGATACTGGATAAAATACCAATTTTTATTGTCTGCGTATTCATCTCCGACATTGCCGCAATTTGTCTGCGCATATTGGAGTAAACCGTCTGAAGAGAACCGAGGTAATCATAATAAACCTTACCTTGCTCTGTTAAACGAAAAGGGATCTCACTGCGGTTAATTATCTGACTATTCAGCTCTTTTTCAATCCGTTTAATGACTTGGGTTAAGTAAGGTTGAGAGATATAAAGGGACTCAGCTGCCTTGCTGTAGTTGCTGAAATTTAGCAGAGCATCAATATACGATAAGGTATTTTGATTGTGGTATTTTGACATTTTCCGTCCTTTCCGGTCGCCCATTCTCGCCACTATAACAAATTACTTATTAGACGTTAATACATAGCTATTAGATAGAAAGACAATCCTATGATAAAACAGTAACCAGAAATTAATTATGGTTATTAAGAATATAGGGAAACCTCTAATATGAACTACTTAGCAATTGTTGGCACGAATTCAAACGTGTCAACAAACCGCATGTTACTGCAATTCATGAAAGAGCATTTTGTCCAAGAAGCCCAAATCGAGCTCTATGAAATAAGTGAGTTGCCGGCATTTTACGAGGCACAGGGAGACCAAGTGCCAGAGGAAGTTGAAAACCTGTCCACTAAGATCCTGCAGGCAGATGGGATTATTATTGCGACACCAGAGTATGACCACGCGATTCCCGCTGTATTAAAAAGTGCGTTGGAATGGATCAGTTATACCAGCCAAACGCTCACGGATAAGCCAGTATTGATCGTTGGAGCGTCCCATGGTGCACTAGGTTCCTCCCGCGCTCAAGCTCACCTTCGTCAGATTCTTGACTCCCCGGAATTAGCCGCACGACTTATGCCCAGCAGCGAATTCCTGCTTGGAAAATCACAATCAGCCTTTAATGCTAGCGGTGCTTTAATCTACGAAGATAAGCTCACTGAACTAGATGAAATCTTTAGAGAGTTTGTCCTATTTACCGACCTTATAACAAAATTACTATCAGAACGATCCGTCACTAAAAAAGATAAAAAGTTCGCTTGGCAAACTCAGGAGGCATAACAGAAATGAAATTTACAGCAATCGTAGGAACCACGTCTCCAAAGTCCCACAACCGTACACTGCTTCAGTTTATGCAGGCGCATTTTGAAGACAAAGCAGAAATCGAACTGTTGGAAATCAATGAAGTACCGATGTTTAATCAGGACAACCCGTCCAACAATCCACAGCTTCTGGAAATCAATGAAAAAATAATCGCTAGTGACGGTGTTATTATTGCGACCCCAGAGTATAACCACTCTATTCCCTCTAGCCTAAAGAGCGTGCTTGAATGGCTAAGCTATGAGCTTCACCCTCTGGATGGTAAGCCGGTGATGATTCTAGGCGCATCGATTGATTCACAGGGTTCTTCTCGTGCTCAGTTGCACCTTCGTCAGATCTTGGATGCTCCTGGAGTCAATGCCAACGTGATGCCTGGCTACGAATTCTTACTGGGTAATGCCAACAAAGCGTTTGATGAAAATGGTCAGCTTAACAACGAAGGCACCATCGATTTCTTAGAAATTTGCTTCTTAAGGTTTATGCGATTTGCCAAAATCTCAAATCAATTAAATGAAGAAGAAGATTTCTCTTTCACACCTGGAACCTATGAAGTTAGTGCGTTAGGTCATGGTGGCGCCCTACCAATGAAAGTCGCTTTCAGCGATAAGAAAATCGAAAGCATTGATATTGACACAGGCGGCGAGACAGAAGGCTTGGCCGACGTTGTGTTTGTTCGTATTCCTGACAAGATAATCGAGGGTCAAACCCTTAACGTTGATGCTTTATCTGGCGCATCAGAAACAAGTAACGCAGTTATCGATGGGGTTGCTAAAGCGGTAAAATTAGCTGGCGTAAACCCAGATATCCTTAAAAGACGTCCAAAACCAGCCAGCAGCCTGAACAAAGGTGACGAAGAGTACACCTGTGATGTGGTTGTGATTGGCGGCGGCGGTGCAGGCTTAAGTGCAGCAGCAACCGTTCTGCAACAAGGTAAAAGTGCTATTGTGCTAGAAAAATACCCGGCGGTTGGCGGTAACACGATCCGTTCAGGTGGCCCTATTAATGCGGCTAACCCAGAGTGGCAGCACACTTTCGATGAAAACCCAGGTGAAAGACATACGCTTGAAGCGATAATGAACACCGACGAAAGTATGGTTCACGAAGAATATTTAGCTGACTTCCGCGCTCTTAAAGACGAGTTCGCCAGCTACCAAGCAGAGTTCGGAGAGAACAAAGGTTATCTATTCGACACACCGCTGCTTCACCGTATGCAAACCTACTTTGGTGGTAAACGTTCAGACCTTCAAGGTAATGACATTTATGGTCAATACGACTTGGTTAAGATCTTAACCGACCGAGCGTTAGAGAGTGTTAAATGGTTAGAAGACATTGGTGTTGAATACGACAAAGAAGCGGTTTGTGCTCCGGTTGGCGCACTATGGCGTCGTGGTCACAAACCAATTAAACGATACGGTACCGCCTTTATTCTTGCACTAAGTGAATACATTGAAAAATTGAACGGAACTGTCATTACCGATAGTCCAGCCAAAGAATTCCTAGTGGAAGATGGCGAAATCAAAGGTATTATCGCAACCGGAGTGAACGGTCAGAAAATTACGGTTCACGCTAAAGCCGTCGTTCTGGCCAGTGGTGGTTTTGGTGCCAATACTAAGATGTTACAGCAGTACAATACCTACTGGAGCAACATTGCTGACGATATCAACACAACCAACTCCTCGGCAATGACAGGGGACGGTATCGTTCTTGGTCAATCAGTGGGTGCAAGTTTAACCGGTATGGGTTTCTCTCAGATGATGCCTGTCGCAGACCCAATTACAGGAGAACTCTTCAGCGGTATTATTGTGCCGCCAGAGAACTTCGTGATTGTGAATACACAAGGTAAACGTTTCATCAATGAATTCGCAGGACGTGACGTATTGACGAAAGCGGCGCTAGAGCAAGGTGGTCTTTTCTACCTGATTGCCGATGATGAGATTAAGAAACATGCTGTTAATACCAGCCAAGAAAAACTTGACCGACAAGTGGAAGCCGGCACGTTATTTAGAGCCGACACTCTTGAAGAGTTGGCTGTAAAAGTAGGCATGGATCCAGTGGTATTAGTTGATACCGTTAACAAATACAATAGCTATGTTGAAGCCGGATACGATCCAGAGTTCCATAAAGATACCTTTAGCCTGAAAGTGGAAAAAGCACCTTTTTATGCGACACCTAGACATCCAGCGATTCACCATACAATGGGCGGTCTGAAGATAGATACAGCAACACGCGTTCTGGATGAAAACAATCAACCTATCAAGAACCTGTATGCGGCTGGTGAAGTAGCCGGAGGTATCCACGCAGGTAACCGCCTCGGTGGTAACGCACTGACAGACATCTTTACGTTTGGCCGAATTGCAGGTCAAACTGCTATCCATGAAATGGACTAAAACCGTCTAACCTCGAGCAAAAGGGGGCGAGTAATACTCCCCCCTCACCAATCGCACGTAGATATACAATCAAATTAATATTTAACTATCTGATAATCGTTAACCAAGCTGGCTTTAAGGCTTTAACTTAGCATCAGAGTGGTTGGAAATTTAATAAATCTGAGACGCCTGTGTAAATTCTATAACATTCACAATGCTTCGTTCACAAAGTCGATTAGGGCGTGCTAGAACGCCCATGGACAGAAACAATTCAGCACGTTGCACTAAACTGGATTACACAAATTTAAGAACGTCGGTGAGATGATTTATCTTGTGTAACAAATGGCTTCGTTCAGCTGGTTCACTATCTGGATCAGCATGGGAAAAATAAAGGGTCGTCACCCCAGCATCCACACCCGCTGCAATTCCTACAAGTGAATCGTCAACAAATAGACATTCATCCGCAGTGGCTTGTATTTTATCCATAACATATAGAATAAAAAGAGGATCAGGTTTCCATTTATTGGCATCAAACGCGCTGAAGATCCTGCCTTCAAAATAGTGCTGCAACCCGGTTAGCTGTAACGTCGTGTTCATATTCAAAAATTGCTACAGTATGGAAAAGCATCTTAATACCATAGTCGTTTGTTTACTCGCTTAGTGATTAAACTCAGCAGTCACCGACACCGAAAAAATTCAATAACTCAAAATTTGTGGGGCGTCCAATTTCCATGACCAACAAACTAAACCTTTGGCAGCTTACACATTAAGTCTCAACTGCTGCCAACTCCCACATTAATTAACTCAGGAATAACTTCTTAGGCACTCTTCTTACTCATCACTCTTTTTACTATGTACCGCCTCCTTATGACCAATTACACAAAAAGACACACCAATAATAAAGATTGGTAGATCAATATCACCAAAAACATCCATTTTGGTTTACCAATAATTGATTAAAAAATATAGTCTAGTTGTCCAATAACACGAAAAAGGCAAAAAATGAGCAAAAAAATTTTTACCCTCGCCCCTGTAGCTTTAGCCGTTATGATTGCTGGATGTAATTCTGATGAAGGCAAAACGTACACTCAGCCAAGCGTCCAGTCTAAAGTTCATGAAGTATTGAATATTGATGGATATACCTTCAGAGATGCTAACGGTGATGGAGAGCTGACTCCTTATGAGGATTGGCGTTTACCTGTCGATGAACGAATTAGTGACCTGCTAGACCGAATGACGTTAGAAGAAAAAGTCGGCATGATGCTAATCGATACTCTCTATGCTGAAGCGCGCGGAACGACAGGAACGTTACATAAAAATTATATTCACGATCAGCACATGACCCGCTTTATCTTCCGTAATACCATCCTGACACAAGAAGAGATTGATAATCTTACCGATGATGAACGAGATAACCCACCTTCAGGCCCATTTGGTGCAAACTATCCAATAAGCCCTATGGAAGCGGCGCAGTATATGAATGCCGTTCAAGAAGAGATGGAAAAAACTCGACTAGGTATTCCTGCCCTACATAAATCTAATGCCCGAAATCATATCGAACCAGATGCCAGAGCTGGGATTAACGTCTCGGCCGGCGCTTTCACTGCATTCCCGAAGGAAGGCGGATTAGCAGCAATGAACGATATGGACATGGTGGCAAAATTTGCAGAGGTGATGAAAGCGGAATGGAACGCCATCGGTCTACGTGGTATGTATGGCTATATGGCTGATTTATCTACCGAGCCGAGATGGTATCGTGTTCATGAAACCTTTACTGAAGATGCTGACTTAGCCTCAAATATAATCGATACTTTAGTTACTAACCTGCAAGGTAACAGCGTTGACTCTGACAGTATCGTATTAACACTTAAGCATTTCCCTGGCGGCGGCCCACAATTCTTGGGGCTGGATCCACACTACCAAGCTGGCCAACATCAAAGTTACCCAGCCGGTCAATTTGATTACCACGTAAAACCATTTAAAGCCGCAATTGATGCTGGTGTTGCGTCTATCATGCCTTACTACGGCATTGTCGGTGGAGGTGACTGGTCAATCAATAGTCCTGATGGAGAAACAAATCTAGATGTCGGCGCTCCTCTCGGTGACCTGCTTAACGATCGAGATAAGGATACGGTACGTGTGGCCAATAACGATTACGGCGCTGATGTAGGCTCACCTGAAGGCAATGTTGGTAGTGCCTTCTCCAAAGGCATTCTGGACGATTTACTGCGTAAAGAACTTGGCTTTGATGGCGTAATCAATTCTGATACGGGCATCATTGGTGAACCAAATGCACCATTAACCGATTATCAAGCCCCAGCAAATAACCGTGCATGGGGTTTGCAAGACAAAACCCAATCAGAGTTATTTAAAATTGCTATTGAAGCTGGCACGGACGTATTTTCCGGTTTCCACGAAAATGCCAATATCTTGGATGTCGTAACACAGTACCCAGAACTGGAAGAACAGGTCGACAAGTCCGTTGCACGACTGCTAAAAGTTCAATTTGAACTTGGTTTGTTTGAAGATGCATACGTTGATGCATCGAAAGCGAATGAGATTGTAGCAAACCCAGATTCCAAAGCACTTGCGGATGAAGCACAGCGCAAAGCCATCGTGCTGTTGGATAACAAAGGCAGCGTACTTCCACTACCTGAATCAACAGCATCGGCACCAGTCAGCTTATTCACTATGGGTATGGACGGAACTGTCGCAGCAGAACACGGCTACGATGTCACCGTCGGCGACAATGAGGACGGCGTAAAAGTAGCGGATGCGACTGGAAGTGATTATGCGTTAATCAGAGTTAGAGTAAGTAATACTTCTGCTGGATTACTGTACTTCGGTGGCTCGAACTTCAATGAGGTTTCATCACTTGATTTCACAACAATGGCATCAGCTGCTGCCGGAGAAGGGGCTTCCTGGAAAATCTCGCCTTCACTGGAAGATATCCAAGCAGTGATGAATGAAGTCGGCGCTGAAAATACCGTTCTGTCTGTCTACTTCCGTCAGCCATATGTACTTGATGAAACGAGCAAAATGAATGACGCTGGTGCGATTTTGGCGACATTTGGTTCCAATGATGCGGCGTTAATGGATGTTGTTACAGGTAAATTTACCCCTTCTGGCAAGCTGCCATTTGCACTAGCAAATAAAGCGCAGGCAATTATTGACCAGGCATCAGATGCACCTGGTTATGCAGAGGCCGATACTTTATATCCATTTGGATATGGTATGGACGGCTTCGAAAAATAATTAACTGAAGACTACAAGGCCTGACGATTCAGGCCTTTATTAATTCTTATAAACCGAGGCATAGCATGTATACTTTGAACTGGAATGATAGCTCTGTTCCACACGAATTATGGGTAGAGAAAAATTCAGACGACACCACAACGCTCAATTTAAACGTAATCAAAGATCTCGAACCTGAATTACTTTCAATTAGTTTGCCCTACTCTGTAGATACAGTTGCAGAAGCGTGGCAAGGCAGTGCTAAAGCGATTTCAACGGCTTACGAGGATAAACATTTATACTCACAAGTTCGCAGTCTGTTTAATTTTGATCAAGGCTGTGTGGTATGGGCAGTGACTCATATCATGCTAAGTGACGGAAACAAAATGTCGGTGGATCGTCTGGCACTCATCCCCTCGATGAAAGAAGCAGACAACCAATTAACGCCGATGAATTAAGCAAAATAAACAGAGCTAGACTTCAAATGAAAAAAGCTGGCAATGCCAGCTTTTTCAGATCAATAACTTGAATAATTAACATCGCGTAAATCTCTCGCCTAAGATTCTGCGTTTAATCGCCCGGCAAGATAATCCATACAAGTGTCAGGGCTCGTCAAAACCGGAAGCGTCTCTGTTATCAGAGAAGCGGCGTTCACCATTGAAGCCTGTGCGAGCAGAACGGCTTGATAATGTTGCTCCGACTGTAACGTTTGGCCGATATCTTCGGCAATACAGCGATTAAACGAGTCCAGCTTGCCTTCTGTATAGAGATCCCATGCACGGTCAATCTGTCTGAATGTGAACTGCGTTTCCGGGGCTTGTGACTTAAGTAACGCCCCTGTCGGTTCGATAGTACTTTCGAGGGTCACCGCAACTAGCACACTATCATACTGCGCACTGATCTTCGCCATCGGCTTATCAACTCTGAACACGTTTTCATCAGGAAAACTGTCTACCACAGAACCTAAAGTGGAGCAGGTGCAGATGATGTAGTCGAATCCATCATTGAGCTTGGCTTTAAGGTATTGATGGATAACCTGAGTTGATCGCTCAGTTTGACCATTGTTACGAATGTCGGTAAGGAAACTTTCTTGAACATCATGGCTGATATCATGTTGGGGAAATTTCACCGCAGCGAGTGGTTCAAATAGTTTAGTATTGCTATCAAGTGTATGGAGAAACAAAATATTCATTACAAACCGTCCAGTATTATTTGTTCGATATAAAAAAACCTCTCCGAAAGGAGAGGTTTGGACTCGAAAATTTTGATTAAGCGTTAACGAGATCCACCGCCTCACGAGTTAGACGAGCAAGCTCTTCCCATTCACCAGCTTCAACCAGTTTTTTATCAACCATCCAAGTTCCGCCGCACGCAAGTACACGTGGCACTGCAAGGTAGTCTTTGATGTTCTTCTGGTTAATGCCGCCTGTAGGCATGATGTGCACGTCACCGTACGGAGCAAGAAGGGCTTTCACCATGTTTACACCACCGGACGCTTCCGCGGGGAAAAACTTAAGCGTAGTTAAACCCATTTCCAGCGCTGCTTCGATTGCACTAGGGTTATTTACACCAGGAATAATATCAATACCAATCTCCTGGCAGGCTTTTACCGTATTCGGGTTAAAGCCCGGCGATACAACGAAAGTCGCCCCTGCTTCTTTAGCCGCAATCGCCTGTTCTTTATTAAGTACCGTACCAGCACCGATCAGCATATCTGGCTGAGTTTCACGAAGTAGTCGAATTGCTTCAACAGCCGCATCAGAACGGAACGTAATTTCAGCGACTGGTAGACCGTTTTCTGCTAACACTTTACCTAGTGGAATGATGTCTTCGGCTTTATCGATAGCGATAACCGGAATAATTTTAAGCGCTTTTAGCTGTTCGTTGATTATAGACATTATAAATCCTTTGTCATTAGTTCTGTTTTTTCGTCACAATATCTGTGGCTGATTTAGGAATAATTGCACCACGATGCTGGATAACAACACCGGCAAGCGCATTACCACGCTGGCACGACTGTTCTAAAGATCCACCAGCTAGATAACTAGATAAGAAACCGCCGTTAAATGAATCCCCTGCTGATGTTGTGTCTACCACGGTTTCAACTGGTGTTGTAGCAACCGAATAGCAACTGTCATTGATGCTATCTCCGACCAAACATCCTTCTTCACCAAGCTTAACAATCACTTTGTTAACACCTAGTTTGTGCAATCGAGTCAGTGTTTCTTCAGGAGTGTTGTCCCCCCAAATGAGCTGTTCGTCATCGAAGGTAACCAAAGCGAGATCCGTGGTCTGATACATGGTTCGGTAATTTGATTTAACCGTTTTAAGTTCATCATCAGGCCACAGAGCCGGGCGATAGTTACTGTCAAACGCAACCTCAACGCCCTGAATGCGTAAAGCACCCAGAAGGTTCAGCAACTTAATTCGGTCTTCCTCTTCCAGGATCGCAAGACTGATACCACTCACAAACACCATGTCCATCTGAGTCAAGGATTCTTCGATACGAGTAAAGTCTGGATGCTGAAGCAGGTAGCGTGCCGGCGATTGATTACGCCAGTACAAAAAAGTACGCTCGCCTTGATCGTCTAGCTGAATAAGATAAAGCCCGGGAGTACGTTTCTCATCCCGCAACACTAAATCTGTACTGATGCCTTCCCCTTGCCAGCGGGTCACCATGCCTTCACTGAGAGGATCGGTACCCATTGCAGAAACGAATGAAACCTTAATGGCTCGATCTTCGGTATTGAGTTCGCAACCGCGGCTTAAATAAACCGCGGCATTGAGCGTATCTCCACCAAAGGTTTGATGCATAGCGCCAAACGGCTTACCGTTTAGCTCAATCATGCACTCTCCGATAATAGCGATATTTTTCATAACAAGCTCTTAGGCAAAGTAACGCTTAGCGTTGTTAAAGCAGATATCTTCAACCATTGGACCAAGTAAAGACAGGTCATTTGGCACTTCGCCATTTTCAGCCCAGCGGCCAACCATGTCACACAAGATTCGGCGGAAGTACTCGTGACGCGTGTACGATAAGAAGCTGCGTGAATCTGTCAGCATACCAACGAACTGGCTTAATAGACCAAGCTGTGACAACTGCTCCATTTGACGTTGCATGCCATCTTTCTGGTCATTGAACCACCAACCAGAACCAAACTGAACCTTACCTGCGATACCGCCACCTTGGAAATTACCAATCATGGTTGCCATCATTTCGTTGTCACGAGGGTTTAGACAGTAGAGGATCGTCTTAGGTAGCTCGTTGGTTTTATCCATATCATCAAGCAGATGTGCTAGCTCAAATGCGAATGTGCGGTCGCTGATAGAATCAAAGCCGGCATCAGCGCCCAGTATCTTGAACATGCGCGTGTTGTTATTGCGCTGAGCACCAATATGCAGCTGCATTACCCAACCCAACTTCGCATAACGCTTACCTAACCATACTTGTACTGCTGTCGAGAACTGAGCGCATTCCGTTTCTGACAATGTTTCTCCATTCAAACGGCGAGTAATTAAGCTATCAAGCTTTTGTTCTGAAGGAATTTCAGCATAACGTACGATTTCAATACCGTGGTCTGCTGCGCGACAACCATGAGCATCAAAATGTGCGAGGCGCTTGTCCAGAGCCTCCAGAAGCGTTGCAAAGTTCGAAATCTCAATATCCGCCGTCTGACCAAGCAGAGTCATGTATTCCGCAAAAACATCAAGTTCGATCTTGAAGGCTTTGTCTGGGCGCCAACTTGGTAATACATTAACATCAAAGCTTTCATCCGCAGCAATCACTGCATGATGCTCCAGTGAGTCGATTGGATCATCCGTTGTCCCTGCCATGACAACATTCATCTGCTTCATGATGCCACGAGCCGTAAATTCCGGCGTTTGCAGAAGCTCATTACATTCGTGCCAAATGCTGTCTGCAGTTTCGGCGTTTAATAGCTTATTGGTAATACCAAACGGGCGACGAAGCTCTAGATGTGTCCAGTGGAACAGAGGATTACCCAGCGTCATTGGGACGGTTTTAGCCCAAGCCTGGAACTTCTCATATTCAGTCGCATCGCCTGTGATCAAGCGTTCCTCAATACCTGCCGAACGCATCCCGCGCCATTTATAGTGATCACCTGCAAGCCAAATCTGGCTCAGGTTTTCAAATTGGCGGTTTTGTGCAACCTCTGCCGGATTTAAGTGGCAGTGGTAATCAAAAATTGGCTTATCTGCAGCATGCTCATGGTAAAGACGACGAGCAGTCTCATTGCTTAATAAGAAGTCGTCACACAGAAAATTTTTCATCTTTTTCCCCTTAAAGTGCTGCCACAGTGGCTCGAGCGCCATTTTCGATCAAAGACTGATATGCAGAGCTTACCGCATCAATCACCATTGGATTCTGACCGATTTCCGGTGCAAAAATTGCTTCGATTGCCAACAGCGCTGGTACAACCGATACGTTCTGACCATGCTCATCACATATCGCTTTTAGTTGTTCAGCCATAGGATCACGAACATCAATCTCATTGCCTTGCTCATCCACGGCTGACACATAACGCATCCAGCCCGCGATGCCTGCAGCCAGCCATTTGAAATCAGAGCCCTGCTCCAGGTGGAAACGTAAGCTGCCGCCCATACGCTGAGGGATCTTCTGGCTGCCATCCATTGCGATTTGCCACGTTTTATGCTTTAGGCTTGGGTTAGTGAAACGATCGATAAGCAATTTCGCATAACCTTCCAGGTCAGTACCTTCTGGCATATTTAACGAAGGTGCTTGAGCTTTTAGCATCATATCCAGTGCTGCTTTACGGTAGCCTTCGTCGGTCATTGTGTCAGAGATATGCGCATAGCCACCGAGGTAGCCAAGGTACGCAAGGAAAGAGTGACTGCCATTCAGCATACGTAGCTTCATCTCTTCGTAAGGTACAACATCTGCAACCAGTTCTGCGCCTGCGATATCCCAATCAGGACGGCCTGCAACAAAGTTGTCTTCGATTACCCACTGGCGGAATGGTTCACATGCAATACCACATGGGTCTTGAACGCCCAGAAGGTCAGTAATTTCGTTTAATGTTTCTTCTGTTGCCGCGGGAACAATGCGGTCAACCATAGTACATGGGAAAGTCACATTGGCTTCAATCCATTCACCTAACTCTGCGTCTAGCAATTTTGCAAACTCAAGAATGGCAGCTTTTGCTACATGGCCATTTTCTTGCACATTGTCACAAGACATTACCGTAAATGGTGTTAAACCACGCTCTCGACGAATTTTTAATGCTTGTACGATGTAACCCAATGCCGATTTAGGTTGAGTTGGGTTTTCTAAATCTGCGATAACAAGCGGACTATTTTTATCTAGTCGCCCTGTCGCAGGGTCTGCACAGTAACCCTTTTCTGTAATGGTCATAGAAACAATCGCAACTTGTGGCTCTGCCATTTTCTCAACAACAGCCTCAACACCATCAAGCGCCGGATGTAGCGACTCAGTCACCGAACCAATCACTTTAACATCAGTCGATTCAGCCCCCTTTTCAGCAACGGTATATAGATGCTCCTGCTTGCGAAGTGACCTAATTAATTCTTCACCACCAAAAAGGTTAACTTCGCAGATCCCCCAATCACTTTCAGACTTACGTGCAACCTCATCTGTAAATAAGCCTTGGTGAGCGCGGTGAAACGCACCAAACCCCAGATGAACGATTCGTGACTTCAGTTTAGAACGGTCGTAATTATTCAACTGAACGGTTTTATTCAATACCGTATTAGAAATATTTTGCATTTAGTTATCCCCATCTCGCGGGAACCCCGCGAGAAGTATATAAATTTATGGATTAGATTTAGTAGCCCAGAACCAGCTTCGGTAAGAACAGACTCAGCTCAGGAATAAAGGTAACAGCCATAAGTGCAGCTACCAGAGCTGCATAGAATGGCAACAATGGTTTGATAATTTTATTAATCGGCACATCTGCTACCGAACAACCAATGAATAACGCACTACCTACAGGAGGAGTACAAATACCAATAGCCAGGTTAAAGGTCATCATGATACCGAAGTGAACTGGGTCAATGCCCATATCCAATGCAATCGGCAGGAAAATAGGTGTGAAAATCAGAATCGCCGGAGTCATATCCATGAAGATACCAACAATCAAAAGAATTAGGTTAATAATCAAAAGGATCATTAAAGGATCTTCTGAGATTGCCAGCAGAGCGTCAGCAATGATGTATGGGATATCTGCGTTGGCCATTGCCCAAGACATACCCATTGACGCACCAACCAACAGGAGTACAATGGATGTAGTCACTGCTGATTCAAGTACAATTTTAGGTAGTTGTTTCCAAGCAACTTCTTTGTAAATCAGTACCGCAAGAACAAAGGTGTATACCACAGCAATAGCGGATGCTTCTGTTGCAGTGAAAATACCACCGATGATACCGCCCATGATAACCACAATAAGCATTAACGAAGGTGCAGCTTTTACAAACGTATCCCACACAACACGTAGTGTCGGTTTTTCAGCAACAGGGTAACCTCTTCGCTTAGCGATGAAACCAGCAACAAGCATTAAGCTTAATCCCATTAAAATACCCGGGATGTATCCTGCTAAGAAAAGCGCGGCAATAGATGTACCACCAGATACCAGCGAAAATACGATCAATGTATTACTTGGTGGAATCAACAGACCGGTAGGACATGAAGTAATGTTCACAGCGGCAGAAAAATGCTCATCGTATCCGTCTTTTTTCTGTAGTGGTGCCATCGTACCACCAACCGCAGCAGCAGAAGCCACAGCTGAACCAGAAATCGAACCGAACATCATGTTTGCCATCACGTTAACGTGCGCTAAAGAGCCTGGTAATCGACCGCCCAGTACTTTCGCAAAGTTAATTAAGCGAAGGGCAATACCACCCTGGTTCATAATGTTGCCAGCCAGAATAAAAAACGGAATCGCCAGCAATGCGAAGTTATCCAATCCGGCAGCCATCCTTTGTGCGACTACTGCGATAGCAGGCTCAAGCGGAAGACTTGTTAAGATAGTGGTAAGCGACGAGAGTCCGATCGCAAATGAGACTGGCACACCAATAGCCAGCAGCACACCAAACGTGCCAAATAGTATTAGTAGAATTTGCATTTCCATAAGTGGAGTCCTTAATTAGTCTGCTTGTGATTCAACAGAGCATTCATCATTAGCGGAAAGAGATTTCACTCGTTCACAAGAAAAAATCACAGAATAAAAGATCATCAATGCTCCACTGATTGGAAGACAAAAATAGATATATCCCATCTCTAGCCCTAACGCCGGCGTTACCTGTCCGGTAGCTAAAGTTTTCATAGCCAACTGACTTCCGCCATACACCAGAACAACCCCGGCAAAAACAGCGATAGCAATCTGAATAACTATTTCATTAACAATTTTGCGCTTCCCTTTAAGCGTCATCGTCAGAAGATCAATGGCCAGGTGACGTTTGAGGCCGGTTGTATAAGCTGCGCCGATCAACGCAACCCACATGAAGAGATATCTAGCAAGTTCGTCAGTAACTGTGCTTGGTTTACCAATTACATATCTTGATAAGACCTGCCAAATTACACAAAAAACAAGAAAGGTCGATAGAGATACAGTAAATGCTGCAAGCCCCTTATTAATGTAGTTGACCAGTTTATTCATTTTCATTTCCTTTAAACCACCGCGTTCCAATATGGTTTACCAATACAAGAATTTTATTTTTAGCCGGTGCTTGGTTAAGTCGTAAGGTTCGTGGGGGATTATAAATAGCCAACTGAACTTGTCACGTGAGCTGAATCACACAACAATTGGCACACCAAATTGTTTACTTTTATTGTGATCCAAGACAATTTAGGCGGAATTTATGTTTGAACAATGGATATTGGCATGCCAATATCCATTCGAAACAAAAATTGCTCTATAAATTAATTACGAATAAAAAAGGTTACTGATATGAAAAAAACAGTATTAGGTGCAGCGGTTGGGGCTGCAATGCTACTTGGCTCCACTGCATCTGCTTTCGCAGCGACAACGTTAAAATTAAGCCACAACCATCCTAGAGACCATGCGGTTCATAAAGCGATGGACTACATGGCAAAAGAAGTACAAAAATTAACGGATGGAGAAGTTCGAATTCGTATTTACCCTGATGCCCAACTCGGCACTCAACGTGAATCAATGGAACTGATGCAAAACGGTGCGCTTGATATGGTAAAGAGTAACGCTGCTGAGCTAGAAGCCTTCTCTCCAGCCTACTCTGCTTTCAACCTTCCTTATTTATTTAGAGACAAAGAACATTACTACTCAGTGACTGGTGGTGAAGTTGGCAAAGAAATACTGAATTCATCCAAAGACAGTGGATTTATTGGTGTTACATATTACGATGCAGGCGCACGTAGCTTCTATACAAGTAAACCAATTAATACTCCAGAGGATCTTAAAGGCCTTAAGGTACGCGTACAGCCAAGCCCATCAGCAATCGCGATGGTTAAAGCGCTGGGCGGTAACCCAACACCACTTGCATACGGCGAACTTTACACAGCACTTCAACAAGGTGTTGTTGATGCAGCAGAAAACAACATTCCTTCATTTAGCTTGAGTCGTCATAGCGAAGTTTCTAAATACTACAGTATGGACGAACATACTATGGTTCCAGATGTTCTAGTAGTTTCGACTAAAACATACGATAGCCTAACAACAGAACAGCAAGAAGCTTTGATGGAAGCTGCTAAAGCTTCATCTGAGTACATGAAAGAACTTTGGGCTGAATCTGAAGCGAAAGAGCGCAAGAAAGCAGAAAAGATGGGCGTAACGTTTGTTGAACCAGACAAAAATGCATTCGTGCAAGCTGTACAGCCTATGTATACAGAGATTGCTTCATCCAACCCTGAGCTAAGCAAACTGGTGGACAAGATCAAATCGGTTCAATAATCAGTAAAATTAGGAAGTTGCCACTTTTATAAAATTTTGGTTGACCAATTATTTCTTACCATTATCATAGCGTAAGAATCAGATGGAATATTTAAAAATAGCATCAAATGTCTAATACACCGAAAAGAGCGTACCAAGAAATTGGGCTCATACTACAAAATGAATTAATGGAAGGTCTGTACAAAGTCGGAGACAGGCTACCTCCTGAACGTGATATAGCAGAACGCATGAATGTTAGTCGTACAGTCGTGCGGGAGGCGATCATTATGTTGGAGCTCCAGAAGTTAGTAGAGGTTAAGAAAGGCTCTGGTGTTTATGTTTGTAATATTCCATCGTCAGCCGATACAGTAGACAACGAAATCGACGATGACGTAGGTCCGTTTGAGTTGCTTCAAGCTCGCCAGCTACTAGAAAGTAATATTGCAGAGTTTGCAGCGACGATGGCCACGCCTAGTGATATTGGTCGAATGCGTCAAGCACTCGCTTTAGAGCGCAAAGAGCTAGAAAGCGGTTCAGCAGAGAGTCGTGGAGATGAACAGTTCCACGTTTGTATCGCTGAAGCTACTCAAAATACTGTATTGGTCGATATCTTAAAGCAATCATGGGGAGGGCGTTTCAAAAGCCCAATGTGGAAAAAACTCCACACCCGGATACATGGTCAAGATTATCGTAACGAGTGGGTGGATGACCACGAGAAAATACTTGCTGCCATCCAACGCCGAGACCCTATTGCAGCCAAAAGTGCCATGTGGCAACACCTTGAAAATGTCAAACAACGCCTACTTGAGTTGTCTGATATTGATGACCCTAACTTTGATGGATATTTGTTCAATTCAAATCCAGTCATATCGCTGAAGACGAATTAACTACTGTCGCTGTTAATCATTACTTCCAATATAGCTAGCTATACCTCTGTATAGCTAAAAATAGTAAACGCATTTAGTTTTGTACTCATTTTTGAGTAGGGCTGACTGCGTCTAATACAAGGTAAATTACATGGAACAAACATGGCGTTGGTACGGTCCTAACGATCCTGTATCACTAGATGATATTAAACAAGCGGGTGCAACTGGCATTGTGAACGCACTGCACCATATTCCAAATGGTGAAGTTTGGACAAAAGAAGAAATCCTAAAACGTAAAGCGATTATCGAAGCGAAAGGATTTGTCTGGTCTGTTGTAGAAAGCGTCCCAGTTCATGAAGAAATTAAAACTCGCACAGGTAACTACGCTCAGTGGATCGAAAACTACAAGCAATCTCTGATTAACCTCGCTGAGTGCGGTATTGATACCGTTTGTTATAATTTTATGCCAGTACTTGATTGGACTCGTACTGACCTAGAATACCAACTTGCAGATGGTTCAAAAGCGCTGCGCTTTGATCAAATCGAGTTTGCAGCATTTGAACTGCACATTCTTAAGCGACCAAACGCAAAAGCTGACTATACAGAAAAAGAACAACAAGAGGCACAAGCGCGCTTCGAGTCAATGACTCAAGCGGAAATCGATAAGCTAACTTCAAACATCATCGCAGGTCTCCCTGGCGCTGAAGAAGGCTACACACTGGGAGAGTTTCAGGCTCGCCTTGATACTTACAAAGATATCGATAAAGAGAAGCTTCGTGAGCACATGGTATTGTTCTTGAAAGAGCTAATGCCAGTTTGTGAGCAATATGGCCTCAAGCTAGCTGTACATCCGGACGATCCACCGCGTCCGATTTTAGGCCTGCCTAGAATTGTATCAACCATTGAAGACATTGAAGCACTAACTACTGCAGTTCCGAGCAAGATGAATGGCATTACAATGTGTACTGGATCTTACGGTGTACGTGGCGACAATGATCTTGTGAAAATGATCGAAACTTACGGTGATCGTATTTACTTTACGCATCTACGTTCAACTCAACGTGAAGAAAACCCGATGAGTTTCCACGAAGCGGCACACCTTGAGGGCGACGTTGATATGTATAATGTTATCAACGCACTACTTAAAGAAGAATACCGCCGTAAAGGCGAAGGTGAGACTCGCTTAATCCCAATGCGCCCTGACCACGGCCATCAAATGATTGATGACCTGAAAAAGAAAACTAACCCTGGTTATTCTTGTATTGGCCGCCTAAAAGGTCTTGCGGAAATACGTGGCGTAGAGCTAGCACTAAAACGAACGCTATATAGTTAAATATCTGCACCCAAATAGACCCTGCTATAAGCCGGGTCTATTTTTATTGTTTACACTGCCAGTATATCCGAGAAACTCCTTACTGTATTACTCGATGTTTAACTGATAAAAATTCATATCACATGTAAAAATAAAAAGTACTTTAGGTTTTGGTTAAAGATTAGAAAATAATAACCTATTACGTTTTACTACTTACTATTGGTAAAGATTGATAAGTTACTAATGCACCTAGTACTCCACCCAATATAACTTTAAAGACCAACGCAGAATAAAATGATATTGAATTTATATCTAGCAATAGAAACCCACCAAAATTTATAGCTAGACTCAATAGTGCTGACAACAGTGCGAATAATAAACTAGCGATAATATAATGGCGTGATTGCCAGTTATCTCTCATCATCAGTCCGTTTAGCTTTCCACCGGCAACGCGTTTTGAGGTTATCAATGTCGGCACTAATGACGCCATCAACCCAATAGCAAAGCCTTGTATCATTGAGTCTAGGAGCAACCCATCGACACCCCACACTGGTAAATTCTTTACCGGATAAAAAACTAAATACAGAAACAATAAACTAAGAACAGAGTTAATGACAAAGCTAACTAAAGATTCCTTTTTTAAATAATATTCCGATTCCATTTATATTCTCCAATATAATAATGGGTACAGTTTATCGCACAGCTTAGACACAGAGTATTTCTGTGTCTAAGTCATAATGAGAAAAGAGAAATTAATGTAGATAAAATAAAGTTATAAATTTAGTCTGTTTTTTAATACAGGAAGACTATTAAGTGCCTTGGAGTAAAATATTTTCATTCCTTCACATAAATAATTTAGCCCCTTTTCACCCTCCGGCGTTTTTAGTAAACGATTTTTAGGGCACTCACCCCAGCACATTTCTAAAAAGTAACACTCACGACAATATTTTGGCAGCGATTGATACTTATGAGAACCAAATGCCACTTGCTGAGAAGAAAATACGGCGTCAACCTGATGTACATCTGCAATATTGCCTAACTTGTATTCCGGATAGACAAAATGATCACAACTAAAAATGTCACCGTTATGCTCTAATGCGACTGCTCCACCACACTGCTTGGCATTCACACATTTCTGAGCTCCACGACCAAACATAATTGAGATTATATTTTCAAACTGGTCGACAAATACTGCACCGAAATCCTTCTCGATCCACTCCTGCCAAACGGCAGAAAGAAAGACGCCCCACTGCTTTGCTGGCACACTCCAATCTGTCACGATAGATTTCGCCTCTCCGGGTTGATAACCTCCCCCACCGATTTTCGGAAAAGCTTCTTTAGGCCAGAATCCCGGCGCAACATCAGTAAAGCTATTCGGTTCAACCGCTGGTATGAACTGAATAATGGCAGGCTTCACTTCGTCACGGATAAAGCGATAAACCTCCAACGGGTACTGTGCGTTATCACGATTAACTACGCACAATGCGTTAAATTCCACATTATGCTTATGTAGCAAATTGACTGCTTTCATAACCGAATGGAAGCTGGGGTTACCATTTTTGGTCATGCGATGGCGATTGTGAAACGCCTCCGGGCCATCAATTGACAACCCAACAAGGAAATCATGTCGGGCTAAAAATTCACACCATTCATCGTTCAGTAAAGTGCCGTTGGTCTGCAGATCGTTATAAATCACCTGCCCCGTTTTCTGGTATTTCTTTTGCAAAATGACAACTTTTTTAAAAAAGTTTAATCCCATCAAAGTTGGCTCACCACCTTGCCAAGTGAATACCACCTGCTCTCCGGTATTAGCCTCTATGTACTGACGGATATGTTGTTCCAATACCTCGTCGCTCATACGCGGACGCTTAGGCTGAGCAAATAAATCTTCTTTATGCAGATAAAAACAGTAAGAGCAATCGAGATTACATTGAGCGCCACTTGGCTTTAACATGGTATGAAAACTACGGATACCACTTCTGTCGGTATGCTTAAACTTCATTTTGGGCTCAACCAGCTTTGCGCGGTTAAATAGCTGCTGGTTATGCTCCTCAGCCGTGACATCGACTACTTTTATGTTCTCGTACGACATTGCCTCTCCCTGATGGCCTACGGTTTTTACTGTATTGAGATTATCTGACGCTCTCCTGCGACAAATTTAGTAAGACTTAGCTGACTGCAACGACCTGCTGCTCGATGATACCAAACGGTCCATCGTGACCATCTTCATACTTAGCCTGCATGCGCACTGTATCACCAAAGCGCATAAATGAAGTCTTACATTCTCCCAGATCTATCATCTCGATCACACGTCGCTCTGCAATACATGCCGAACCCGCACTTCGCGCTTTATTTGAAACCGTCCCTGAACCGATAATACTGCCAGCGGTTAATTTGCGGCTGCGGGCAGCATGAGCAATTAACTGACCAAACGAGAAGTTCATCTCCTTACCGTGTGGTTCACCGAATCTATTCCCATTCCATTCAACCGCCAAATGCATGTTAACTCTGCCATCTCGCCAAGCATCCCCTAACTCATCGGGCGTGACCGCGACAGGAGCGAAGCTTGAGGAAGGTTTAGCCTGCAAAAAGCCAAAACCCGTTGCCATTTCTCTTGGGCCCAGCGCTCGCAAACTCCAGTCATTGATTTGTACAATCAAGCGAATGTGTTGCTCAGCATTTTCACTGGATGTTGTCATTGCGACTTCATCAACAATGACGCCGAACTCGCCCTCAAAATCGATCCCGTCGTTTTCAGAAGCCATCATCACATCCGCATGTGGACCTAATAAGTCATCACTGGCTCCCTGATACATGACAGGGATGGTATCCATATCAGCGATAGGTTTAGTATTAAAGGCTTGTTCCATTAGCTTAGCGTGGTTTAAAAAAGCGGAACCATCTAACCATTGTGGGCTGCGTGGCAAAGGCGCACCACATTGGGCGGGGTTGAATGTAAAAGCTAACGGCAGCAAACCATCGTTAAGCTGCTGATACAGAGCTTCTAAGTGTGGCTGATACTGACTCCAGTTTTGAACGACCGTCAATAAATTTGGGGCAATATGAGCCGCACTGACTGCCTGAGATAAATCTTTTGATACCAGTAGTAAGCTACCGTCCAGACTGCCGTCAGTTAAAGTCGCAAACTTCATTTTATTCTCCAATCAATGCAACGATAAAGCCAAATGCAAACTCGACTTTATCGTTATTAAATCCCGATTTACTCGTCGTGAGTTGCTATTGCACGTGCAATTTCCGGCTCATATTCGCCATCCACCAAAATGAACAAAATACGGCACATTTTGTCTGTTCGGTTGGCCCACGCGTGGTTTGTACCTCGCTGAACAACGACACTGCCAGGCTTCAAATCCACTTCACCGTCGTCAACAATCAATGTTAGTTCGCCTTCAATAACAATCCCGTAGTCGATGGATTGTGTGCGGTGCATAAGTGGATGAGGAGAGTCTTTCTTTACTGTCGAAGCATGATTATCACCAACACTTTCAAACATGCCCTGCATCTTTTCGTGCCCATTGTTGAGGAACTCTTTTGTATCTGGCGGAATGTCAACAAAGCGGATACGAGTACCATTTTTAGGCGGTGGCAATGTTACCGGACCTATGGTTGGATCGTCACCATTATCAATTACTGCTGGTGTCGCACTGGTATTCCAGATTTCGTGAAAACGCGTTCCCGGTACAGCTTCCAAATCCATTAATGTTGATAGCGGGCCATTGTGAGTAATGATTGCGTTGCCATTTTCATCATGGCCGGTCACCACGCGGTGTATATCAGGTAAACTCATGCTTATTCCTTAAGTTATTCGTTATGGAGTAATTTTTAACAAACTGGTTTATTATTAAATCGGCTGACTAAGCAAAAAGAGTGATTCACGGGTAATACGTGAATGCTCTTCTTTATCGCCACCTTCAATTTCAATTTTGCACAGGCGTGCGGAGTTATCGACAACCATCCGGCAACGCTCCCAACGACGTTCATGGAAGCGGTCTAAAGCCTGCTGTAATGTTTGGTCAGAAGCTAACTCCTGAGCCAGAACTAACCCGCTTTCAATACCAATCCCGGCCCCTGACGCTAGGTGCGGTGATGTAGCCGCGACCGTGTCTCCAATCAGAATTAATCGGCCGCGATTCCATGGTGTCGGGACAATTAAATTAGCTAACGGTCGGTAGTCAATATTCGCTCCTTCTTCAAACACATGCGGAATTAAAGATTCAATGAAAGGGTCGCTAAACTGCTTCATTAAATCCGCACACACTTGTGGCCAGGTTATCGGGTCAATGTGTTCTTTTGTCGGACGGTCTTCTGTAATAAACATGTACATATGAGTATCAGAAACCGGGTTAACCCCTAGCTTAAGATGGTCGCCCAGCCACATACAGACTCGCTCTATACGCTCTGGTCGCGGCACGATGGCGCGCCATACGCCCTGACCGATGTACTCAGGACTCGCCACTTCAGGGAAAAACCGTTCACGCAAATGAGAGTGCACACCGTCAGCACCAACAACTAAGTCATACTCACTTTGATTACCATCGGTAAACTGAACCGCTACACTATTTTCTCCCTGCTCTATGTCTGTGTAAGAGCAACCTAAACGCACATTCACACCTGATTCGCGCGTCGCTTTGGCCATGATCTTCGCAAGTGTGGGACGGAAGATCCCCGCAGTTCCGGCGACAGTGCTGCCCTGTGGCGACGGTGTCGGTAACTGAACGAGTAAATGTCCGCTCCCGGTGTAAATTTCGAGCCCGTCGCTAATACAACCTTGCTCTACGACCTCTTTATACAGTCCCAATTCATCCAGAGCCCTAAGCGTTGCACCATTAACTGTGATACCCGCTCCCAATGGACACCAGTCCGGATCGACTTCAACCAGATCGACTTCCATACCATTACGACTCATTTGTATTGCCGCTGCCATTCCGGAGAAACCTCCGCCAACGACCAGTACTTTCTTCACGTCCGTCATATTGATTACTCCCTTTTCCTTATTATTCTTCCCTATCATTTGGAAGCATTCACATCACCATTAAGCCTTGAATGTTGAGCGAGTGATGTTGAATGCTGAACTCCATCGGGTCTGACTATTTCGTTCAAAACTGGCAAGTTAAAACCTGACCGTCTACTTAAATACTGCGGTGAAATTAGACAAAGAAGCATTCTTCGCCGTACTCTCTTCCAAGTTGCTCTGTTCGTTCTCTTCACTTTTAACCTCAGACTTCTGTGGCTTAGGCTTGAGTAAAAAGTACGCCAATGAAGGCAAACCAATCAGCGTGCCCAACATGTTCCAGATAAACATGAAGGCCAGCAGCAACCCCATATCCGCCTGAAACTTAATGGGACTTGCCACCCAGGTGATGACGCCGATTGATAAGGTAAAGCCGGTTAACATTACGACTTTGCCAGTAAAGTTGAGTGCTCTGAGATAAGCCTGTGACAACGACGCACCTTTACGCAGCTCAACCAGAGTTATCGATAAAATGTACAGTGCGTAATCAATACCGATACCTACGCCAAGTGCGATGACTGGCAAGGTCGCAACTTTAACGCCCATATTGAGGTTAACCATCAACGCTTCAGCTAAGACAGAAGTGAGCATCAGGGGCACTAGTGCCACGACAACAGCGCGCATAGAGCGGAAGGTTATTAAAGACAAAACTGCAACGGCGGCGTAAACCATGAACATCATCTTGTACCAGGCGTCTTTTACAACAATGTTGGTCGAAGCCTGATAGCCCGCGCTGCCTGCCGCCATTAAAAACTTCACGTCCGGCGTATCGTTTTCAGCGGCAAATTGAGTCACAAGGTTAACCAAACCAGTCAAAGTGTCGGCTTTATGATCACTCAGGTAGGCATATACGGTTAGCAGGTTACAACTGTTGTTGTATAAGCCTCGCGGCGCTCCCGCAGTAATGTAGTTAAGCATGCTCTGGTTAGGTAAGAATTCATACCACTTCGGGTTACCTTCGTTCAGCCCGGACAAAACACGACGAGACAACAGCGACAGTGATTTTGTAGACTCCACTCCCGGTAGCTGGCGCAGTTGCCACTCAAGATCATCCACTTTCTTTAGTGTTTCGTATTGAGAACACTGACCGTCAGGCGTTGTGACCATCACAGCGAACACATCACTGGAGGCACCATAATGTTGATTCATGAATGCCACATCTTGGTTATAGCGGCTGTCTGCTCTGAGTTCAGGGGCTCCCTGATCTAAATCGCCGATCTTTAGTTTTTGAGATTCATAAAGGCCAAATCCACCAAGCACAACACCGAATGCAACACCAACAATCGCCCACTTGCGCTGCGTGAACATATCGAAGAACGCCCACAGACGCGGTGTTTTGCTTGGGTCGTCAATTACAGAGTCGTGGCTGATACTTCGTTGAGCGGCTTTTTCACTAACACCGATAAATGACAGCAGCACCGGTAACAGAATCAAGTTAGTAAAAATCAGTACCGCTACGCCAATTGAGGCTGCGATAGCGAGCTCTTGAATGACTTTTATATCGATCATTAACAGCACAGCAAAGCCAACCGCATCCGCTAAAAGTGCGGTTAAACCCGCCATAAACAGGCGTCGGAAAGTAAAACGAGCGGCAACGAGCTTATCAAAACCTCGACCAACGTCCTGCATAATGCCATTCATTTTCTGAGCACCATGGCTCATACCAATCGCAAAGACTAAAAATGGCACCAGTATTGAGTAAGGATCGAGATCGTAGCCAAGTGTCGGCAGTAAACCTAACTGCCAAACCACGGCTAAAATCGAAGCAAACACCACTAGCCCCGTAGAACGGACACAGCGGGTGTACGAAAAAACCATAGCGGTCGCGATGACTACCGCCAGTGCGAAGAACCATAAAACGCTCTGTACACCATCAATCAAATCACCGATTAGCTTAGAGAAGCCCGTAATATGAATGACGAGCCCTTGTTGCTGATATTTGACTCTTAGATTCTCTAGTTGGGTCGCTACTTCATGATAATTCAGTGGGCTTCCATCAGAATCATTACTAAAGAGCGGTACATAAATAACCGTCGACTCACCATCTGCTGCAACCAGCTGACCAATTTCTCCGGAACGATCAATATTCGCTTTCAACTGTGCCAGGCTCTGCGCTGAACCATCATAGTTATCAGGAATAACAGGTCCGCCTTCTAGACCCAACTCAGTCACACCAATCCATCGAGTGGATGGCGTCCACAATGATTTCATCTGCATACGATCGACGCCCGGCAGAAGAAAAATTTCATCACTCAGTTCTCTTAGTGCATCCAGGTAGTTAGCATCGTAAATTGAGCCTGTTGGGCTTTCGACTGCAACGCGCACGGCATTACCCAAACCCGTTAAACTATCTTTATGCTGCAAATAGTTTTGGATATAAGCCTGATGGGTTGGCAGCGTCTTTTCATAGCTAGCATTAATACTCAGTTTTGTTGCCTGCCAACCCAACACTAGGGTAACTAAAGCGAATAACACGACAACTAACCAGCGATGATTAAACAGGGTGCGTTCTATCAGTGAGCCGCTGTTAGGATCAAATTCTTGATTTGTGCCGGATAGAGGTTGAGATGGATATTTCATTTCTCGTCTCCTGACTGGTCATTTTCTAAATTCAGTGCGATAGGTCCACGCACACTTAATGCGAGCAAACGATCTTCAGATTGGCTGAGCATATTTGTCAGTGACGGCATTGGCTTCATCGATACAGGAACAAGCTTTTCACCCTTGAGGCGCAGTACCATGCCTGCCTGATTAGCAAAGACGATCTGCCCGTTAGCGGTGATTGCCGAAGCGCTGATTGAAGCGGGCACCGGCACCGCTAATTTGTTCCACTGGACCCCGTTATCGTGTGAAATAAACGCGTTGCCACGTAGACCAGCAAGCACAATACCTTGCTGCTGAGTTAACTGAGCGGTAAAAAAGCTGCCTTCGTATGGGCTGTTTAAGGTTTGAAAGGTTCGGCCGTGATCAGCAGACAAAGCAATAAAACCTTGTTCACCGCTGACTAAAATACGGGCTCCCGCTTGACGGATACTGTACAAATGCATTCCCATTGGGTTGTCAATTCGATCAAACCAAGATTGCCATGTCTGACCGCCATCACGACTTTCAAACGCCAGTCCATATGCACCAATAACAACCAGATGCTCAGGCCCTAGTAACATTATATCGAGAAGTGGTTTGTCCGGTCCGTCCTCAACAAAGCGTTTTGCTGTCGCAATTCCCATCTCATCTTGCCTAAGCTTCGCTTCTTCCAAGAGAAGATTCGCGAAATCAATGCCATTCATTTCAATCGACCAGTGCTGGCCAGCGTCTTCGGTTTTCAATACCACGCCACTATGGCCCACGGCATAGCCGAACTTATCATCAAAAAACTTCACCGCAGTTAAAGTAACACTCACAGGGCTCTCAGCTTGCTGCCAGGTATTGCCTTGGTCATCCGATAACAAGATGAGCCCTCTCTCACCGACAACAACAATGCGTTGATCTGCATAAGCAGAACCTAATAAAACTGAATGAGCACCTAGTTCGGTTTTAGTTGCAGGTCTTTCTAGCGCATCGGCTACAAATGCCTGGGCGCGCGAGATAAATAACAATGCGGCTAAGAGACCGATCGCAGTGAGTAACGTGATGTAATCTCGTCGTTTATTGTGACTTTGGCCGGTAACGATGTAACTCTGTCGGTTATTCGCTACCTTGCTAGAATCAAAAGACATGCTGCAATTCCCCCAGCCCTTGATGTTGCCTTGCCGTCCATCAGCAGCAACTTAATACAAAATTCGTTGTGTGACCTAAATGTCTTGTATCCTGTCGTGCTGGGTATTCACCTTGCGATGAATACCCAGCATGACCTCACCAACGTTACACGCCGGCTTAGCTAGGCGTTATGCATAATCACCTAGTTCTGGTGTCTGTGGACCTGGTGACCACTTATCACGGTATCGAAGTAAAAATGCTTGCGACGAATCCGCTCCCATTGGGAATGAACGTGCTTCCCAGCTTTCGTCATGCAAATCCATATCCGCATCCATTTCGATGTGGCATCCAAACGGACTTTTGAAGTACCAGAACCAGTTGGAACCCATAATGTGACGACCCGGCCCCCAAAATGCCTGATGGCCTTTCTCAATGAATCGGGAACCGTTTTGCATGACTTCGGTTGGTCCACCGAAATGGAAAGTGAAGTGCTCGACATTCTGCATAAACGGTGGCGCACCAATTAAGAAGTGGGTGTGGTGATCGAGGTTACCGCCCGGTTGTAAAAACGGACCAACCCCCTCAAAGCGGTCGGTACAACGGAAACCTAAACGGTTGACATAAAACGCTTCAGCCTTAACCGGATCAGGGACAAAGTAAACAATATGAGACAACGTACGCGGACGGATATCTGCATCTACATCGACTCCAATTTTGTTGATTTCACGACTTACTTCCACACCAGGGGCATTAACAATTTCCGCATCTAAATCAAGCGGTTTACGTACACTAAGCTGAAACCCAATCACGAAACCGCTGTCATCAGTGGACTCAATAGAACCATCCGACAAAGTAATAACTTCACGGTCTTGCTCTAACTCCACTGCAATCGCTTGTAGTGTCTGTTCATCCGCGACACCCATTACCGTTTTGCGCATCATGCATTTCGGGTTAATGCTAGGCGGTAAACTCTCATCTGAGACATGGGCCAACTCAACGCCTGTTCCGTCCAGTGCTTCAAAACGGCCACCACGTTCCGTCACGTCAACGGGTGTCAAACCATAATCAAGCAGGAACTGACTGCACTCAGCGACGTCTTCTACAGCAAATACGATGGTTTCTAAGCCTGTAATATTCATATCACTATCCTTATGTTTTTTCTTAGGCTGTATGGCCTTGCAATACTTCAGCAACCCAGTCGGCGATATACGCTCCCGCGTTGGCCGAGTTGTCAAAGCTAGAATGCTGAACCCCACCTTCTTTTTCGGTAAAGATCTTGAGTTCACGTTGCGGGCTGTTAATCAACTGCTCATAAGTTCGGTGCGCCCATTTAAGAGGGATCTGAGAGTCTTTTTCTCCATGTGTAACCAAAAACGGCACTTTGATTTTCTCGATCACACCATCCAGATGTACGTTTTCAACGATTGAGAACAGTTCATCCATGTCTTTCGCGCCCCATACCCAGCGCACATGCTCCCAGTAATGCGGCACAGGGAAATTACCCTCTTTTTCTAAACGGCGTTTTTGTACATCACGCCAGTCATGGTTTGCTCCCCAGACCACCCCGCACGCAAAGCGAGGTTCAAACGCAACCGCTCGTGGGCAGTAGTAACCACCCAATGAGACCCCTTCCATACCAATACGGCTTGAATCAACTTCATCTTGTTCTTCTAGCCAATCAACCACTTTACTCGCCCAATGCTCACTATCGTAACGTGCAGTTAAGCCTTGTAAGCGCAGTGCCTCACCAGTTCCTGGTTGGTCAACAATCAACGAGGAGACGCCTCTCTTAGCCAGCCATTGAGGTAATCCAACGCGATATTTCATCTCTTTCGTAGAATCAAGACCGTTTACCTGAACAAGAATCGGAGCTTTACCAGATACCCCTTCCGCTCTTACATAAAGTGCAGATAAATGTTTGCCTTCATATGGAATTTCCACGCGTTGACAGTTCTCTTGTGCAAGATCGATCCCGCGCAGAAATGTCTGTATAAATTTGTTGTACAGATCAATTCGGCCCGGTGAATTATGGCCTTGAAGACGTTCCGCCGTAATGTAGTACGTAGAGGCTCGACCATATTTTTCACCAGCAGAAATCATGCGCCCTCTGGCTTCATCCTCTTCAGCTAGCAGGCAAAGCTTGTCGCCCATGCGCTCCCAGCTTTCGCGAAATGCCTTCGAGCCTGCCGCGTCTTTCGCATCAGCCGCTTCTTTTAACGGGGCACACATTTCTTCAACTTCACCAATCTTTGCACCCATTTCCAGGGCCAAATTAATCGACAAATCCCAAGGATAATTGGTGGGAAAATAACGAAACATACTCACTCCTTTTGAGTCAAACTGCTTAAATAAAGAATTGTTGTATTTAACAGATAGCCAGATATGCTCTGGCTATCTTTTTATAACTGAGTTAGTTAACGTACCCCTTGAGCCGCTAACCCCTGGCCGGTAAAGATATTCGTTGCCCAGCGTTTGCTCGGGATATGGTGGTTGTCTCCGCCATTAAACAAATTTGATACATATGCCTCTCCAGACAGCAGATTGTAATAACCGAACGTTTGCTGAACCGTGCCCGGAAAATCAGGCATCACATAGTTAAACATCCATAGCGTCTTCCACAGTTGGCCATTCGCATCCCAGCGGTCAGCAAGTAGCGCAGTCCAGCCATCTTCATCCAGGTAATAGACGCTTCGCGGAGCTTGGTGTCTCATGCCATCTTTTAACGTCGCTTCTACAGCCCAAACTCGGTGTAGCTCCCATCTCACTGCTTCTGGATTTAGGTGGTTACCCGTAATTGCCTCTTGATCGGAGTACTCTAAGAAGCCATTTTGATTGTAAGGCACGAGCAACTCTTTCTTGCCAAGTAGCTTCCAGTTAAAGCGATCGGTTCGTCCTGAGAACACTGACAGTTCATCGAAAGACATCAGGCCTGCAGAAGCCGGAGTCGGTGTATCACAACAGGCATTCGGCAGTTTTCTTACCCTTCTCTGTCCGGTTAAGTAAACATAGGCTGCCGATTTATCTGCATCGATATTGGTACGGCCTACAATGCGCTCACCGGCACGAATTGGCGGACCGAAGTTCTCCAGGTTTACTTCCCAGAAATAGCCATCAAAATCTTTAGGGTCTTTATCTTGGAAGTAATAAGGCATGTTCTGCTTTAATACGCCATCGGTAGTCAATACCTGGTCGCCATTGGCAGTAATCTGATACTGAGTAATCTTGGCTTCCCAGCTTGCGCCTCGCCATGCCAGGCGATGATTGTTAATCGCTTCCAGACCATTTTGAGGAATAGGGAACGGAATACCACCGTAGGCACCATGGATCATGTCGCCATCCATCGTGGCGTTAACTGCATTTTTTGCGGTATTGTCATAAACCCACTGTGGTGCTGAAGCAGTTCGGTGCGTCGGGTATACGTTTAATTTGTATGTGTTCGGATACTTTTTAAGCATCGCTTTCACGCCATCGGTCAGCTTATCGGCATACTGTTCCATGTTCGAGGCGTTCACGGTATAAAGCGGTTTATCATCTTTAAAAGGGTTCGGTCTTTTGCCTCCTTGCGGTTCGGCCTGCGACTTAGCCAAATCACCAGTCCACTTAGGGATAGAGCCATCTGCGTTACCCGCTCGCTCAGCACCAAAAGGCGTTAAATCACTATTAAGTCGAGCGGCCTCTTCGACCGTCACCTGCGCCCAACTGCTACCGCATAGTGTCCCAAAGATAGCCACAGTGACCCATGCCGGAACGGTCGCTTTTCTAAAATTGCCCATCATCGTTCTCTCCTTAGAATGTAGTGCTGACTGACATCGCGATAAAATCACGGTCTTTTAATGCTTGCTTGTATTGCGGATCCCGATTGTCATCCAGGTAGTTGCCTTCATCACCTAAGTAACTGATATAACTTAGTGAAAACTTCCATTGATTGAGGTAAAGGGCATTAACACCAACGTTGACATCGCCACCACCATCTATACCAAAAGAAGGACCAATAGCCGATGAGTTGCCCCATGTATGGTGGTAACCAACAACAGGGGAGACATCTAACCCACTAAAAAGCTGACGGTATGTCGGGCTGTATACCAAACGGAATGACGTCGCGTCACGGTCAGAGTTGGGGTTTAGCATCTGTTTGTTTTCGTCAACGATCAAACGTCTGTTCCAGGCCACTTCACCTAAAAAGCTCGCTTCATCAGAGATAAAGCTCGGCCCCAGGCTTGCCAGCCAGTTAAAGTTGATATGAGCAGTTTCACCTAATGCATAGCCGGGAGTTTTATCGTTGTCATAGTTCGGGCTCATCGGAGTAACAGACGCGCTTGAGCTGGCAAGTGGCGTATTAGTTCGATAGGAAATCTCCCCTGCTAAGCTCCATATACCGATACTCTTAGCCATACTCGCTGCATAGGCTTCGATCCCATCATGGTAAACCCATTGGTATTCACTAGGAGTAAACGTTTGATCTAGCTTGAAATAAATATTGCTAGGCGTATTGGCGTTATATCGAATGGCGTACAAACCAAAATCCGCATCTAAGTCATAGCTGGTCCAGCGAAGCTGAGCACCGTATTGGCCTGAGTCTGAACCTTCAATATCTCCGATGCGGTCAAACTGTACACCTGGCCCTGCAAGCACTCTTTCACCACCAAGAGTGTCTCCCGTTGAAAGGTACGCACCGGCAGGTTGCAGACGGCTCTCTTCCCATTCAAATCCCCAGTACGCGCCAAATGAAAGGGTTTCGGTTAATGGCAGACTGAACGAGATTTTTCCCGTCGGACGAACCACTTCTTTAAACTGGGAGTTAGGGACAGACTGCAACTTAACTACGTCCATCGGTGCCTGACCACCAGCGATACCATTCGCGCCATAGAACAGACTTTCGCCCCAAATCAAAGCGTATCGGCCCGCTCGTATAGTTGCTGTCATATCATTGTGGACAGGGATTCGCGCATAAACGAAAGCATCCATTAGCTCTGCTTTCCGGCCCATGATTTCACGCGTGTAATCAGAGAACTCGCTGGCTGGCTGATGGTTTGATGTGAAACTCTTGTTGTCTGTGTCTTGGTTGTAGATAAAATCGTACCAAGCGGCACCACTGACACGTAGCCCCATCTCTTTGTATGAAGCGTCCAGTTCAGAAAACAAGTCGAATCGATTCGAAACGAACCCTTTATCAAAGTTATTGTTGCCATCATCCTGATTAGGCGAGCTGGTTAATAGTTCTGAAGGATCTTTCAAACGGTAAGCGCTACTGTATTTAACCGTATTGTCAAATTGCACCCTAATGTCAGAGTTCGAGGTGTTCACTTGAAATGCTAAAACACTATTTGAACCACATAAAACTGCCAGTGCCGTTAACTTAAACGGTATTGAATGAATAAATCTCGTCCTTTTCATTTTTATTGCCACCCTTATGAGTTTTTATTTTATTGTTCTGAACATGAAAAAAAGCAGTGATACTAACCAGCAATCAAAATAATCAAACAGAAACAAATTCAATCTAGTTAATATAATAGATTCGGTAAAATCAATTTAATCTAATTGAGCATTCGATAATTCAGAAACATATTATTAACATACAAAAAATAATCATCTAAAACTCAAAAATGACAGCACTAAGGAACTAAATCATACGGAATTGCAATCATGAAATAGAAAATTAAAATTTAAATGAGTTAAGTCACACCATTTTGTAATTAAATTACATAAAATATCAAAAGTGATCTCTATCAAATATTTAATCTTTAAATTGTCAATTACTCATACAATCAGTTTTAAAAGCTAAGGATCACAGTAAACAACATCACTCTTTGATAGAGTAAAAAGATAATTTATAAAAATAGAAAGCAATAACTTACCCCTATTGCATAACGGTGAGACAATGAGATTTAACAAGTTTGATTTAAATTTATTAGTAGCGCTTGACACGCTTTTGAACGAGAAAAGCATTACAAAAAGTGCGGAAAAACTCAATATGAGCCCTTCTGCAGTAAGCAGTTCATTAGCACGATTAAGGGAATATTTTAATGATGATTTACTTACGCAAATAGGGCGGAAGATGGTGGTCACACCTCTGGGCGAAGACCTTAAAATCAATGTGCGTAATGCATTGATTAATATAGAAACAAGCATATTAATCAACCCAATCTTTGACCCTAAAGACACCAATCGGCTGTTCAGTATTTTGTGTTCTGATTATACCCAAACCATCTTAGTACCACACCTGATGGAACTAACCGCCAAACAATCCAGTAAAGCGTACTTTCAGTTTTTAGCGCAAAATTCCTCACCAAATGAGAGCTTAGAAAAAGGTGAAGCCGATTTATTAATTATTCCTGAAATATTCGTTTCTGACCAACATCCAAGTGAAGTCCTGTTTGAAGAAGAATATGTTTGCATAAGCTGGAAACACAGCAATATTTCAATAGGGGAAATGACAAAAGAAAAATATATCAATGCCGGTCATATCGCGATGCGACCAACAGTAGACAAAAAAGTATTTAGTGACAGAATTGGATTAAATAAGTTAAACAATAACGATTACTTAGAGCGCGTTATTGAAAGTAAATACGGTTTAAAATTAAATATTGTCGCAACAACTTATAGTTTTACTTCGATGCCATCTTTGGTTGTAGGATCAGAAAACATAGCAACTGTACATGCTCGATTAGCAAAAAAACTAGCCACAATTTTGCCTATAAAAATACACAAACTTCCCTTTGATATTCCAAAGATGAAACAATGCATTCAATGGCACGAATATAAAGATAAAGACCCCGGCTTATTATGGCTAAGAAAGTCTCTTCTTGATTCAGTAAAAGAAATGGATAAAGAAATAGAATATTTAAAATAAATTTTAATTAAATAAAAGCTGGCACTGATATTATCAATGCCAGCTTTTTTATTTATCTGCCACCATACGAGAAATTTTGCTGAACGACTTTTACTCGCTCTACGTAGTTATGAAATTCTTCTTTCAGTTCTGCCGTAATTTTCGGATGTTTAGCGGATAGATCATTTGTTTCCCCTCTATCCTGCGTTAAGTTAAACAAACGAAGCGGTACATCTTCCCGTAGTTCGGGTTTTCGAGTCCAACCCGCTTGCATGCTCAGCTTCCAGTCACCTTTAATAACATAACTATTGCCCATCAGTTCATCAGCCAATGCTTTATCCTGAGCATGGATGGAATCAAAACGGTTGGGAGACTGAAGTTTATCTAAGAAAGAAACCCCTTCGATCGCATGAATGGTTCTTCCCTGATAAGTATTGCCTGGCAGACCAACCCGGGCGGCGGCAAGAATAGTCGGCATAATATCCGTGACTTGAATCCGGGCGTTAGTGTTCGGGTACTGTTCAGTTTGCTTATTCATCTTAATAACAAGCGGTGACGAAGTTGCCCCTTCCGCTCCAGTATAGCCTTTGAATAAACGGAATGGCGCGGCACTCACCTCGGCCCATCGCAGACCATACGTTACGCCAGATCCCGGACGACCAATATTGTCGATCGAGTTATCCATCTGTGTACCCGGAATTTTCGGTGCATATGCAGGATCACCTTCTGCGCCATTATCAGACATAAATACAATCATGGTATTTTCGTATTCGCCTATCGATTTCAGATGTTCGATTAGCCGCCCGATATTGCTGTCCAGGTTGCTTACCATTGCGGCATACACTTCCATCTTACGCGCCTCTAACGCACGTTCATCCGGACTGAGTTCACTCCAGAGTTTCGGTCCGACTCCTCCCTGTGCAACACTCTTAATTCCTTCAGCGATAGGCATATCTTTCGGAATAATACCGATCTTTTTCATGCGCTCAATGCGTTGCTGACGGATAGCTTCATAGCCTGCATCGTATTTACCCTTTTGAGCAGCGATGTCTTGTTCAGGCGCATGCAGTGGCCAATGTGGCGCGGTGTAAGCGGCGTAAGCAAAAAACGGTTTTCCGTCGTCTTTACCAGCGTCAATGTACTCAATCAGCTTATTAGTATAATAATCTGTAGAGTAGAAATCCTTAGGTAGCCCTTTGGCTGGAAAGAGCTTACCGTTTTCTGTGTACCACGACATATCAAACGGTGTCGGTGGCTTTCCCTCAGGAGGCGCAAAATGCGAACCGCCACCATCAACTAAGGTAAACGTCTTTTGGAATCCCCTTTTAAAAGGAAGCTGCTCGGGATTGATACGGAACCAAAGTTTATTTTTTTTATCAGGGGCTTGAACGTCATAGCCCAGATGCCACTTACCCACCATGTAAGTATGGTAGCCATTGTCCGCTAAAAGGCGTGGCATAGTGACAGCATTCTCACTCAGGTGCCCTTTATAGCCCTTTGGAATACTATCAAAATCATAGTGGTTAGAAGGCCCCCAGGGAGCGCTAACCGGATTATTCATGGTGATGTTTAACCCTACGACTTCAGCCATGTTGCCAATGCCGGCAAGGTGATGATCAAGACCTGTCAGCAAACTAGCTCTCGTCGGCGAGCTCACGGCAGCGGTATGAAAATTGGTCAGGATACGCCCTTGGCTGACGAGACTATCTATATTCGGCGTATTAATTTCACTACCAAATGCGCCAATATCTGAGTAACCAAGATCGTCTGCAAGGATCACGAGTACGTTTGGTGATTTACTGTAAGAGGTTACCGTTTGATTCTGGGCTGTGTCAGCAAGCACGCCGTTACTTAAACACAGTGTTGCTAACACTGCCGATAAGTGAGTTTGTTTAATTCGCACGGGAAGCGTCATAACGCCCGACTTAACGACACCAAACTTCTTCGCTGGTACTTTAGCGGTAATATTGAAACTCTCTCCTAACGCAGAAGGGGAACGTGCTGCTGATGGTGCAGTCATCAACTGACATCGCCCTCTTCTCACTCTTTGCTGTTTGTTATTGTTGTCCATCCGTCAACCTCGTCCTTTGATTATAGATTCACCACCACGCCGTCAATAGATTAACCTGCGATTAACAAATAAATAACAACAATATTTATATGCGTAAATTGGATAAAAGTGAACCGATGCATCCATAAAATCGAACGATGAAAAAACAACTTTAAATATCAATGACTTAAAAATATTGCAATTACAGAAAACCCTAATTTCCATAGTAAATAGAGGGATAGAAAATGACGACCGGGTCACAGACATTTTCTTGTCCACCGCAAGAAAATGTTAACATTATGTACAAAAAATAAAGCTTGCTTCAGAAAAGAATTCAGATGGTTATTCAGTGGTACAAGCCAACACATTAAACAAGCTTTGTGCAGCCGCAGATAGCTCATGATCTTTTTTGGTAATGATCCCTACTGGGCTCGAAATCACGGGTTCACACAGCGGCCTGCAAACTGCCCCAATATCAAGCATTTGCTGACGACATAGGTTAGGAACAATACTCACCCCTACCCCACAGCTTACCAACTTTCCTATGGTCGATAATTGCTGACTTTCCACTCTGACATTCAAACTAATACCAATTGGTTCTAATGCCTGTTCGATCATCGCTCTGAATGAAGAAGGTCTTTGTAAACTGACAAATGAATAATCAAGTAGCTGTGCACAACACACATCAGGCAGTTGAGCTAACTCTGATTCGGGTGGCACTATTGCAATAAAGTGATCGACAAATAAAGGAGTAAAATTTAACCGCTCATGGTTATGAGGCTCGAACGCTATACCAATTTCAACAGTATCGTTTTCTACCATGGTCACGACTTGCTCATTGATAACGTCATGAATACGAATGTTTATGTTCGGGTAACTTCGATGAAAGTTAAGTAGCATCGACGGTAATAAGTTCGCGGCAAACGTAGGCATTACAGCTAAGGTCACCTTTCCTTTCCTCATGGAAAAACGCTGATGCAGCTCTTCTTCTACATTTTCCCACTCTGCCAGCAGGCGTTTCGCCATTGGCAATAAAGCCTCTCCTTCAGGTGTCAGCCGGACATGTCGCGTTGTCCGACTGAAAAGCCTTCCTCCCATTGACGTTTCTAACGTTTTGATTGTCAGACTCAAGGCAGACTGCGTCAGGTGACACTGCTCACAAGCCTGAGCAAAGCTTAGTGTTTCCGCCACAGCCAGAAACGCTCTCAACTGCTTTATCGTCATTGCTTTCTCACCATTAATTAAAAAACCTCATCAATCATACATAAAATCCAATTTATAAAATATATAAATTCACATTACATTAACAAAACACCAACACTGAAAATCAGAAAGAGCGAACTATGGCAGGATTTGATAAACGCGTTTCAACATACCAGGAAGCATTAGCAGGCTTAGAAGACGGAATGACAATATTGGCCGGCGGCTTTGGCCTATGTGGTATTCCTGAAAACTTAATTGCAGAGATTCAGCGCCGGGGTAATCGTGAACTCACCGTCGTCTCAAACAACTGTGGTGTGGATGATTTTGGCCTTGGACTATTGCTGCAACAAAAACAGATCAAGAAAATGATTGCCTCGTATGTCGGTGAAAATCGTTTATTTGAACAGCAACTGCTGTCTGGTGAACTGGAAGTAGAACTGACACCGCAAGGAACCTTAGCCGAAAAAATGAGAGCTGGCGGTGCAGGAATCCCCGCTTTTTATACTGCAACCGGGTACGGAACAGCTATTGCTGAAGGTAAAGAGTGTCGTCAGTTTGGAGATAAACATTACATTCTAGAACATGCTATTCGTGGTGATTTTGCCATCGTCAAAGGCTGGAAAGCAGATCCTTTCGGTAATGTCGTTTACCGCCACACGGCACAAAATTTTAACCCGCTAGCAGCAGCGGCAGGACAGATAACGGTAGTTGAAGTCGAAGAAATTGTTGCTGTTGGTGAGCTAGACCCAAGCCAGATACATACTCCCGGCATTTATGTCGACCGCCTAATTTGCAGTCAATTTGAAAAACGTATTGAACAACGTACGCTTTCTCAAAGCTGAATCTCACCGATACCTTACAGCTGTGCAGAACTATTCCTTCCTTTATTCAGACAATCATATTAATGGAGTCAAAGATGGCTTTAACCAGAGAACAGATGGCCAAAAGGGTCGCTCAAGAATTACAAGATGGCTTTTATGTAAACTTAGGTATAGGTATCCCCAGCTTAGTCGCTAATTACGTTCCTAACGGCTTAAGTGTCATGCTGCAATCTGAAAATGGGCTGCTAGGCATGGGCTCATACCCGACAGAAGAAACCATTGATGCCGATATGATTAACGCAGGTAAGCAGACAGTTACCGCATTACCGGGCGCTTCTATCTTTAGTTCTGCCGAATCGTTTGCGATGATCCGAGGTGGTCATGTTGATTTAACTGTACTTGGCGCTTTCGAAGTCGACGTCAACGGTAATATCGCTTCTTGGATGATTCCAGGAAAGTTGGTGAAAGGCATGGGCGGCGCTATGGACCTCGTTGCCGGAGCAAGTAATATCATTGTCACTATGACACACGCTTCAAAAAGTGGTGATTCCAAATTACTTGATCACTGTAGCCTGCCTTTGACTGGCGCAGGCTGTATCAAAAAAGTGCTTACCGATCTCGCATACTTAGAAATAGAGAATGGTGCTTTTATCCTGAAAGAACGAGCACCCGGCGTGACGGTAGAAGAAATAAAAGCTAAAACACGAGGCAAACTCGTCGTGCCAAGTCACGTCCCAGAGATGGTTTTTTAAATGAACGCGTAGAGGTCAAAAATTGAAATCCATCGTACTTTATTATCTCAAATCGGGCTTCACTTGATCGCTCTGCACATCCGCAGGTTCTCTTACTGACGTAAATCATTATCTAAATTACAAGCTACACTCTGAATTTACGGTGGTCTTATTTACAGCTTGAAGATAGGCAACACTATCATCTCGTACACAGCGCCCCTTAATCACTAAGCGGCGCATTTTTACATTTGTCATAGTTAATGGAAGCAAAATGAATATCGTCATTACCGGCGCTAATGGCTTTGTTGGACAAGGACTAGTTCGTAAACTATGCACCCATCCATTCATCGGTTCAGCCCGAATAACTCATTTAACCTTAGTCGATCGCTGCTTTAATCTGAACGATTTACCAACTCACACCCCAACGATAGAAATGTCTACTGGCGATCTATCGGATAAACAGTGGCTACATTATACCTTATCTACACGCCCTATTGACGTTCTGTATCATTTAGCAAGTATTCCTGGTGGTATGACGGAGACTCATCCGGAGTTAGCTCAGCAAGTCAATATAGAAGCGACTATCCAACTGCTGAATATTTGTCGAAACCAAATGGAAACTGCACAGAGACGCGCAAAGTCTATCTTTGCCAGTAGTATTGCTGTGTTCGGGAAAATGCCAGAATTGGTAACCGATGATACGCCTTTACAACCACAAATGAGTTACGGAGTGCATAAAGTCATCGGCGAAATGATGGTGAGTGATTACAATCGCAGAGGCTGGATAGATGGGCAAAGCTTAAGACTACCGGGTGTATTAGCCCGACCACCTCAGAAATCAGGCCAGTTATCTGCATTTCTCAGCGATATGATAACTTACTTATCACAAGGTAAAATGTTTGTATGCCCAATGTCTCCAGGCTCCAGAACCTGGGCTTCGTCTCTTCCTAATGTTATATACAACCTAATCCACAGTGCTACATTGTCACAAGAAAGTTTGAATGGTGTTACAACTTTTACCTTACCAACCTGTTGTTTTAGCATGTCTGAATTAGTCGATGCGATAGGCGAAGTGTATGAGCAAGATGCTATCAATCTCGTTAATTATCAACCAGACTCTAGAATAGAACAATTATTTGGCAACTTCCCACCACTAGTGACTAACGCCGCCGATGAGGCAAATTTCAAACCTGATAAGGATTTAAATACCTTAGTTAAACAATCGATATCATATTCTAATTAAATTCGAATATGTACTGACCATTCCCCTAAGCTATAGCAGTAAAAAGAGGCCTTGTAGCTATGTGACAAGGCTTCCGCTAAAATGTTAGCAAATACTTTTCTTACAAGAACTAAGCCCAAAGGCTCGCGTTTTTGCGTTGAGAAAAGTAACTATTTGTTCAACGCAGAAAGCTAATTGGCATCGGAATGAATGTGTAGCTTCTCCATTGACAGACACATCGTTTCTTGCATTTCTAAATAGTCTTTTCTTATCATTGTATTAAGTAACTTTGTATGGTCAAAAATAAAATCACGGACTTTAGCAACTGCGGTAGGTTGTTGGTGAAAAATATTTCCGAGCTTACGAGCGAACTCTACCTGGTGATTTACATAATCTACTCGTAACTCTTCAAATCTCCGGAAACTTTGTTTGACTGAGGATTGTGAGGTTAAATCACAATCGGCCAAATGCTCTGCAATAAAATATCCATCTTCGATAGCCATTCCCATGCCATAAGCCGCATAAGGCGAGACTGGATGTACTGAATCGCCCAAACAAATTATTCTATTACGGCTCCAATGCTTCAATGATGGGCGATTATAGACATCCCAACAAAAGATCTGCGAATCAAAATCCGTAGCGTTGGGGAAGCGTGGTAAAGGATCATCAAATTTATTTAAAATTGTTTGTACATGCTCCTGCACGTTAGTCGGAATCTCTGCATGCTCTTTGCTTGGTTCAACGATCCACCATTCATAACCAGGTTTACCATCATGTAACATTGGAAAGTAGCTGGCTTGATATTTATCTGAATGTGCAATCACCCCACTGTTAGGTTCCAGACCTTCAATAGGATCACACCATGCCAACCAAATCCTTAAACCTATATGGAATAAACCTTGCTCACCAAAGGCTTGTTTTGCCACTGCCGAATTAATCCCATCAGCACCGATTAATATATCTGCTTCGATAGGTGGCTGATCTTTGAAGTGCAGCTCAACACTATTTTCCAGCTCATTGTAGTGAGAAAAAGAGTGATTAGAAACAATGGTATCTTCAGGCAATAAAGCTAGCATTTTGGCAAATGCGCTAGAGCGTAAAACACCATAGTGCCAGCCTTTAATTCCAAATAATCGTTCGATATTAGGATTAAAAGGGAGTTGTGCTCTGGTTCTTCCTTTATTATTTTTAAATGATACTGATGTATGAGTGCCAAAATTATCTATATCAATCCCGTATTCTCTTAGTATTGCTAATACTGGCACACTGAGAAGAACCGCTCCCCCCAATGCTTTGGGTTGAGGTTGACGCTCAAATAATTTGACATCAAATCCTTTTTTTAAAAGAGCGATGGCAGCGGATACTCCACCTGGTCCTGCACCAACAATCGCGACTCTTTTTCCTTTTCTCCAGCTCATAACTCATCCTTGCGTTAACTAATTGTTAATTTATACTAAGCTAATTAGCCGGACGATAACGTGTTATTTGTCCATTAATTAGGATGAATAGTCCTAAGTGTTAAGGAGTTGTGAGTCAGAATGGAAATATTGAGCGAATTGCTGAATCGGTTGCGAGTACGTTCTACGAGTATTTCAAAATGGACGATTTATCCTGAATCTGGCGTTTCGATAGAAGAGTTTGTGCCGGGGTATTTTTTTACCTTAATCAGTGGAAGTAAGCTTCGGGTGACCTTTTCCAATAACAGTTTCACTTTAGAGCCTGGTGACTCTTTATTAGCTCCATTTGGTCAAGAAAGTATGGTTGGTACAGCTGGAGCCAAACATTTTACTCCGTTAGCACAACTAAATTGGCAAAACATTTCCGATCAACCCTTCGATATAGAGCAACAATATCCGTTTGTTATGCAGGTAACGGTTGGTAAGGCTGAACTACAACCACCAACGATCTTACTTGGAATTGCATTTACATTGGAAAGTGATTATAAATTTTTGAGCTCAACAGACTTCCCGTCAATAATTCATCTTAAGCGTGAAAATAACAATTTGTTTGAAATATTACAGCCTGCGATAGAGTTTTTAATTAACGATAATTCAGTGGGTTACTTTGCTATTGCAACAAAAATTTCTGAGCTGGCGGTCATAGGGGCCCTACGAAGTTATATTATTAACAAACAAGACTTTTCTCTTGGAACCTTGAGAGCCCTATCTCACCCTAAAATCAGTAAAGTTATACAAGCAATACACACTCAAGCTCATAAGTCATGGACTCTGACATCTTTATCCAAATTAGCTGGAATGTCTCGCAGTAGTTTTTGTGATTCTTTTGTGCAAGAAGTGGGGTGTACACCTATTGATTATCTACAACAAACACGAATAGAAGTCGCTAAATTATTGCTAAAAAAAGGAGAGCTATCAATTCTTGCCGTTGCTTTACAAACGGGTTTCATGTCTGATCGTGTGTTTAGACAAAATTTTATTAAGTATGTGGGCATGTCACCGAAAAAATTTAGGTCCAATCTTCAGGTTGAGTAATAAAATAAGCAAGAGCGCACGAAACCGTTCGTCAACCGTTTAAAAATCAAGTGTGAGTTATCGCACTTGATCTGCTTTGTCTTCTTGAGTGATCCTTCTCAGCCGTCATGCTAATGACATGAAAATGTAGTGTGTATTCAAACAGGTTTAAAAGCCTGATCGATATCGTATTCATTACTTTTCGACAAGATGTGCCATGCTACCCGACCGAGTTTGTTTGCAGGCGCGATAATAGCTTTTGCTTTGCCTCTGCGTGCAATTAGTCTTCTCAACCATACCCCCAAAGCATCAGTTGTATTAGCACTACATCGAACCACTGCTCGAGCACCATGAATAAGTAATGCCCTTAATTCGCGGTTGCCATTTTTCGATAAAGATCCGAGGCTATTTTTACCACCTGTACTATTTTGTTTAGGAACCAAACCACACCATTCAGTGAACTGCCTTCCATTTTGGAATTGGTTGCCAGTGCCTATTTCACTAATCAATGCTGCTGTCAGAATCGGACCAAAGCCAGGAATATTTCGAATAGCGTCATACCTTGGACTCTGCTGAATCAACATGGTTACGCTTTGAGCCATTCCATCTATCTCTTCGCTAATACTGAATGCCAGACACATATAAATTCCGTCTGGTTGGTTTTATCTATTCAACACTCTAGCGAGCCTACTGCTTTGAAAAATAATTCAGTTACCGCTTTGCGATCACGCTCGAATGATGGGCATCTTTACTTGAATAGTTGCCATAGTTAATTACGAGAAAAACGAAATAATAGCATGCTTCAACGAATTTGATTCATGACCGATTACCTTGTATCACACTCGCTACTACTATTCGCATACACTAGTAAATGTTATCATCATCACATTAAATGCTGAGGCGGCTATGGGTGACTTAGACAGTTCCTCTGGTATCCCCAAAATATAATTTTATTACTTGGTACCCCACCTGATACCCCCACCAGCTTAACCAGAAAATTAAAAGGTAAACATTTCAAATGGTTAATAATTCAATCCAGTGGTTTCCTGGCCACATGCACAAAGCACGTAAAGAGATCGAAGAAGCCATCCCGCAAGTGGATGTGATCATTGAAGTACTGGATGCTCGTATTCCTTTTAGTAGCGAAAACCCTTTGATTTCTCAAATTCGTGGCGACAAACCCGTTGTTAAAGTATTGAACAAGCGCGATTTGGCTGATCCTGAGCTCACTCAACTATGGATTGACCATCTTGAGAAAGAGCAAAATGTTAAAGCCATGGCAATCACGACTTCTGAGCCTCAGGAAGTTCATAAAATCATGGAACTTTGCCGTAAGCTTGCTCCTCATCGCGAAGAGATTGGTAAAAACATTCGTACTATGATCATGGGTATTCCCAACGTAGGTAAATCAACCATTATCAATACGCTTGCGGGTCGCACTATTGCCATTACTGGAAACCAACCTGCGGTCACTCGACGTCAGCAACGTATTAATCTGCAAAACGGCATTGTGTTATCTGATACACCGGGAATTCTGTGGCCAAAAGTAGAGAACCCGCACAGCGGTTTTCGTCTCGCGGCAACAGGCGCTGTGAAAGATACGGCGATGGAATATGATGAAGTGGCATTTTACACGATTGAATACTTAGCAGAGCAATACCCAGAAAATCTTAAAAAGCGTTACCAGATCGAAGAACTGCCGGAATCCGATATTGAGATTATGGAAGAAATTGGTCGACGTCGAGGTGCATTGCGTGCAGGCGGACGTGTCGACTTGCATAAAGTGTCAGAGATCCTGCTTCACGAACTACGTCAGGGAACATTAGGACAGATCACATTAGAGCGTCCTGAAATGATTACTCAAGAGCTAGTCGAAGTGGAGATCGAAACCGCACGTAAAGAAGAAGAAAAAGCAAAACGTAAGGAAGAACGTCGCAAGCGTTACTTGCGTAACAAGCGTTAACCTGTTCTCGAGCATTTTCGCGTTATTTCACATCACTTACTTCTGTGATTAAAACATTCTTTGCCGAACCATCATAAAGAGCAGCTCATCGCTGCTCTTTCAATACCTTCATTGGATTAAACACAAGAGCCTAAGAATAAACGATGTGTGATTCGATACCATTCACCAACGATTGGGCATTAGACCAGCGGAACACTTTTTCCATTACTTCCGTACCACCTGGCGCTTGCCAGATACGTTCCTGGCACTCCTGACCACCGATATGACGATAAAATTCAGTTGCTGACGTGTTTTTCGAAACCACTTCCAGATACAAGCCACTGTCTTTGAAGTACTGCTGCTGCCACTCTGCTACTGCCAGTAACAACTGCTTACCAATACCGCGCCCGCGGTAACCCTCGTCAACATGCACTGCGTCAATGAAAGTACCGCGCTCAAAGTCGTGGTTCCCGAACATACAAACGAATCCGAGCAAAAGACCCCCGTCTTCTGCCAGTACGATGTGTTGGTTAAAAGGCGGGTTAGTCAGACGAGTCTGCCAAATCAATAACTTATCATCGAGCACTTCTTTATCCAGATATCTGTTACTTAGAATGCCTCGATAATGGCGTTTCCAACTCTCTGCATGCAAATGTGCGATGCGCTCAAAGTCCTTATATTCCGCTGATCGTAAATCCATTACGTATTCCTATTTAATTACATCTTTTGTGTCTTGGCATATCCTTGGAATTTTCTACCGATAATAGCCTTATTTATTGGTGGTTTTTCCATGGCTAATGCCAAAGCCTATTTTTTAATACTACTCATTATTTAATTAAAAGCAAAATATGCCAGCCATATTCTGAGCGATTTCTATCAAGAATCATCACATTTATCTAACTTTAATTTGACTTACACGTGTTCGCTGATACTCTAGCGCACAGCTGTTAGCTCAAAGTTAGGAATATGTTGTGAATCAAAACAAACCACCTATTATCTGGTTGAATACATTGATTTTTTCTTCCAGCCTTTTACTTACATTTATTGTAACACCTTGGTACGCCTACCATTTCGGATTGGGTTGGGAGCACTTGATCTGGGGTATCATTGCGTACAGTTTTACCAACTTATCCATTACGGCAGGCTACCATCGCCTCTGGAGCCATAAAACGTACGAAGCTCATTCGTTCCTCCGTTATATATTCGCTCTCGGTGGCGCATTTTCTCTGCAAAATAGCGCATTACACTGGTCTTCTGATCACCGAGTGCACCACAAACATGTCGATAATAATGACAAAGATCCTTACTCGGCTAAACGCGGATTCTGGTATTCCCACATTGGTTGGATGCTACGGGATTACAACAAGTCGAAAGAAAACGAATATACCAACTGTCGAGATTTGAAACGTGACAATGTCGTAATGTGGCAACACAAGTACTATGTACCTCTTGCGCTCGTAACTAATATTGGATTTCCGGTGGCGTTAGGCCTGATTTATGGGGATGTTTGGGGAATGTTGTTGATCGTTGGTGCGGTTCGTCTGTTTATGAGTCACCATACAACTTTCTTTATTAACTCGTTAGCCCATGTTTGGGGCAAGCAGACTTTCACCGATAAAAATACCGCGCGCGATAACGGGATCTTAGCCTTTTTCACTTTTGGTGAGGGTTACCATAATTTCCACCACATATTCGAAAACGATTACCGTAACGGTGTTTACTGGTGGCAATACGACCCTACCAAATGGTTGATAAAATCATGCTCGTGGTTGGGGCTAACATCAAAGTTACGTACCACCTCAACGTTCAGAATTGAGAAAGCGCGCGCAACACAATTGTTGAAAAAAACAAAAGAAAAGCTCGAATCAAAACCGAACACTCAAACTATGCTTGATCAACTTCAACAAGAGTTTGATTCTCTTGTCCATCATATGCAGGAATATTACGAAGCTCGAAAAGACCTTATTAGTCAAAAAACGGCTGACGTGGTCAAAAAGTACGAATATTCAGTTTGCAAGGCGAAGTATCAACAGATTAAAGCGGAGTTCGAAAAACAACAACGTAACTGGAATCTGATGGTTCGCCAATACGCTTAACGCTCGCAATAACGATAGCAATCCGGTCAAATTTTAGCTCCGACATCTCGGAGCTTTTCTTTTATTAAAATCCTCTCGAACCGAATCCACTTCAAAGCAAGTAAATTTAAGCGTTTTGTGCTCAGCCAAGGGTGTCACACCCAAAATCGCAACACTATTTTATACCATACTAACGATCACATTTAGCACGTATCTCCTAGTGAGTAAAATTTAAGCAAAATATTCTAACGTCTTTATTTATTAAATTATTATTTGTTCTAGATCATGCAAGTCCCAGTTACAACTCGTGCCACAGAGAAGAATTCTGTAAATTCGCTTTCATAAATTGAAACAGTTTTTTTCTTTTTTCCATATCATCTGGAGACCTCCCTCTATGTTAGAGCTCTTAATTGGCCTGGTAGTGACCATTGCTGTTGGCTACTTTATTGTTAAAGGCTACAAAGCTGCCGGCGTACTTTTAACCGCAGGTATTGGCTTGCTTCTAATGACTGGCGTTTTAGGCCACCAAGTTCTGCCATCAAGCATCACCTCAACAGGCAATATGGTGACGGACTCATTGGAATACGTTAAGTATATGCTTCAGTACCGTGGCGGCGGCCTTGGCATGCAGATTATGTTGTTGTGCGGTTTTGCGTCTTACATGACACATATCGGCGCGAACAACGTAGTGGTAAAACAGTTCTCTAAACCACTTTCTGTTATTAAGTCTCCTTATATCCTCTTGGTAGCCGCTTATATTGTAGCCTGCTTAATGTCTTTGGCCGTAAGCTCAGCGACGGGTTTGGGTGTGCTTTTGATGGCGACACTATTTCCGATGATGGTCGCGATGGGTATTTCACGCCCAGCGGCAGTTGCAGTGTGTGCTTCCCCAGCAGCAATCATACTTTCTCCAACCTCAGGAGATGTGGTAATCGCAGCCGAGAAATCAGGACTCGCTCTTGATGTCTTTGCCGTTCAAACGGTTTTACCTGTTTCTATTTGTGCCATCATCGTTATGGCTGTAGCGGCGTTTTTCTGGAACAAATATCTGGATAAGAAAGAAAATACGCCAATGGAAAAAATTGACGTCTCAGCGATCAAAGCGGATGCACCAGCGTTTTATGCCGCTCTTCCATTTCTGCCAATCATCGGTGTATTCCTGTTCAACGGTCGTACCATCCCTGGTTTAAGTCTCGATATTTACACCATCGTGGTTGGCTCTATTTTCCTAGGTGCGGTTATTCACTACGTAGTGAACAGATTTGATGGCAAAAAGTCTCTGGAAGATTTGGATGCGTGTTACGAAGGTATGGCTGACGCGTTCAAAGGCGTGGTGATGCTATTAGTTGCCGCTGGGGTATTTGCTCAAGGTCTGATGTCAATTGGCGCAATCGACAACCTGCTTCACCTTGCTGACCAAGCGGGCGCAGGCGGTATCGCACTAATGCTTATCTTAACTGGTTTAACCGTTGCTGCTGCCATCGCGACTGGCTCTGGTAATGCGCCGTTCTATGCGTTCGTTGAGCTTGCTCCATCTCTGGCTGCAAAAATGGGGCTAAACCCTGCATTCCTTATTATCCCAATGCTTCAAGCATCAAACTTGGGGCGTACAATTTCTCCAGTTTCTGGCGTGATTGTAGCCACATCTGGTATGGCAAAAATCAGTCCATTCGAGGTAGTTAAACGCACTTCTGTGCCTGTTCTCGCTGGATTAGCAACCGTCATTCTGGGAACAATGGTTCTGGTTCCGATGAGCGCATAAAGTGTTAGGCTAACGCGCTGTTTTCATTGATTAAAGACCCAACTAAATGTTGGGTCTTTTTTATTAGTCTCATCGTCCGCTTCCTCCTCTTTTTAACGCCTCCCTGCTCTTTTAAACCTCAAGGGCAATACGCAACACGTGATATATTTCGCGAATGTAAGACAGTATCTGCGCTAGAGTTTGCTTACTATCTCAACAATTTATATAAAAAATCTGACTCATTCGAAAAATGGAACTCATAATGACTGCACTGATTGTATTTATTGTTATTGTTCTCCTAATCGCTGCGTATGCGATCAGCATCTACAACAAGCTCGTCACTCTGCGAAATCGCTTCAAAAACAGCTTTGCTCAAATCGAAGTTCAACTGAAACGACGATACGACCTGATTCCAAATTTAGTCAACACAGCAAAAGGCTATATGGAGCATGAGAAAGAGACATTTGAGAGAGTAATTCAGGCCCGAAACCAAGCGATATCGGGCCTGAAGGCGGCAAGCGAAGCACCGGATAGCGAGACAGCGATTAGCCTGTTAGGCCAGGCTGAAGGTATGTTGCAAAATGCATTAGGTAAACTGAATGTCGTTGTCGAAGCTTATCCAGAGCTCAAAGCCAATGAAACAATCAATCAACTTCAAGAAGAGCTAACCAGTACCGAAAACAAAGTTGCATTTGCACGTCAGGCTTTTAATGACTCAGTAACAAGTTACAACACTTACAAGCAAACCTTCCCGCCCGTCATTTTTGCCAACATGCTTGGATTCCAGGATGGTAAATTGCTTGAATTTGCAGACAGTGAAGCCATCCAAGAAGCGCCGAAGGTTGAATTCTAATGGATTTTTTTCACCATCAAGATACTGCGCGTCAGCGAACTGGACTTTTGGTGATACTGTTCGCGTTAGCCGTTTTCTCTATCACTGGTCTGGTTAGTATTGTATCTATTGGTATCTATTTTGGCGTTACGGGTCAGCCATTTGATACACAAGAGATCATAAACTACAGTTTGTTGAGCTTTGTTGGCGTCGTCGTCATTGTCTCAATTAGCTCATTGATTCGACTTACCGAACTGAGCTCCAATGGCGGACGCGGAGTGGCCGAGAGTATTGGCGGTAAACTGATTTCTCCGGATACATTCGACGCGAAACACAGGCAATTACTCAATGTTGTTGAAGAAATGGCGATTGCGTCAGGGATTCCTGTTCCTCCGGTCTACGTGATGACGGAAGAACGTGGGATCAACGCATTTGCTGCAGGAATGAGCATCGATGACGCTGTGATTGGCGTGACACAAGGCGCACTAGAAAGCTTTAGTCGAGATGAGCTCCAAGGCGTCATTGCCCATGAATTCAGTCATATTCTGAATGGCGATATGCGCTTAAACACCCGACTGATCGGCGCCTTATTCGGCATTACCTGTATCGCTCATTTTGGTCATTTAGTGTTAAATAATTCACGTCACAGGACTCGTGGGCTAACTCGTAGCAACTCTGATTCCAGCAAAGGTTACGCCGTCATTCTACTGATAGCGATTGCCTGCTTAGTGCTGGGATGGTTGGGAACTCTGTTTGGATCCATGATAAAGGCCGCCATTTCACGTCAGCGTGAGTTCTTAGCCGACGCGAGTGCGGTTCAATTTACTCGCAACGATCAGGGGATTGCTGGTGCACTCAAGAAAATAGGCCGTCATTTCCACGGTTCCACACTGGATACAGCGGCATGCGACGATATGAGCCATATGATGTTTGGGCAAAGCAAGCTCTCAGGCTTTTCTGGTTGGTTTGCCACTCACCCTCCTCTTGATGAAAGAATTCGCCGTATTGAGCCAAACTGGGATGGAAGTTATGCCGAGCAAACCGAAAATAGCCGTTCGTTTTTTGGCAGCGAGCAAGTAAGCGGATTTGCTGAAAGTGCAAGCTTAACGACCAATGAATCAGACACGATGCCGACACAATTGAGTGGCACCGGTCAACAATTGATCAAGCAACTACCTGCAGAACTGGTTGATCTTGCCAGAGAACCCTACAGCGCACGTTTCATTGCTCTCCTCATCATCTTCGATGGCAGTAATATTCAACGAGAGATGATAAAAAATCACCTACCTCCCTCTACTCAAGCTTCTGCGATCCCCTGGCTGGATTACGACCTCCCGCTGCATCTCCGCTTTCCGCTGCTTGAACTAGCAATACCGGCACTCAAATCCCTCAGCGAAGGACAGAGAAATCGACTTTGTGAGGTACTACGCGAATTTTCTCAAACTGATGATCACTACTCTCTCGCAGAGTGGTGCGTTATTAACTTAGTAGAGAAGCAATTGCTTGTTTCTTTTACACAAATAAAACAGCAGAAGTCATTAAAGCAACTCAAACAAAGTGTGCTGTGGTTACTCCGGGAACTAGCATGGGTAAGCCACCATCAGTCAGAAAGGGCGCAAAATGCCTTTAACTCTGCCCTTACTTCACTGGGCTTTCCAGAACAGGAGTTAGAACGAGCCAATAATGACTGGCGTTTGAGCCGAGCAGCGTTAGAACTGCTACTACAGTTAAAACCGAAAGAAAGAGCGATATTTGTGAAAGCATGTCGACTCGTGATCGAATCTGATGGTGAAATTTCGGTAGCAGAAGGAGAGCTTTACCGTGTGATAGCGTGCTTCCTTGAAGTACCAGTAGCGCCAATGACCGTGTCCGTTGTGTGACAATCTCACTTTTATCAACTAAAACGCCAGCAATAAAATCGCTGGCGTTTGCATATCTCTCGGTTTAACTATGCCGCTTTTAAGCGCTCAGGAACTTGAGTAATGCTTTGACGATAACTAAACCACAAATAAGTCACTGCCAAAGAGAAGAACAAGTAAGACAGAGTAAATACAATTGGAGAAGTTATAAGCTCCGCAGACATTCCCCACATAACACCTGTAACTGTGATTGCCAATTTAGACAACATGCCACAAATCAACAGGAACAACGCAAGTTGCGGAAAACGAGAGCTACGAAATGCGAAAAAGTAGCAACTACCTACCGCTAAAGAAGCGATTGATAGACCCAACATAAATGAATGGAAATGCTCTGCCGATGCCACACCTGCAGAAACAGAAGCGATAAGCACTAGGAACAGTTTCATAAGTTACCTCACAATAAATCGAAAAAAGCATCCCTTCATAAATGAAAACTCACTTTTCACTATATTTTGCTTATCTCAAACACCAATTACAAGTGCGTTTTTTGTTCATTTTATTTCATAAACCACCCGTCAATTGACTGTATTACAAAAGGTTAACAACTTAAATTTTATAAAACCTTTATATCCAATACTTAGGCATTAAAACTCTTATTTAGATGCATTTTGTCACACGAAGTTAACAATTAAACGTTTCGTAACTTTTATCTAAAAATGTGAACTAACGACGAACGCGCAATCAGTTCGCAAAAATTGTTATATAAATCGGGGATAGACACATAACTCCACACTTTCAAATTAACATCTTGTTTACACAAATAAACTCAGTGTAAAAATGGTTCTATTCATTCAAATTGTTTTTAATCTAAACGTTAAAAAAGAGATTCCAATCACATCTTTATTGGTTATAATCCGCGCTCATTGCGTTATACGTTGAAAAACGCAAACTTATTTTGATGAAAAGAACTTTTAAACCCCCACCTCTTTGATATTGGGCTATCGACCTATTTTTTGTTCAACAGCAAAAGGATGACAGGCTCCCACCAAGAGGTATAACCGAGAAAAAATATGAGCAAGATTGATAAAGCATTGCGCATCCTGCTGGCAGGCTTTTGCATTAACCTTTGTCTTGGCATCCTGTATGCTTGGAGTGTATTTAACAAGGCATTGGTAACAGAATCCGGCTGGACTGCTGCTGAGGCCTCCGCACCTTACGCAACTGCAACCATCACTTTCTCTATTTGTCTTCTTGTTGCAGGCATCCTACAAGATCGTATGGGGCCTCGTTTGATCCTTATTCTTGGTACTGTACTGACTGGTCTGGGGATGATTGCATCTGGCTTTGTTAACTCACCACTGATGCTGAACATCACCTTTGGTGTAATTACAGGTGCAGGTATCGGTTTTGGTTACGCATGTTTGTCACCTTCTGCAATGAAGTGGTTCCATGCCTCTAAGAAAGGTATGGTAAACGGTATTATCGCAGCAGGATTTGGCTTAGCGGCTATCTATCTAGCGCCTGTTACGGCTGCATTGATCGAAAACATGGGCATTCAAACCAGCTTTATGGTTCTTGGTGTGGGTATCCTGGCAATTGCGGTTCCACTAGCAGCAACAATTAATAACCCACCAGCTGATTACACGCCTGCGGAGCCTAAGTTGAAACAAGGCCAAGCTCCTAAAGCGCTCAAAAAGTCTGACGATCTTACCTGGAAAGCAATGCTGAAAACGCCTCAGTTTTACTCACTATGGATCATGTACGCGTTCGCAGCTTCTGTCGGTCTGATGATCATCGGTAACATCACGACAATAGCAAGTGTCCAAGCTAACCTGCCAAACGCGGTGTATCTGGCTTCTATTCTTGCGGTATTCAATTCTGGCGGCCGTGTCGTTGCTGGCATGCTGGCCGATAAAATTGGTGGTGTTCGCACTCTTCTACTTGCATTTGTTCTGCAAGGTATCAACATGGTGTTGTTTGCCACATTTGACTCAGAATTCACACTCATCATTGGTACGGCTATCGCAGCGGTCGGTTACGGCACGCTTCTGGCGGTGTTCCCGACTCTGACCGCAGAGTTCTATGGTCTGAAAAACTACGGTACAAACTACGGTGTACTTTACACCGCATGGGGTATTGGTGGTGCGATTGGTGCTGCGGTCGTTGGCTACTCAATGAGCAATGGCGAAGGTTACACACTGGCTTATACAATTTCATCAGTAATGATGGCGGTATGTATCGTATTAGCATTCATCACTAAGCCACTAGCTGAAGCAAAAGTCGCGCAGCTGAAAAACGCATAATTGTGAATTGATTTGATGATGAAAAGGCTTAACCTGTGGGTTAGGCCTTTTTACTATAAACCCTTTCTCATTATGCAAACACCTGTCGAACTCACATCGGATTACTATCTGGAGAATTTCTTCAAGCTCCTCCAGCATGCAACGCTTTGGTATAGCGATTTACTCTTAGAAGAAGAACACAAATGGATTTGTACGTTTCAAACGCTTAGTCGACCAGCTCAATGCCTTTTGGTGCGCTTGTACAGCCGTAAAGGATGCTGGTTTCGCAGTGATAAGCTCAATTATCCGGAAATCCCTTCGATTGACGAAGCGCTGTCGGAACTGAATCAATCTGATCTTATCGAGCTATCACCAACGATTACCCACCAAGAGCTGGCGGCGAGTATCCTGACCAAGCCAGAAATTCTATCGCTTTATCCTCAACTGCCTAAAGCATTAAGAAAAGATAATCTCGTTGAGTGTCTGAGCAACACTGAGTTCGATCAATTTGATTTGCTTGAATTTACAGTCATCAGGCTTAACTCAGCGCATATGATTGATGTACTCCTCACCTTGTTCTTCGCCAATACTCATCAGGATTTGAGCCAATTTGTACTGGATGATCTGGGTTTGCATCAGTTCGAAAAGTATCAATTAAGCACAGCGCTCCGGTTCTTCGAATCGCGCGCACAAATTGACCGCTTGATTGAACTCAGCCAACTCGCCAATCTTTACTGGCAGTTTGACCGGAAAGAAAAAGCCAATCTCGACCAACTCATTGAAGCAATGCCTGTTCCAGTTAAACATGACTACGTGGATAGAAAACGCGAACACATGCTGAATGACATCGCGCGCGATTACGAACGTATTAATGAACTAGAAACCGCGCTCGCGATTTTCGAACAAACTCACCTCCCACCAAGCAGGGAACGCCGCGCGCGCATCTATGATAAGTTGGACAACGACATCTTGTTGCGTGACATTGTCACTGACATGCTAGCATCACCTAGCGATGTATCCGAATGGGAAGTGGCACAAAAACTGGAACAGCGTTTAAAACGTAAACTTGGCCAAAAAGTGTCAAGGGCTTCGAAGCCAAAATGCAAGGAATATCGAGTAGAGTTAGACTTATCCCAACAACGAGTCGAACTGACCACCAAAGCATATTTCGAACACTTGGGCTGGCAAGTGTTTTATGCGGAAAACGCTCTACTCAATGCTCTGTTCGGTCTGACCTTTTGGGAGGCTATTTTCGCGCCAATTGAAGGAGCTTTCATCAATGCCTACCAACATCGACCACTCGATTTGTACCACAGTGATTTTGCACCTAAGCGGGAAAAGTTTGTCACATCGGCATTAACAGAACTCGCTGCTGGAAACACAAGTGCTCTACTTGAAAAGTACGATACCAAGTTGGGCATCAGTAATCCCTTTGTACATTGGGGTGTTGTGAGTAAAGAGTTAATTCAGTACGCACTCAGCACCATTCCTACTTCGATGCTAATAGAACTGCTCAAGGTGCAACTGAGCGATCTCAAGCTATACCGTAATGGCATGCCAGATTTGATTGCGTTTAAGGGTGAGCAATTTGAATGGATTGAAGTGAAAGGCCCTGGTGATAAGTTACAGGATAACCAATGGCGCTGGATTAAAGAATTTAATCGCTTAAATATACCTTTTGCGGTCTGTTACGTGGCCGCTAATCCAGACGTATAACTCAGATAAGCAAGGTTTTTAAGCAGATGTTTCAATACAAGGGCAATCATTTGGTAACACAAGCTTTATGCTTTTTGATAATACTTCGAAACGCACTTTGCGTGAGCGGTAAGGTTCACCATCTAAATTCAGCGGTAACGGGTTTGGAAAATCAATTTCCAACCAACTTGTACGAGTATGTTTTACAAACTCGCCATTAATACTCGGGTTATTAATCTCTTCGATTACTTTGGGTAAATCATGTGGCAAGAATGGACAAACCAGAGTTAAATCCATTAACCCGTCATCAATCATAGCGCTGGGTGCTAACGACTGACCTCCACCAGCCAAGCGTCCGTTACAGAACGCACCGAGTAAAATTCCACCTTCATAACTCCCATCGTCTACTGTGATAGTTCCATCATACGGTTTGAACCCCAGCGCTTTAACGACACCTGTCAATGTATATGCACCACCGCCTAAAAAGTTTTTCAATTCCACAGGGGTGTCAGCCGTAATTTCCGCACCGAATCCTGCCGTAGCAACATTGATAAAGCAGCGATCGTTAGCTTTAACACAATCGACCAAACATGGCTGCCCCTCAACAGCAAGCAGAAGTGAGTCATCAATCGAGCCTGGGATACGGTTTGCAGTGGCAAAATCGTTGGCGGTTCCAAGCGGAATGATCGCCAATTCGGGCCGTTGGTCTTCATCAATTTGCACCATTGCTGAGACGGCTTCATTGACAGTCCCATCACCACCCGCAACAACAAGACGAGTAATACCATCATTGACGGCTTCTTTAACCAAACGGACCATGTCTTGAGATTCCCAGGTAACTCGAACTTGCACATCGACTCCCTGCTCTCTCATATCCATAATTGCGTTTCTTAGCTCAGGGGTGCCCGCTTTTTTGCCGTTTAGTATTGCTCGTATTGTTTTCATATGAGTTCAATCCTATGTCTTGATGACATTCCCTATCTTGTTAATGTAGGGAATAACTTAATACCCGGGAACAACAGTTTAGCTAAATGACCTCAACGTACAGCAGATTATGGAGTTTGCTCGATTAAGATTTACCTAAATACGGGGTGAGAAACGCGCTCACTTCATCACCGCAAACACCGATTTCTACTTCCATACCCGCCTGCTTAAGGATATCGATACCACGACCACTGTTACGTGGATCAGGGTCGAGCATAGCCACCACAACTTTTTTGATTCCTGAGTTAACCAGCGTTACCGCACAAGCAGGAGTTCGTCCTACAAACGAACAAGGCTCAAGTGTCACATAAGCAGTAACATCCTCTAATGACCCTTTATATCCATTCAGCGCTTCCACTTCGGCATGATTACCTCCGATAGCTTGAGTGTGACCCTCGGAGACGATTTGATTGTCTTTAACTAAAACACAGCCTACTGGCGGATTGGGTTGGCACTCAGGAAGTGCATTACGCGAGATCTCCAACGCGCGGCGCATAAACTCTTGGCTCATGTAACATCGATTCTTTAATGAAAAACAAGGTGCTATAGTAGCGCCCAGCTTTATTCAATACCATCTCTTTGCTTAAACTTATCTAATTGAGGTAAAGCCTTAGGTATTGTTAGCTTGAATCGCTTTTTCTTGCTCTGTATTTCTCGCCACATGGATTTCATCAGACTCGCGTTCTGCTCACCTTGTTGTAACCGAACGGAGCGCTTCTGCCACGCCTCATCAACGTTAGCTTCTTTCATCTCAAGCTTGGCGGTATTCACTCTCAGCTGTTGATACAGTGCTGCCCGTGCCTCACCCCAACGTTTTGATTTAAGCAATCGATGAAAAGTCAGCCACGGAGGTGTGGGTCTGTTTCGGTAGTAACGCTTGATCGTAAAAAATAAAATGCCACTCATGAGAACGGCAGCAATCAAACCAAGCACCCATGCATAATAGGCTTTAATAAACGACTTTAACGTATGTTTTGCCTGAAAAGCTTTACCCTCAACCAGCACGCTTTCTAGCTGTTGCGTTTTGCTGTTCCACCACAGGAATTCAAGATCAGGAAAGTTTAACTCCCCGCCTTGTTGGATTACGTAGACGCTCTCTTCTGTGCGGGTCGATTGATAGTCACCTCGTGTTTGTGTATCCGAGAGTCGGTGAGGCTGCGCATAGGCTTGATAACGCGAGTTTGATTCGCCTTTTAGCAGATCAGGCAGTAACACCGACAAACTATCCTGCGCAGTTATGGTTATTTTTCGTGTGACCGCATCTCCAACTTTTAGCGATTCCGAGGAACTTTCCCACTCTTGTTTTACGTCGACATTCGTTGCAGTAAACCAAGGCGTATTATCGCTCAGCAAACCCGATGGTAACGAAGCTGAGAACTTAATAGGTTGAGTGTAAAGGGTTCCTGAAACGTTGTTTCCATCAGGTGATGAAACCTGAACACCCACCGCAACAGGAGGGATTACAAAATCGCCCGATGTTTGTGGGTATAAGGTGACTTCCCAACGTTGACGCGACCAGGTTTGGCCACCTTTTCGTTCGGTGAAATTAGTTGCCAGTTGATTGCGCTGCTTGGTAATCACATCGGGGATTTCTATCGTGCCGATTCGGGTGCCACCGGTAAACCAGCGTGGCGTCGCCACCTCAATGCTTAGGATAATTTGTTCGTTAACACTGAAGTTGGGTGGCGTACGATTTTCTTCATCACTGGTTGCTTTACCTACCCAGGCTTTAATCTCCACACTATTACTACGCTGCAAGTCAACAATGTCTTGTGCGAAAACCAAACCACTCATACAGAAACTTACCAGCATGATGACGACACGAGACAGACGAGCACACAGAATATGTTGAAATAGTGCTATCATTGCGTCACCTCTTCATTGCCACTAACGCGATCAACAACTGAGACACTGGCTGGCGGCGAGTTGAGTTGAATTTGAAACTTCGCACGCAAGAAGTCTTTTGGATCAGACTCCACGCGTTTTAACCACTTATCAGCGAGGTCTTGATTGCCCAGAATGTCAGCAGCACTCAGTGTCTCTTTGATCATCATTTCTTGAGACGTTTGCTCTTCCGCCCCTTCTGCTGTTTGAGGATTATCACCAAGCTCAGTCGACATCTCTTGTTCAGTCCCGGCCTGACTTTCACTCATCTGATTGATGTCCTCAACAATACCTCCGATGACTGCTAAATTGTGTTCAACATCAGGTCGCAATGTCTGACTTAGTGTTGGTTTACTCGCCAATGATTTTAGCAGGTCTCTCGCCGCCAGATATTCTCGTTCACGCGCCAGTGCACTCGCAGCATTGTATAAGCCGTAATCTCGTACCTCTTGTGAGGGGTCGTTTTGCATTTCTAAGAATGCACTGTGCGCCAACTCAAACTCGCTTGCGTAGTAATAGGCCGTACCTTTGCGTAGAGGGTCGGAGAAATGCTTTGCCGCATCCAAATACGCTTGTTTGTTGAACAACCGCTGTCCTTGTTGATCAGATGTCAGCCACAAGTCCCACCACCATTGAGCCGCTTTGTCAAACATTGTCACTTTTTGGACAACGACAGGCTCTACCGCTTTGCTTGATACGTTCTCAGCCCACACTTTAGTAGGCACAATCAGACTGCCTGAGACCATCGCGATTAAACACCATTGCACTAACCAGCCCTTTCGGAACCAGATCAGCATAATAAGAGCAATCGGAAATAGCAGTGCATAACCCATGTCTTTCCAAGGCATAGAAGATTCGCCATTGAGCTGCATGTTCCGTTCTATGTAGCGATTCAGCTGTTGAATGTCTGAGTCATCAACACTCACTTCCACCAGCCGTCCATCGGTTTTACTTGCAAGCGTTTGCAGCGAATCGAGATCCATCGGGTCATTAGTGACAATACCTGGATTACCCACTGCCAGTATCAACAACTGATAAGGTTGATTGGCAAAATAATCTTCATACTTGCTAATGGTGGTTGGGTTCACCCCATCCGTCACCAATAACACCGTCGAGCCTGCCAATCCCTGTAATTGCTGATCAATCAACGGCAGTACCTGCTCCGCGAGTTTACCTTTCACTGGCATAATTTCCGGATCAATGGCGGCGAGGAATGGATCGAAAACGGCACTGTCCTGTGTAACCGGCATCGCAACGTGTGCAGTTCCAGCAAACACCACCAACCCCGTACGCCCCCCTTGTCTTGTCGCGAGCAAATCACGAATTTTTTGTTTAGAGCGCTCTAAACGACTTGGTGGCAGATCTTTTTGTAACATCGAGTCACTGTTATCCAAAACCACCAGCATCGACGCTTTGTCTTCGCCGAAAGGTGATGCCTCACGTTGCCAGCTCGGTCCTGCGCAAATAATGATGGCGATGAAAACGTTGACCATGAGTAACTTCAGTGGCAACTGTTTGCGCCAGCCTCGTTCACCTATCGTCAGTACCTCACGCAAATGATCCGGCAGAATATCTTTCCAGCTTGGTTTGTTCTCTTCGTGCCAGCGCAACCAAACCAGAAAAAACATCGGGATCAGCGCCAATAGCCATAACGGGCGAATGAAATGAAACTGAGTAATAAACTGCGTTAAGCTAAGAGAATCAAACATCGCGCTCTCCTAACGAACCATCCCCGGTTGAGAAACGTGCTTTTGCTCTTCTTCTGAGTGTAGCCACGCTGAATGCGAGCAAATGCATCACCACCACCAAGACCATCAGGTAATGATGCAAACTTTGTTTAGGTCGATATGTCGTGCTTTCATACAATTCTGGCTCAAGCTTACTGATTTCTTGGTAAGCTGCCGATAATTCGTCTCGATTAAGCGCTTCAAATGCCTCGCCACCGGATTCTTCCGCAATTCTTTTGATCGTCTCCATATCAAGTGCCGTTTCACCAATGGTTTGCGGATCGCCCATCGCGATAACATGCACGCGAACACCTTTCGCTCTGGCCACTTTTGCCGCGTCTATTGGTTCAACGTAGCTGCCGGTGTCATTACCATCGGTCAATACAATCGCAACTTTTTCACGATTTGTGGCTTGCGTTAATTCACCACGCGTCTTGTCACTCTGCTCAAACACTTTAATTGCTAATCCAATTGCATCGCCAAGGTGGGTACTTTGCCCTGCCATCGCGACATCGGTTTGATTAAGCAGTTCTAGCCACACGCTTTGATCGGCGGTAAATGGCGTTTGCACAAAGGCTGCATCACCAAACAGCACCAAACCGAGTCGATCGCCTTTACGAGATTGGACAAAGTCCATCAACACTTCTTTGGCAGCATCCAGTCGTGAAATTTTCTCGCCAGTACGAGAAGTAAAATCTGGCTCGGCCATTGAACCAGAAAGATCAACGACGACCATCACATCTCTGCCGAGGCTTTCACGAACTTGAGGCTGACCCAAAACAGTGGGTTTTGCTATCGCGCAGACAATCAGTATCCACGAGAGGATTAATGTCGCGCGCTGCCACCAACTTGGGGTTAGCTGGCTTGCACCTTCTGACGGCGTTTCGCCAATGGCTTCTACTAGTTGACTAAAGAATGGGACCTTTATTGCCGTTTGCTTGGTACGATAAGCGGGAACTAGGTAATAGATCACCAGTGGCAAGGGTAAAATAACCAGCCATAAAGGGTACCCAAATTCAAAGCCAGGCAGCCCCATCGAAGAGAAAAGATCATTCATCCTGACCTCCTTGCTTCAGAGCTGTTCTTGCCGTTGACATATTTAAACGAACCACTGACGAATGCTCTTTAACCCAACGGCTTGCTTTCTCGATCAAAAGCACACGCTGCTCATGCGTTAGCTCAATGTTTGGGTTAATAATACTCTTCAGCCATAATGCAGAGGTTTCATCACTGAAAGCTTGTTTTTTCGGGTCAAGTTCATCGAGTTTACGAAGAAAAGCAGCATCAAACAGTTTGCCATTCCGACTGTCTATATGAATTAAAACAATTTTTAAAATCGAAAATAGCGTTTTAGGCATCTCACTATCGCTTGGATCAATGAGAGTAATCACGTCCAACGCTTCTTTACGATATCGATTCATCCACCAATTGCTCAAAAGGCGGAAAGCGAGATAAATCAGAACCAGCAATATCACGGCAGCCAGAATTTTCCAGCCAACAGTTTGCGGATACCAATCGACGCTGGGCGGTACCGTCACATCATGTAACTCACTCAAAATGTAAGAACCCGGCGGCTTAGGCAAATCACTCATTTAACGCCCTCCTACCAGCTTCTGAAACTCTTTGACATGTGCACCAGTTGTGTCCAGCTCAATGTAAGGCAAATGTTTAATCGCCATCAGTTGTGCTAAAGATTGACGCTGTATGTCCGTTTTCGCTTCCAGTTTCGCGCTTGCAGCTTCGACTTTTGCTTTGCTGTCCAAATTGAGTTGATATTGACCGTCACCAACCACCCATTTTGATTGTGCTAAATCATCTGGGAGTGTTTGTTCGAGAGGATCACCGACCATCACGGCAAGAATGTCGTTGTGCTGTTGAAGCTGCTTTAGGTGATCGAGATGATGCTCCTGACAGTCACTCCAATCGCTAATAAAAATCACAGTGGATTGCTTTAGCTTCATTCGTTTGATCAGCTCAATCCAACGACTAAAGGTCACTTTCCCGGAGTTGATGGAATCAACATTGAGAGATTGGTTTGCGCGCGATAAGTGTTTAAGCTGCGTAAGAAGGTCGTTTTGCGAACGCTGAGGTTTTGTATGAAACAAGGCTTGGTGAGAAGCAATGACAAAGCCAACTCTGTCGCCATCTTTTAATACCCGCCAACCACACATTGCTGCGACTTCCGCTGCAACCACGGACTTCATCACCTGTGTGGAAGCAAAAAACATCGCACTGCGTTGATCAACACAGATGATAACATTACGATCTTTTTCTTCGGTATAACTGCGCACATGAGGTTTGCCAGTGCGCATTGTCACCTTCCAATCCAGATTACGGATATCATCACCTAACTGGTAATGCCGCAACTCTTCAAAGTTGAGACCGCGACCACGAAAAAGAGAATTGTGTCGCCCAGAAAGCACACTGCCTGCTTTTAAATGAGGAAGTAAGCTAAAGGACTCTGCTTGCGCTTGTAACCGCACAAGCCGGGCATAATCACAATATAAACGAGGATCTATGCCCTGAAATTTGGGTGCATGGGTCGGCTTTGCCATAATGCCTCCCTCTTACCCAATCTCAACGTAGTCTAGTAATTCCTGAATAACACGTTGATGATCGACACCATCTGCTAGAGCATCGTAAGTTAATGAGAATCGGTGCCCTAATACGGAGGGGACCATAGCGCGAACGTCATCAGGTGTGACATGGTCACGGCCTTGAAGCCATGCATAAGCGCGAGCACATTTATCCAGTGCAATCGAAGCACGCGGACTTGAGCCAATTTCAATCCATTTCGCTAATTGCGAGTCGGCATAGCGCTCTGGCTTACGAGTCGCCATCACCAACGCAACGATGTAATCTTCGACCAAATCCGAGACCGCAACATCGGGCAATTGGCGACGTGCTTCTAATACTAACTCAGGTTCAATATGTTGTGGCGTAACCAGTTGAGAGCTTGTTTCTGCCCCCAGCTCTTCACTGCGCACCAAGCGAATAATTTCACGCTCTGCAGCGTCTTCCGGGTAATCCACGGTCACCTTCATGATAAAGCGGTCCATCTGCGCTTCAGGCAGAGGGTAAGTCCCTTCTTGCTCAATCGGGTTTTGAGTTGCCAGCACCATAAATAGATCCGGTAAGACATGCGTTTTATCGCCCACAGTGATTGTACCTTCAGCCATGGCTTCCAGCAGCGCGGCCTGCACTTTGGCGGGAGCACGGTTTACCTCATCCGCCAGAACAATGCTATTAAAAATGGGGCCAGGCTGAAAATGCAGCTGCGGCTTGCCATCTAGTTCCTGGTAGACCTCTGTGCCCGTCACGTCTGAGGGGAGAAGGTCTGGCGTAAACTGAATACGACCAAAACTGGTGTTTAAAAGGTTGGCCAATGATTTCACAGAGCGTGTTTTTGCGGTTCCCGGTAAACCTTCCAACAGAACATGCCCATTAGTCAGTAAACCAATCACCAAGGCCTGTACCACATGGCTTTGACCAATAACGCTTTGTTCGGTCTGTTCAATCAGTTTATTGATCGCTTGCTGCGCGTTGTTCATTGTTGTCCCTTACTTAGAATTCTGTTGTTGTAAAATCTGAGATAAACCCACCAGCATCGGAAGCGTGTCATCAAAGAAACGGCGAATGCCAGAGCAAAGGTAATTCAGCCCTTCTTCACCATCAGGGGTCTTGATCAGACGATTTTTCGGGCATTCACCCCAACAATATTTAAGATAAGGACACTTCTTACAGTAATCCGGTAAAGAATCACGTTTTGCCATGCCAAAGCTAAACTGACGAGTCGAGAACGCCATTTCGTTCAATGAGTGCTCGTGAATATTTGAGAGCTTGTATTCTGGATATACGTAATGGTCACAGCTATACACATCACCATTGTGTTCGATTGCCAGCCCTTTGCCACAAAACTCTGAGGTAATACAAAGTTGTGCCGGTTTACCCATAACTTGAGCCACTGCCGTTTCAAACAGGTTCACCAACACGCGGCCTAAATCGTTATTGACCCATTCGACAAACATATCGCTTAAGAATTTACCCCAGTCATCAGGGTCAACCGACCAGTCCGTTACCACCGACATTGGGTGCCCCGGTTTAGCCAGTTCGCTCCCCATGACTGGGATCATCTGTTCGTTCCAGAACTGAGGCGCGGTAGTGTGGAAATCATTCGCTTCAACCACGGGCGCAAGCTGAATGTAGGTCACTCCCAATTCTCGGGTAAGAAAGCGGTAAATCTCCAGAGGGTACTTAACGTTGTAGCGGTTCACCGTCACCAATGCATTGAAACGCACCCCATGATGCTGAAGTTTTTCTACCGCCTTCATAACCAGATGAAACGTCGGTTTACCACTGCGGGTTTTGCGATATTTATCGTGCAGCTCTTCTGGGCCATCGATAGATAAACCGACCAGGAAGTTATTCGCTAATAAAAACTCACACCACTCATCGTTAAGCAGAATACCATTGGTTTGTAAGTCGTTTTCGATACGAGTGCCGCTAGGTTTGTATTTTTTCTGTAGCTCAACCACTTTACGGAAGTAATCTAAGCCAAGCAGTGTTGGCTCGCCGCCCTGCCATGAAAATACGATTTCTTCGCCATCTTGACTCTCAATATAACTCTTAACAAACGCTTCTAATGTTTCATCATCCATCTTGGGTTGTTTTGGTTGATGAAGAAGGTTTTCTTTGTGTAAGTAAAAGCAATATTGGCAGTCAATGTTGCACTTTGCGCCGCCGGGTTTCGCCATCACATGAAAGCGGCGTTCATTTCCCTGCTCGGATTTGAAAGCAGTTTTCATCGGAACAAGTGGCATAGCCGTAGAATGACGTGGTGAAGTTTTGCTCATGCAGCCTCTCTTTTGAATGTTGGCTTTTCTACTTTCTTTTTTAAGTATGGCGCTCCTAAGAGCGCCATTCATTTTTATTCTAGTCTTAGCTTAAGTGCAAGGTTACTTTGGAACAAATGAACCTGCTTCCATACGTGGTGGGAACTCTTTAAAGGTGCCCATTACCTCTTGCACTTTGTCCATCGCTGGCATCAGCATGTACTCTCGTTCGTACATCCAAGTGTGGTAACCGATACCTGTATCACCACGTTCAAATGGGTCAATACTTAGGTCGAAGATCAACGGTACACGTAGCTTAGTGAACGGTTTCATCCAAAGTTCGAGGCCTGTTTCTTGCTCTTGAATCATGAAGTGGTACTTAAATCGACCATCACGTAAAGCGAGCAAGTCGCCGTCGTCACTCCAGTAAACAAACTCATTACGAGCTGATTCTTTTGCTTTACCAGTTAGGTAAGGCAGTTGGTTGTAACCGTCAATATGAACTTTGTAGTTCATATCACCAACTTTCTTCCCTTTAAGCAACTCTTCTGTCACTTTATCGTTACCTGCTGCCGCAACCAGTGTCGGGAAGAAGTCTTCTAGAGACATAATGCCGTTAAACGTCTTACCGGCTTCAATTTGACCAGGCCACTTAATCAGCATAGGGACACGGAAACCACCTTCCCAGCCAGTGTTTTTCTCTGAGCGGAATGGCGTCATACCGGCATCTGGCCACAAGTTGATCATTGGACCGTTATCTGTGGTGTAAACGATGATGGTGTTGTCATCCACGCCTAGTTCTTTAATCTTGTTCAGCAACTGGCCGATTTCATCGTCGTGCTGCTTCACACCATCAGCGTAGAAACCTGCGCCCGTTTTGCCCTGATATTCTTCTGGTACGTGAGTAAAGTTGTGCATACGAGTTGCGTTGAACCAAGTAAAGAATGGTTTGTCCGCTTTTACTTGTTTCTCAATGAAGCTCTCTGCCGCATCTAGGAATTCACCATCGACGGTTTCCATTCGTTTCCGAGTCAGAGGACCAGTGTCTTCAATCTTACCATCAGCATAAGAGTGAATTACGCCACGAGGGCCGAACTTTTTCTTGAACTCTGGATCTTTAGGGTAATCAACATTCTCTGGCTCTTCTTCCGCATTTAAGTGGTAGAGGTTGCCAAAGAACTCATCGAAACCATGGTTTGTTGGCAAGTGCTCGTCTCGGTCACCTAAATGGTTTTTGCCAAACTGACCAGTTGCGTAGCCGAGATCCTTAAGCATGGTCGCGATTGTAGGATCTTCTTTAGAAATACCTTCAGCCGCACCAGGTAAGCCTACTTTTGTCAAACCTGTACGTTTTGGCATTTGACCCGTAATAAATGCCGAACGCCCTGCCGTTGAACTCTGCTGAGCGTAGAAGTTAGTAAACTTCGCACCTTCTTGAGCAATCGTGTCAATATTCGGTGTGTTGTAAGCCATCATCCCTTGGTTATAGGTACTAAGGTTCCAGTAACCAACGTCATCACCAAAGATAACAAGAATGTTCGGTTTGTCAGCTGCGTATGCGGTTGCAGAAGCAGCACCTAGCGCTAAAGTACATGCGTTAAGTACGAGTTTTTTACTGCTCGTTTTGGTCGCATTTTTCATATTTTCTCCAAAATTTCGCTGATGCATTAAATGGTATTCGCATTCCAATACCATTACTGTTATAAGATAAAGCACTAATTTCTGACGATAAATGCAGTTTGAATTAGTTAACCTATAAATTTAATTTATGAGTAGCATTATGGACTTAAACCTCATCCAAACTTTTCTGGTCGTCGCAGAGTTCCAATCCTACACAAAAGCTGCGGAACAACTTGGGCTGACACAACCGGCGGTAAGCGCTGCAATCAAGCGTTTAGAACAAGTCGTTGACAAGCAGTTATTCGTCAAAAAAGGCCGCGGAATAGCTCTTACTTCCACCGCACATCAATTGCTTCCTCAATTTCAGCAAGCGGTAAGTATCATTGATAGTGCAATATCTGATAAAAACCATTTTGAAGTATGCTGCTCGGAAATTTTGCTACATAGCATGCCTCCTATTGAAAACGTGGTGTTTTATGAATCACCGCCTGAAAAATACACTCTGTTTGAACTTCTAAGACAACAAAAAGTCGACTTAGCTATCGATACCGTAGTAACAAAAGACGCTGCTTTTGTTATTGAAGATGCCTATTCGGAAGAAGCTGTCATCATCTGCCGAGAAAACCACCCCAGAATCAATGGAACGCTGTCAAAAAAACAATTTTATGAAGAAAGCCACTGTCTGTTTTCCGGAAGATGGGAGAACATGAGTGGGTTCGAGCAACTTGCTAAAGAGAAGATACAAGAGCGAAAAGTCGATTTAGTGACATCTTCGCTAGCAGGTATGGCTTTGTACGTGGCTGACCGAGATTGCTTAGGTGTCGTATCTCAGTCGTTTGCCAGGAAATGGAGTAAGGCGCTCAAACTACAAGTGCTCCCATGCCCTATTTCGATTCAATCTATCCCTTACAAGTTTGTCTATCACAAACGCGAAATTGATAACCCTACTCATATTGCCCTGCGCCAAAAAATTAAAGAGCTACTTGCCGTGGCACATAGCAAGCAAGTGTCCTAGTAAAGAATCAGCTTTGGACAACACTACCGAACTTGCTATTTTGTGAGAGCATAAAAGTCCGTCACAAAGTTGTTAGCGCAGCACTTAACGCTATGTTTAGCAAATCTATAAATCAAACTGTATTAAATAAATGTCAATGCAACAAGATTTATAGTATAGAAATTAGCTATTTGCAATAAAATAGAGCTGACCTAACTATCAGTAAACCCGACTCGCCCAGAAAGTGACTTTTTGGACTTTTACAAAGTTAGATCTAAAGATAACAGCGTAGGTAAGTTTTAGAATTTTTGCGTTAAACATTTCTAACAGTGGAATTTTAAATCTTCCTAGTCTTAAAAACATGACACTCTCATTTAGATTGTAAAGATCACACCTTTGACTTTGGAAATGAATTAGGGAGAAACAGAGGGAACCTCTCACTTTAAGCATCTAAGGTAAATCACATGACTTGGACTTTTGGTATTTCGTCCCTTAATTTGCTTTAATTAAAACAAATTGAACTCACTGCAAATAACCTCATGAATTTACGCTTAATTTTAATACTGTGTATTACCAGTGTGTTTGCTGGTTGCGCCACTTATGCTGGTCTCAACTACGACCTCCTTTTTGGCCAGCAACTCGTAAGAGAACGTACTGCTAGCGTCGAGACAAAACACGCAAACTTTTTTCAGAACAAAGTAAAGCCAATAATAGATAACCGCTGCGTGGTTTGTCATGCGTGCTACGATGCACCGTGTCAATTGAAACTATCGTCAGTAGAAGGAATCGATAGAGGTGCGACGAAAGCTTTGGTATACGAAGGAACACGCCTTACTGCCGTAGCACCAACTCGCCTATTCGAAGATGCAGAAACGACACAAGAGTGGCGTGATGCGGGTTTCCATCCTGTTTTGAACGAACGCGAGCAGAGCATGGCAGCGAATTTGGATGCTGGCTTAATCGCGCGACTTCTGGTGCAAAAAGAGCGTCATCCTCTGCCTGAGCAAGTTCAGTTGGAAGGGTTTGATTTTTCGATTGATCGTGAACAAACGTGCCCGACAATCGAAGAATACGAACAGTATGAGAAAGACAACCCAACTTGGGGAATGCCATTTGGCATGCCAAACCTGACAGACTCTGAATACCTTACTTTGATGAACTGGCTGGAAAACGGCGCAGTCATGAATAGCCACACGCCCATTAGCCAATATGAGCGAACACAAATTGCGAAATATGAGACGCTGCTGAACCAGGATGATTTGAAGAACCAGCTCATGGCTCGCTACATCTATGAGCACCTATTCTTATCTCATTTGTATTTCTCAGAGCTAAACCAGAGTCAAACACCTCGCTTTTTCTCGCTAGTTCGCTCCTCGACACCTCCAGGTCAGCCGGTTAAACGTATATCAACCCGTCGCCCATATGACGATCCAAACACCGAACGCGTTTATTACCGAATCATCCCCGAACAAGGCACTATTGTTGACAAAACACATATGCCTTATGCGTTAAATCAGCAGCGTATCAACAATTGGATACAGTGGTTCATTCAAACTGAATATTCCGTTTCCCAATTGCCAAGTTATGAGCCTGAAGTTGCCGCAAATCCAATGACTTCGTTTATTGATATCCCTGTAAAATCTCGCTTTAAGTTCATGTTAGATAACGCGCAAAACACGATCATGGCGTTTATTAAAGGGCCGGTGTGCCGTGGTCAGTTAGCGCTGAATGTCATAAATGATCGTTTCTGGGTATTCTTCCTCGACCCTGATAAAAGCGACATACCTGAAGTGAACGAGTTTTATCGCTCACAAGCGGAGAATTTAAAGTTGCCTAGCGAGTTAGAAAGCAACACATTGCCAGTTGCCAACTGGGTTAAATACGCAAGACAGCAAGCGCATTATCTTGAAGCCAAATCGGATTTTTCTAACCAATGGTTTAAACATGGTGAGCATCTATCTACCGATGTAATCTGGAATGGCAATGGATCGAATTCAAATGCAGCATTGACCGTTTTCCGCCATTTTGACAGTGCTTCGGTTGTGCAAGGTTTAGTTGGAGACCAACCTAAAACAGCATGGGTCATGGATTACTCCCTACTTGAACGGATCCATTACCTGCTTGTGGCTGGGTTTGATGTCTACGGCAACTTTGGCCACCAACTCATCACACGTATGTTTATGGACTTTCTTCGTATGGAAGGTGAAAGCAACTTTATATCGCTGTTACCCGCAGACATGCGCCATCAATTACAATCGAGCTGGTATCAGGAACAAAGTCCTCAATTAACCGATTTCTTAATGAGAAACGTTAAGCCATTCAGTCAACCTACAAGTGTGGTCTACACAACAGATAACCCTAAGTCTGAACTGCTAAATAAATTGCGAGAGCGCCTGTCTTCTGTCCTTTTGCCTCGCTATGAAATAACAGCTACCGCACTATCGTCTGAGAGTGAGCAACAAATAAAACGCCTTGGGCAATTGCACGGTGAAGGTCTCAAAACAGTCCCTCAAATAACCATGCTGATGGTACAAAGCAAATCAGGTAAAGATGAGCTGTTTACTCTGCTGCACAATAATGCCCATACCAATATCTCGAGTTTGTTTAATGAAGAGAACAACCGAAACTTCGCTGAAGACGACATGACTGTCGTACATGGCGTGATCGGAAGTTACCCCGCTGCGTTTTTCTCGATAAATGAGGGTCAAATTACAGATTTTGTCGATCAATTCAGTTCGATTAAAAATGAAGACGATTACGTTAACTTATTGGATCGTTTTGCCATTCGTCGTAGCTCAGAAAAATTCTGGCCATTTAGCGATCGGATTCATCATTGGTATCGGGCGAATCAACCGATCGAATTTGGATTACTTGACTATAATCGTTTTGAGAATCGATGATGATTTAAGGGGGTTCTCATGGGTATCCGAGACAACATTGCCGCTCTGGAGCAACAGATTTATGTTGCTTGTTCAGAGGGAGACTACGATACGGTCAATATGCTTGAGCATCAACTCGAATACTTACGTGGTAGAGTGGAACATCCATTAGACGATGACCCTTATGCTCTAGACACTCGGTTTGAGTGGGAAGATGACATGACCGAATAGATAAAACCTCCGGCATTTACCGGAGGTTTTCGTTTCGTCTGACGGTCACCAACTCATCGATGTATCAAGTTCGGTTACGAATGTCGCTAACGCCAAGTTCACTATACAAAGATTCAATTCGAGAATCGTTATCCCCGTCAGAATATAGGCCAACATTCAGCGTAAAGCCTGTTGATTGATCGACTAAAAAAGTGTTTTATTAAAAGCAGAAATCCATAATCTTAAATCGGAAATAACTTGATGCAAAAAACGACTCGTACCATGCCTGCACACAAGCACGTGGCTTTAGTTGCCCACGATAACTGCAAACCTGAACTGCTTCGCTGGGTACAAGAGAATAAAGAAAAACTGCAACGCCACTTCCTTTATGCAACGGGCACAACTGGTCATATGCTAAGCAAAGAGACAGGCTTAGCGATAAAAAACATGATCAGCGGACCTATGGGTGGTGACCAGCAGATTGGTGCACTCATTTCTGAAGGTAAAATCGACGTATTAGTCTTCTTTTGGGATCCTCTAAACGCGGTTCCTCATGACCCAGACGTAAAAGCACTGCTTCGAATTGCCAGTGTTTGGAATATTCCTGTCGCAACCAACCGTGCAACAGCAAAATTCCTGTTCAACTCCCCTCTTATAGAACAAGAAGTCGATATTGAAGTTCCTGATTACGAAGCATATTTACACGAGCGCACATAATCTGAACGCAAGTCTTATTCTCAAAAGATAAAACAGAGGCGATACTGAGTATCGCCTCTGTCATTTATACTAATGGCTATTTAGACTAATGTTTATTTAAACTAATGGCTAGTTTATCGCGAGGTGATGATTGGATAATCCCCTTGCACCAGCTCCTGAACAAATGCCGATCCAGCTCCGGTATGGGTGATCCAAACTTTCTCTTTTGCTCGCGTAATCGCAACGTAGAACAATCGTCGCTCCTCGGCATGAGGGAACTTATCGTTTGATTCAGTGAGTGCACCATCAATGTGAACTTGCTTTTTCTTCGCAGGAAACTGCCCTTCATCAACAGAAAGGACAATGACAAAGTCCGCTTCTCTGCCCTTACTTGCGTGACATGTCATAAAGCGAATATCGAGATTCGGGAAACGTCTTTGCCAGTCATCAAACAAATCCGGTTTGTGGTAATGATTGCGACCAAGTAGCAACACGGATTTTGTTTGGTTAGCTTGCTGATTTAACTGATCGAGAATCTTCTCAACTTGGTTACTCGGTGCAGTATGAACACTCTTTTGCTTACGTTGCTTATGACTATTCAGTGTCTTAGGTAGTTGCGCTGGGTTTTGTTGAACAAAGGTATTTGCTACATCACCAATTTGATTATTAAAACGATACGTCGTATCAAGATGATGAACGGTCGAATGTGCGAATCGGTCTTTGAACCCCGTGATCAAATCTACATCAGCACCAGCAAACTGGTAAATCGCCTGCCAGTCATCCCCTACAGCAAACAAGGTCGCGCCAGGCTGTTTATCCGTAGACTCACATAGCGCTTCAATTAAAGCTAAGCGGTCAGGAGAAATATCCTGATATTCGTCAACCATGACAAAGCGCCAGGGAGAAACAAACTTACCTTTGTTTACATATTCTGTTGCTCGACTAATCATCGTTGGGAAGTCGACATGATTACTCTCTTTGAGCATCTTTTGCCAAGAACTGTAACACGGCCAGCAGAGCGCTAACTCACCGTTTAAACGTGTGTAATCCTCGTGCTCGACCAGTTTTTCCTGAACTTGTTTTTTGGTTAAACCTACGGCGGCTAAATGCGATAACTGACTGTCTAACCAAGCAATCAGTTTAGGGTTTTCTGAGTGGCTGCCAAGTTCATCATCCCCTTTTAAATAAGCGATAGGCCACTTATCAAGATGCTTTTGCCAGCGTTTGAAGTTAGTTGGCGTCATCCAGTGCTTTTTAAGCCAGTCTATACACCATGCACTACGTTGATTGTCATCTAAAGCTAGCGGACTGATTTCGACGGGCTGAGTCTCGACTTGGTTTAGAATGTACAAACCTAATTGGTGAAAGGTATTAACACGTGCACCGTCTGCAGCCATCCCCACTTTATCGACCAATCGTTCTTTCATTTCTTTCGCAGCATCCCGTCCGAACGCAAGCATCAGTAGTTCTTCTGCTTGCGCCTGATGACTTTGCAGTAAATACGCTACGCGTGCTGTCAACACACTGGTTTTACCTGAGCCAGCACCAGCAAGTACCAGATTATGGTCATCATTCAGTAACACGGCGTATTGTTGAGACAAATTCAGAGGAGAAGACTCAATGCTGTTGAACAACACTTCCCAATTAGGACGCTCACCCTCCAGCCATGCATAATTACGATCCTCTAAGGTGTGAGAGGTATTTTTCAGCCAAGGCTCAAGTTCTGCCATACGATTCGGCATGCGTAATTTCGCTTCTTCCAGGCTGGTTTTAATTTCGACAAGATCGTGATTTAAACGCTCAACCCAAGATTGAACCTGCGAATGCGGTAAATAAGCCGGAAGGTGTTTTAACTTGTAAAGCTCTTCTTCCCATACAGGCAGGTATTCAGCCAGTTTTCTGCACTGATTGTTATGCCATTCCTGATATTGATGAACCGCTTCCAACGCAAACTTGCGGCACTGAGGCCACGGTAACCCCTGAACCAACCAACTTTGCTGCTTGCCGTCTTGCTCATGAGAAAAGAACTGAAGAGCACTCCAAAGCAGCCCTCGTTTGACGCTCACTTTGCCATTCCAAACCGTAAATGGAATATGTTCTTCACTGCCTATGGAGCTTAATAAAACACTATTCTCTTTTATTTCGACATGATAGTACTCATTTTGAATAAAAAACTGTGCTTTGTTAGTGGCAGTAAGCTGCATGAAATGTGCGCCTTTTTAGTTATAAGTTTTCGGTTTATATCATTTTAGAGCAGCAAATTGTAGCGCTGACACACACCGAAATAAGCATCTCGTTTACATTCTTAAATAAATTTCACAATACTGCTGTTTTAGTGAACAATCCATAACCTAAAAGCTTTGGTTCCGTAACCGACGGTTTGTCCGGAGCGAAATCGTAACAATATTAGGAGGTAAGCGAGAAACGACAATATATAGTCCCATTGTGTCTATTTCATAAACAAGCGATCTTTTTTCTTAAATTAAATCATAAAAACGCTATAGTGGGCTTGATACTATCTCTACGTTTTTTCATCGGAAATGAAAGGCGCATCGTGCAATCAACTTCTAAATTTCGCCTCTATTGGGCTAACAAAACCGTTAATTACAGTATTCTGATCCTGATCACTTTATTAGGTGTTGTCATTCCTGCATGGTATTTTGGCCAAAACACGCTGATCACACCGCTAATATTGGGAATAATCGCTGCGGCTCTGGCGGAGAGTGATGATAGTTTCACAGGACGAATAAAAGCCTTAATCCTGACATTTATTTGTTTTGCTGTCGCCGCCTTTTCTATTGAGATCTTGTTCAATACGCCGTGGCTTTTTGCTACAGGGTTATTTTTATCAACCTTCGGTTTTATCATGCTCGGCGCAATTGGACCTAAATACGCGAGTATTGCGTTTGGTTCATTGCTCATCGCTATCTACACCATGTTAGGCGCTCATGAGAGTACAAATCTTTGGTTCCAACCTCTTCTGCTGCTAACGGGCGCCGCATGGTATTATTTCATGTCGATGATATGGCAGATTTTCTGGCCGCTGCAGCCAGTACAACAAAATCTGGCTAACGTATTTTTTCAAATGGCAAATTATCTCGACGCTAAAGCCAAGCTTTTCCATCCGGTACTAAACCTTGAACCGCAACCAATGCGAATCGAGGCTGCGCGGCTTAACGCGGCAACTGTCACAGCATTAAACGCTTGTAAAGCCACTTTACTTAACCGATCAAAACGCGGCCATATCGACGGTCCGAGTGACCGCTTCTTGAACATCTACTTTATCGCTCAGGATATTCATGAAAGAGCGAGCTCCAGCCATTACCGATACCAAGATTTAGCGACCGAGTTTGAACGATCGGATGTCTTATTCCGTTTTAAATACCTGCTGGAATCACAAGCGCGAGCCTGTCGCGATATTGCGCAGGCGATTCAACTCGGTAACGAATACACTCACACCAACGAATCTATTCTGGCTTTGGCTGAAGTCCAAAACTCTCTTACGTACCTTGAAGAGCAAAAGCAAGGCCATTGGAAACGTTTGTTAGCGCAGCTTAATTACCTGTTCAATAACCTGGCGACAGTAGAAAAGCAGCTGAATAACATTAACAACCCAGATGTTGAAGGACTCGAAGAAGATACGCTCGATGATACCAATCCACATACATTAAAAGCGATGTGGCAGAAGATTTTGGCCAATTTCAACAAAGATTCGATGCTATTTCGTCACGCATTACGTATGTCTATCGCGCTTACAATCGGTTATGGGATCATTCAGGCATTTGATTTTGACCGCGGATACTGGATCCTGCTAACGACACTGTTTGTGTGCCAGCCAAACTACAGCGCAACCCGCCAGAAGCTAACCGCACGTGTGATAGGTACTTTAGCCGGTCTGCTCATCGGCGTCCTACTACTGACCGCCTTCCCTTCTCAAGAAAGCCAATTAGTTTTCGTTGTTGTCTCCGGCGTGATGTTTTTCGCCTTCCGGATGAACAACTACGGCTATGCGACGGGTTTTATCACCTTGCTGGTTTTGTTCTTGTTTAATCAGTTAGGCGAAGGCTATGCGGTCGTGCTCCCACGGCTTGCAGACACACTAATTGGCTGTTTGTTAGCGGTATCTGCCGTCATGTTCATTCTCCCAGATTGGCAATCGAGACGACTGCATAAAGTCATGTCAGATGCTATTGACGCGAATAAACAGTATCTCGGTCAGATTATTGGTCAGTATCGCATAGGTAAAAAAGACAGTCTAAGTTATCGGGTTGCACGCCGTCAGGCACATAATAGCGATGCGACTCTCTCGTCAGCCATCAGTATTATGCTTGCTGAGCCAGGAAAATACCGAACATCGGTTGATGAAAGTTTTCGTTTTTTAACCCTTAATCACGCCATGCTCAACTATATCTCTGCACTCGGTGCCCATCGCACGCGTATAGACGACAATTCAATCCACAAATTAGTTTTGGACGCGCACCGTTGTATTCATCAGCATCTGGATGTGCTTCATCAACAACTTCACCAACATTGTGAAGAATGCGACCTGTCAGCTATCGAAGACGCCGGTCTGGAACAGCGCTTAAATGAGTGGCGCGACGAGGACGACAGTTCTGCACGGATGATATTACAGCAACTTCACCTTATCTATCGCATGCTGCCAGAGCTACATTCGCTCGCGAGTAAATTTGCTGTTCGAGTTAACTAGCAATCAGGGATCGCAAGCGTCCTTAATTTCATAGCTTACAGAGGTGGCGCTTCACTTCTGTAAGCAAGTTCCTACAAATTTACACACCTTCCTACAAAGCCACAATTTAGCCTTTCATCATGGTCACATTCTGACTTTTCACATAACACACTCTGACAATATTCGGACAAAAAAGAGTCGATCGAATTCTATCCTTACCCGGAAATATAAGTTTGTTGTATGGCCACGATGGCCGAACGATGGGTAAAAAGGATGAACCTGTGTACAACGAGGATTTAGAAATGACGACACAGCAATTTAATGAACTCAAGCGTAAGCTAAGTGACTTAACCGACAGCCAATTAAAATCACTTCAAGGTGAAATCAGCCAGACTTTAAATAAGAAGCGCGAACCAATTCTTTCGTCGGAAGAACGTGAGATGATTGCGCGACTGTTTTCCTGATATTTTCCTCACTTGGCCATACAAGTCATTCCACTTACCCGATGACTCTGGGTAAATGCTGCTGTTTTCTTCTTTTCTGGATGAATACTCAGACTTACGATCGTTTTTAAATAAGCGTTGATCTCCCCCTCCCTCTTTTTTGTTAAGCAACGAATCACCGATTTAGCAATAAACCCACAATACCGCTTGTTAGCTGATGGTAAGACTGACCGCCGCGACCAACAAAGGCAGGAAACCAAACACTAAGCTATAGAAGCCAGAGCGTTTAGACAACCTGATAAGCACAGGAGATGAATAGAACGTAACGATAAGGTAAGGCACTATATATACTGGTTGAAGGAAAAACGCCAAGACTACATGTGACAGTACATGTAAGTCAGCACTCCAAGAACTGGGCTTGGTTCTTCGTATCAATGCCAATGAGAGGATCAGACTAACAGCGAGATTGAACATAACGGTCCATTTGTAAATAATTATCATTTGTAATTTTAGATAAACAAACAGAGATCTTCAAATACGTTTTAACTATCGCTCCTATCGCCACAATCAATCTAGTGAATCAAATAATTTCCTTATTAAACGATTGCGTAATCGCTAACCTTCTCTTTCCCCCGCTTTTGGTCTTTCTTCACATTTTGTACGTTGTTATATTACAGCCAACATAAAGACCATTCGAGGCACGGAGCTTCCTCAATAATCTCAAGAAGAGAAGAATTGGTACCGACAAATTCGGCAGATTTAAAGAGGGTCAAATAATGGAAATGAATATGGTTGAGATTCTGGGCTACGCGGCTTCAATCATGGTTGCTATCTCACTAACGATGAAAGACATAGTCAAACTTCGTGTGCTTAACTTTATCGGTTGTGGTCTATTTACCGCTTACGGTCTTATGATCGACTCATGGCCAGTCGTGCTAACCAACGGCTTTATTGCATGTGTAAACGTGTACTTCCTGGTTAAAATGCAACAGGAAAAGAGCAGCCTGGAACCTGAACAAGCACAATAAAACCACTAAATTTTAAAAGCTCGCATTTTGCGGGCTTTTTTGCATTTAGTACTCCGGTTAAACGGTTAGTTGCTTCCTCCTCACCACTCACCAACATGATTTCCACACGTCGGACAACTTCTTTTCTTTTTATAGGACGTTAGGTATATACTCGTTTTTGACGTCATCTTGATTGAAGAGGTAAATGATGAACATTGGGGTAGTTGCGAAACTGACAGGCCTTTCTTCCAAATCGATTCGACTTTATGAAGATAAAGGCATTATTTCACCACCAGCTCGCAGTGAATCCGGCTATCGGGCATATTCTGACAAACACATCCAAGAGCTCAATTTGGTATCACGTGCTAAAAACGCTGGATTTTCGCTCCAAGAATGCAAAGAGTTTGTTCAGCTTGCGCACAACCCAAATCGTAAAAGTAGCGATGTGAAAGCGCGTACTATAGACAAGTTGAAAGAGGTCGAAGAGAAAATTTCACACCTGATTGAGATTAAACAACAGCTAGAAAGTTGGGTTTCGTCCTGCCCAGGTGATGCAAAAAGTCATTGTCCTATCATCGACGAACTCACCAAATAAATTCATCTGCCTAAACAAAGTGCGAGGAGGACATGAGCCCTCCTTTGATAATTTAAACTATGAGTTCGCTTTAGCTTTAAGTTTGCTTCAATTAAGAATTTGAAACTGGGTATCTTTTCTTAAAGGCCGATGCGGATGCAAACAGCCCAGTAGCAGCAAAAGTAATAACAATACCTAATAAGTAGGACGGTTCCTCGTAAGCCAGAAGACCGTAACTGCTAAACAAAAACACACAAAGGACGAATGCCACACTAATACGATGGCACCATGGCCGCTTTACAGAATACTGAGCATACTTTTGCACTAAAACAAAGCCCATTCAATCACCACACTAATAACAATTTTATTATTTACTGATGGTCATGATAGATATTTTCTTAAACTAGAAAAACGGACGCGTTATTTTCCTCGGTGAAAATCACATTTATTTGAAATAAAAGCCGAAAAACGAACAAGAACAAATCACATTGATTAGAAATTGACACACATCAATAACATATAATATTAAAAACATGTCGCTAAAGGAGCAATTTGACGCTCTGACGCGCAACTAACGTCGGTTCTAACTGCACGATTTCAGAATCCGCTAATTTGTCATCGAGTCTTCGCAGCAAAGTTTCAACCGCTGCCTGACCCAAACGATATTTAGGTTGGTGAATGGTGGTAAGTGAAGGAGACATAAATTTAGCGATATGTACATCGTCATAACCAATAACGGAAAGATCTTCCGGTACCTTGATGCCAAGCTCGTTAGCAGCATTAATTACGCCCATTGCCATCATATCATTTGAAACAAAAATAGCCGTCGGGAGCGCTCCGTTTTCAGACATACTCTTAAGCGCCTGATAGCCACCCTCACATTCGAAATCTGATTCAATGATCCAGTTTACGTTGAACTCCAACCCTGCCTCAATCATCGCGCGCTTGTAACCTTCGTAACGCATTTGAGCCTGATGCTTGATCAAAGGACCAGTGATACAACCAACCTGTTGATGGCCACAATCTATCAGATGCTTAGCTGCAAGGTATCCACCGCGCAATGAGTTATCTTGAATCTTATCGCTGGTGAACAGCATCGGCCCCCAATCCATTACAACGACGGGGATATCAGGATAACGTTCGAACACATCAATGCGCTCACCTTCCAGTGAATCACACATCAGAATCAAACCATCGACACGTTTTTGCAACAATGTACTAATAGACTGGCGCATACGCTCATTGTCACCTTCAGTGTTGCACAGAATGAGACTATAGCCTTTTTGATAACAACTGCGTTCTACCCCTTTTACGACTTCACCAAAAAACGGGTTGGTAGACGTTGTAACCAACATACCAATGGTTTTGGTTCTATTGACTTTGAGGCTACGTGCTAACGCGGATGGCGCATAGTAATTAAGCTCTTTCGCAGCGTTGTTTACGCGTTCTGAGATCTCTTCACTAACAAAGCGGGTTTTGTTGATAACATGGCTCACTGTAGAAGTAGAAACCCCTGCCAGTTTTGCGATATCTTTCATCGTTGCCATGTTATGAATTCCTTACTTATTGATGTTCAGCTAAGAATACGTCGACCTCTTCACGAGTCGGGATAGACGTCTGTGCACCAAAGCGCGTCACAGAAATTGCTGCTGCCGCATGTGCGAACTTAATTGCTGATTCTAAAGACAAACCTTCTAATAAACCAGTAACGAATGCTCCATTAAAGGTATCACCTGCAGCGGTAGTGTCCGTAGCCTCTACGCGGAAGCCTGGAATAATATCACCACAGCCGTTCTGGCTTAACCAAACGCCCTTCGCACCCAAAGTAATCATCACAATTTCAATGCCTTTCGCGTGCAGCACGTTTGCCGCTTCTTGTGCACTATCATTGTCAATTACCGTCACGCCTGTTAACACTTCGGCCTCGGTTTCGTTAGGCGTAATAACGTCAATACACGCAAGCAATTCATCCGACAATTCACGCGCTGGCGCAGGGTTCAAAATAACATTCGTTTTAGCCTCTTTTGCAACTCGTGCTGCTTTTTCTATCGCACACATAGGCGTCTCGAGTTGCATCAGTAAGTATTCTGCCTGACGTATACGATCCAAATCCGATTCAATGGCATCAGCCGTCAACTTCGCATTCGCTTCAGCGGAAATACAAATGCTGTTTTCACCACTGTCGGCTACCTGAATCATCGCAATGCCAGTTGGACAATTCGGCTGCATCTTCACAGCACTGATATTGATGCCGTCCATTTTAAAGCTCTCACGGATGTTGATGCCGAACGAATCATCGCCAACACAAGCAATAAAACCGATATCAGAATTCAGGCGTGCAGCGGCAACGGCTTGGTTCGCCCCTTTTCCACCTGGGATAACTTGGTAGTTGCGCCCATGAAGCGTCTCGCCTGGGCGAGGAAAAGAAGGCACTTGAAGAACATGGTCAGCGTTTACACTACCTAACACTACTAACTTATTCATACGGTTATCCTCGGTTCTGAATGAACCCTTTTTGAAAAACTATTTTCTGGAAAATATATTAGATGACTTTAACTTCTCGTCTGTGTCGTAATAAAAAGTCAAAGGCATCTATTCTTGCCCTCTCCCCTAACGACAGATAAGAACTGAGGAGAGAGCTAAGAAACTAGGATGATTTATTCAAAGCTGTGATTATTTAGTTACCACTTTTAGAGGAACCGGAATGTAAGCTTCGACTTTTTCGCCTTTCAGTACTTTGTCTGCAGTTTCAACACCAAGTGCACCGATAAGGTCTGGTTGCTGCGCAATCGTTGCTGCAAGCTTGCCACGGTTTACAGCTGCGATACCATCTTCAGTACCATCAAAGCCAACGATAACGACGTCCTTACCAGAAGCTTGAACCGCACGCAGCGCTCCCAAAGCCATTTCATCGTTTTGTGCAAATACCGCTTGAACATCTGGGTTTGCTGCCAGTAGGTTTTCCATAACGTTCAGACCTTTAGTGCGATCGAAGTCTGCTGGCTGGCTGGCAAGTAGCTCCATATTGCTGCTTTTAACCGAATTCATGAAACCTTCACCACGCTCACGTGCCGCTGACGTACCCGCGATACCCTCTAGCTGAATAACTTTCGCTTTCTCGCCCACTTTCTCCATGATGTATTTACCCGCCATTTCACCACCAATCACGTTATCTGACGCTATGTGGCTAACGACTTCGCCACGGCTTGCACCACGGTCTAGTGTCAATACAGGAATATTCGAACCATTGGCCATACGAATCGCATTCGATACCGCATCCGAATCCGTTGGGTTGATCAGAATCGCTTTCACACCTCTGATTGTCAGGTCTTCGATATTCGACAGTTCTTTACTCGGATCGTTTTGCGAGTCCAGTACAATCAGTTCGTATCCCAGTTCTTTTGCCTTTGCTTCAGCGCCGTCTTTCATCGTAACGAAGAACGGGTTATTCAGCGTTGAAACCACAATCGCCATCGTATCTTGAGCTTGTGCAGCGACAGATACCGTTGAAGAAAGAAGTGCAGCAGAGATAAGAGTTGCGAGTTTTTTCATCGTTCTAGTCCTTTGTGTAGGGTGAGCCAGCACACGTCTACTGGCTCGGTTTATTCACATATTGTTGGATTGTTATGAATTACTTGTTTTTGTTGTCTACCAGTACTGCCAGCAAGATAACCACTGCTTTCGCAATCATTTGGTAGTAAGAAGAGACGTCGAGCAAGTTCAGCGCGTTATTCAGGAAACCGATGATAAGTGCACCGATCAGCGTCCCCATGATGCGGCCTTTACCACCCATCAGACTAGTACCGCCCAGAACAACTGCTGCAATCGCGTCTAACTCATAACCCATACCTGCTGTCGGTTGCGCAGAAGAAAGGCGAGAGGTCACGATGATGCCAGCAAGCGCCGCCAACATACCACAGATGGCGTAAACTCCGATCTTAACGCGATCCACGTTGATACCAGATAAGCGAGTAGCCGATTCATTACCGCCAAGCGCGTAAACATAACGACCAAAGCGGGTGTGGTTTAGTAAGTACCACGCGGCTGCAAACACAACCACCATCAGCCACACCGGAACCGGAATGCCCAGCGCATACCCCGTACCGAACCATGCAAATGCGTCAGCAGTATCAGTGAAGCCAGTAGAAATAGGTCGGCCGTCGGTGTAAACCATAGTCACACCGCGCAATAACGTCATAGTAACCAGCGTCGCGATGAAGGCCTGAACCTTACCTTTAGCGATAATGATGCCGCTAATCGCACCAAGCGCTGCACCAGCAAGGAGAGCGGTAGGCACTGCAACCAACACTGGAACTTCCATTGCAATCAGGCTTGCAGCGAATGCCCCACATAAAGCCAGTACAGAGCCTACACTTAAATCGATACCTGCGGTCAGGATTACCAACGTCATACCTACTGCGATAATCGCGTTTACTGACGTTTGGCGGAGAATATTAAGAATGTTGTCTACCGTAAAAAAGTTCGGGTTCAAAAAAGACACAACAACAATCAAAAATAACAGTGCTATCAGTGATTTTTGTTCAATCAACCACTCTTTAGTGAACAGCTTTCTGCTGCTGGTTTTAGTCGATTTGCTCATGGTGTTGGTACTCATGCTGCTTCCTCATTAATCTTTTTGCCTACGGCACAGGCGAGTAATTTTTCTTGGTCGGCGTCTTTCGCATCGAATTCACCGCTAATACGACCTTCATGCATGACAAGAATGCGGTCACTCATGCCCAGCACTTCTGGCATCTCTGAAGAAACTAAGATAATGCTCATGCCGTCGGCTTTGAATTTATTGATTAGCTGATAAATCTCTTTCTTCGCGCCAACATCTACGCCGCGCGTTGGTTCATCGAGAATCAGAACTTTAGGTTTGGTCATCAATCCTTTCGCGATAGCCACCTTCTGTTGATTACCACCAGAAAGGTTACCGATGATTTGATCACGAGTCGGCGTTTTGATGTTAAACAGCTTAATAAAGTCTTCCACCGCTATCACTTCTTCACCGTGTTGGATTTGGATTCCTTTGGTCAATTTATCCAAAGAACACAAAGACATGTTCTCTTTAACAGACAAACCAAGAACTAGACCATCGCCTTTGCGGTCTTCCGAGATATACGCAATACCATTTGCTAAGCCATCTTGCGGACTTACCGGATTAATCGTTTTATTGTCCAGATTGATAACACCGTGTTCGCTCGGCAATGCGCCGTAAATCACCTTCATCAATTCAGTACGACCCGCGCCCATCAATCCTGAAATACCAAGAATTTCACCACGCTTAAGTGTGAAACTTACATCGTGAACACCAGAACCTGTTAAGCCGATAACTTCAAGGCACGTCTCACCGTGTCTGACATCAATTCGTGGATACTGCTCTTCCAGCTTACGGCCAACCATCATCTCGATAAGACCATCTTCATCAGTATCTGTAACCTGGCATTCGCCAATGAACTTACCATCGCGAAGCACGGTAATATCGTCGCAGATTTCGAAAATTTCTTTCAAACGGTGTGAAATGTAAACAATGCCGCAACCAGCATCACGAAGCTCATTAATCACTTTAAATAGAGATTCCGTTTCGGTATCCGTCAAAGCATCGGTAGGCTCATCCATGATGATGACTTTCGATTCAAAAGAGAGCGCTTTGGCAATTTCTACCATCTGTTGCTCACCGAGACTTAAATCGCCAAGCAGCGTTTTCGAGCTGTGTTTTACATTCAAACGCTTCAGAAGTTTGTCTGCTTCATCGTACATTTTACTCCACTGAATGCGTCCCATCGTGCCCGTAAACTCACGACCAAGGAAAATGTTCTCTGCGATTGTCAGCTCAGGAATCAAATTCAGCTCTTGGTGAATGATACTGATCCCCGCTTCTTGAGAGTCACGTGGGCCTTTAAATGCAGCAGGTTGACCTTGGTACTGAATGCTACCGGAATCCATGTGATAAATGCCCGTCAGTACTTTCATCAACGTCGACTTACCTGCCCCATTTTCTCCCATGAGCGCCATCACTCGCCCCGGATACACATTAAGACTTGCTTTATCTAGCGCCTTAACGCCCGGAAACGCTTTTTCAATTTCGCTCAGTTGCAGAATGGCTTGAGTCATAATCTGTCCTCAAATTCTCTGGGTTAAAAAGCTATACCAGCTTAAAAAACTACGCCAGCTTGAAAGATAACGTTCGCATATGGGGTACATTCACCTGTGCGAATCACTGCTCTGCTTTGTTCTGTGCGATCTTTAAACGACTCGTGCGATACATAACTGGTTGTGATTGATTTTCCTGATTGCTCGCTTTCTCGACTGAGTTCTTCAAGCAGCGCTTTATGCAGTTCAGGGCTAACTTGTGCAAATTCTTCGGCAATGATGACACCTTCAATTTGTGACTCAGACAAAATCACGCGAACGGTATCAATAAAGCTTGGTACGCCATGAGTAAGCGCTAAATCGATTCGCGGCACATGTTCAGGAATTGGCAAGCCTGCGTCACAAATGGTGATTTCATCGGTATGGCCCAACGTTGCCACCAAGTAAGAAATATCTGAGTGTATTAGGGTACTTTTTTTCATCTCATAGACCTTTCGGTTACACGTTCATACAACGATGAGCGTCTGCATTAGTACATTATGGTTATTTACATAAAACTCATCGAAACGTTTCGATGCAATAATAGTTCGCTAAACTAAATTGAAAAGCGGTCTATCTGTAAGGTGTGAGAATGATCTGCAAACGAATCATAGCAAGACAAAAAAAGAAAACTCGTATCACACTTTAGCCATCGAAACGTTTCGATACGTGGGGTGTGATGTCGTTACAAAAGCTTATACAACACCGGCAATTAATAACAAATACGTCTTGCTACTGAGAAACAACCCAGTTATACGGTTAAAAATCATACACAACTTCACAGTTCTTATACGGTTCTCCGATTTTCAAGGTCAGCAAACTTAAATTCTAGTTACAATTTGATAAGAAACGTCATCCGTTAACTACCGTCAAGGTATGCAACGTTTGTAGGGAAACAAACGGAACTTGAAGAATAATAATGAAATTAAGCAGCAGAGTGATTTTGCTTGTAACGCCAGTCATCTTATTAAGTGCGGTGGTATCGAGTTACATTATCTATAGCATCCAGAAAGTCACGCTCATAAAAAGAGAAGATAGCTATATTCAGCTTCAAATGGAGAAACTCGCGGGTCAGTTCCGACAAGCGAATATATTTCTCAATAGCTACGCTTACATTCTGAGCAAGAGTGATGTTCTACAAGACTATTTAATCAATCATGATAATCCATATCGTGAGCGGGTATTATTTAATCGTCTTGATGAGACTGCCGACGTTCTGAGTTACGGGTATAACGGCGATGCCAGTATGGCGATTCTCGATGGTAAACAGAAACTACTCTATTACACGGAAAACCAATTCTTTGAATATACAGGCGCTATCGACCCCAAAGTCCTAGAGTACATATCGGAGAGTTTTGACCAATACAAAGACTTTAATCACACCGGTTTCATTTATAACTCCAGTGGTCAAAGTATTCTGCTTCAATATGGCTTAGTCGATAAACGTACAGGAGAGCAACCACTGAGCTTCGACCCTAGCAATGCGTTTTTTGTCGTCGTCACTGTTTCCCTCGAGGCGTTTAGCGATATAAAGCACGATATTGAGTTTGATACACACAGTGTTATTACTTTTTCTCAAAAGCCCATCCACCTTGATATCCCTCTTGCCCAAACGATCGAATTACTTCCTCACTTTTTCGCCGTTCTTTCACCAGCAGAATATTTGATGTGGAATAAAGTCGATAAAGTATGGCTAGAACTCGCCTTGTCATTTGGTATTGCGGCATTTTGCACCATCACTTTAATCGTCCTGATTCTTTATCGTAATGTGTTGCGCCCAGTCTCTCTGTTAGATAAACAAATTAAAGAGTTGGAATTGAACAAGCGAGATAACATTGAGAAATTGAACACTAACGACGAAATTGGCCGACTATCTACGCGAATCTTTGATATGTATGAAGAGCTACGCGTCAGTTATAAGAAAACAAAACGACTGGCTGAAACCGATCATCTGACACAACTTGCTAACCGAGTTCACTTTAATGAATTAGCAACCCGAGAGCTCTCCTCTCCTTCTGAGAATTTATGGGTGATATACGTCGACCTGGATAACTTCAAATATGTGAATGACAAATACGGCCATGAGCTGGGCGACAGCTTATTAAAATTGTATTCAAATCACATAAAAAGTGTATGTCAGAAATTTTCACATCAACATGACAGCCCATGTTTTGGTGCGCGTCTATCTGGGGATGAATTCGCAATTTTACTCAGCTCGAACAACGAAGTAAGTAACATGCCTGATTTACTTGCAGAAGAGTTGCTCAAACCAATAAATAACCTAAGCCATTCATGGTCGAGTACATTACCCGTCACCGCGAGCGTTGGTATCGCTCGATTTCCTCATGATGGTACTGATGTTGCGAGACTGCTGTCTAACGCCGATGCGGCTATGTACCAAGCTAAGCGAGCGGGTAAAAACCAATATGCCTATTATTCTGCCGAACTCAATGTAGAAGCCCAAAGACGAAGTCAAATCGAACGAGCACTCAGAAAAACCAACGTTGAAGATGAATTTCGTTTGGTTTTTCAGCCTTACATGAATCGTTATGACAACGAAATTGAAGGATTGGAAGTCTTGCTACGTTGGGAATCGGAAAGCATAGGAAATATACCGCCAGGTGAGTTTATCCCGATTGCGGAGAAAACCGGTTTATTTGACAAAATCGACCGATGGGTATTCTCTACTGCGGCCTCCACATACAACGATCTAAGAAATATCTTTGATAAAGACATTATTCTTTCGATTAATTTGTCCTCCGCAGAGCTAAACTCTCTCGAAATGGCAGAGTACATTCATACCTATACGACAAAGCACGGACTGGATCCAAAGTTCATTGAACTCGAGATAACAGAAACTTTCGCATCGGATCAACGTGGCACGGCATTACTTGATGAACTGTCTAAACTCGGATACCGTCTCGCCATTGATGATTTCGGCTCGGGTTATACTTCTCTGACTCAGTTGGTCCAATTCCCGGTACACAAAATTAAGTTTGACCGCGAGTTTCTACTGACATTGATGGAAACCAATAATGGACACGTCATTAAACCAATTATAGATTTATGCCATGCGCAGAACAAAACCGTCACAGCAGAAGGCATAGAGCACGATGTGATGCGCCAATGGCTATCGGAATATCATTGCGACTATATGCAAGGGTATCTGTTTGGTAAACCAATGAATATTGAGCAACTCCAAGAGTGGTGGGAATCAAATAGCGACAATCGCTTCAAACAACCACAACTTGCTCATCTATCAGTAGCTGGAGGGCTATCCAAAGTAGCCAAATAGAGCACCTTCCATCCATCGACTGATTTAAATATCCTGAGTAACGGTATTTTTTGAGTCAGTCATCACAGGAACTCTATTTTTCGCAGAAATGGTTGGCATGAAAAAATCACAGGCGAGTCTAGTCGCCATCGTTGGCTGCCCCCACGCGCCACAAATATCTTTATCGCTCGCCTTGTCGCGAGTGAATTGTCGACACTGGCCGCATTTTTTATTCATATCAATCCCTTGTGATCAAAGACCAAACTGTTGCTCTACTGAAACGTGTGTTCTTTATACTCAGCCTCGAAAAACAAAATAAAAAGATTATTCAGTAATCATCACCTGGAGCGAACCGTATCACAAGCCATCAAATGATAAGTTGATATTTAGCAATATTTGATCGATAACAGAACTCCTAGCTTTCAATGCAAGTAGCATTTAATAGCTCACAATTTCACTAAATTAATTCGCATAAACATTTATTTCAGTCAAATTTATTCATTTAATATTGAACTAAAAGTATTTTTTAACCTCAAATATTCTTTTAATGCAATTCGGTCAACCTCAGTTCCAACTGGTGAATTGATTGGAGAATACCAAGCGACGGACTCTGCTTCATAGCATTCTATTTCTCCGTCCCACTTAGGAATTACATAATAATGTAGTAGTTGCAGTTCGGTCGTTGTTGGATGATATAGAGAACACAAATAAACAAATGATTGTGGAATAATATTCAACTCTTCTTTGAGCTCTCGATACAATGCCTGTTGCTGAGTTTCGTCAAGCTCTAGATGCCCACCAGGAATAGCAACGACACCAGGGTCGGTTGCTTTATCTTTTGCTCGTGTTTCCAGCAATACTTGCGCGTCTTTTACTAATATAAAAGACACACACTCATATACGTTCATTAAAACCTCTTTCCTATCGACTGTGGGTTATATTATTCCAATCTATACTGTGCAAGTGTTTGCATTCAAGATTCAATTCATGATTTGTTACGACTCGGATCACAGAGTGAATTTTTTATTCTACGTCGCGGAGAAAAAATAAAAGTATTGAAATCAAAAAAGTTTTTTTGATTGAACAATAATTAAACAATGTTTTTTAAATAAAAAACACCTCAAACATCCGTATACATAGTTTTATTAATTACATAATTAAGTTATTATTTATTCAGAAGTTTTTTAGATAAAAAGAAAAACCATTTAACATCAAAAAGTTAGCTTTAAAGTTATAGCTGAATAATAAACCCCCATAAGTAAGTGCAAACATGCATATTACGTTTTAATGGGATTAGAATCAGATTGATGTACATGTAGTATTACTGAATGCATGAGGTATTCAGCAAGTTTGTAACACCTAGGGTTTTATTTAATCAAAATGAAAAAGTCATTTTTATTGTTGATATGGACGTTTTTCTCTGTTTCTCCTTTCGCTCTTGCTAAAAACACGGATGGCAAAGGCCAGGTAGAGAATCAGATTGCTCAACAAGTTAGAAAAACATACAAGGACGCCAAGCTAGACGGCGTTATCGATTTTAAACTTTTTAATGATGCTTATTTAGCATACAAAAACACCAAGAATAGAAAGAAGCCAGTTCTGACTATCATTGATTACAGCAAACCATCGACTGAAAAGCGATTTTATGTCGTTGATTTAAATAAGAAGAAACTGATCTTTAATACTTATGTATCACACGGTGTAAACAGTGGAAAGAAAACCGCCACGAAGTTTTCTAATATTGTGAACTCTAGAAAAACCTCATTAGGCACGTTTTTGACTGACACCACCTATTACGGATCTAATGGTTATTCACTTCGATTAGATGGTTTGAACTCAGGAGTAAACGACAAAGCTCGCGAGCGTTACATTGTTGTACACGGAGCCAAGTACGCTAACCCCTCTTTCATCGAAAAGAATGGTTACTTAGGGCGCAGTTGGGGCTGTCCAGCTCTGCCAGAAAAACTGTCACGTATCATCATTGATACCATAAAAGGTGGCAGTGTTATCTACGCAAGTGCTTAACTTAACATACAAAAGGGAGTGGTTCCGAACCGCTCCCTTTTGTATTACACATCAAACCATAAACAGAGTAAGAGAATCTACCCACTAATTATTGCCATACGGAAAGTGCTCGAACATTTTCACTATCTCTTCCGAAATCAAATTCTCTCTCCGGTCAGTGTCCATCGATTCTGTCAGTTTACGACTCGACACGCCTTTCCACACGACTTGGTTCTCTTTAGTATCCACTAATTCAACCACGAGGTTGCCGAATTTTCGCTCTCTATATCTTTCTGGACTTGACGTAATGACACCGAAACTATTCCAGCCGTAGCCAAAGCTGACACTAGAGCCAGAAGAGACAAACTCGGTATTCTTAACAATGTCATGATGAACATAAATATCACCACCACTTGCTACTCGTTTCATTCCTTTGGCCTGTAACTGAGCTGCGATACCCTGTTCAATACGTCGAGCATCAATACTCTCAGGGGCGCCATTCTGCTCTCCAAAATCGAATGTGCTATACGATGAAAAATCAGCTTGCTTATCGACATCGGTTGTCACTGTGGTACAAGCTGCGATCAGCAATGCCATTCCACCTAAAATGACTCCTCTCCACATAGTTGTTCTCCTCTGATTTGCGGGCAGTATCAGCGCCTTTTGCTTATATGGCTGAAAATAAAAAATACTTCTACACCATTGAGTCTTAACCATGAATGCCAAGTGTTCAATATCAATACAGTTTCTTTCACTTTCAAAGACACAATTTAATCAATGATTTTCAAATTGACCCGCAAGGCACTATCAATCCTGCATAAAAGGCAGGTCTTGCGCATTTTTTATTCAAAAAACAACCAATTGATGAGAAAAGACTTTTCTTTTCAATTTAATGTGGCATATTAGCTGAGTCCTTTCGGTGCGCGGGCATCGTATAATGGCTATTACCTCAGCCTTCCAAGCTGATGATGCGGGTTCGATTCCCGCTGCCCGCTCCAATCCTCTGATTAAAACCTCAAACGCATTACTCTGTTCAACTTGATACGTATTTAAGCTTCCAGTCGTCTGCAAATGCAACGCAATTATCTTCCGTTCTTCGGTGAAGATACTAAGTTTAAAATAATAAAAAATGCCACTCTCGAAGCAAGAGTGACATTTCATCGGATGAACTAGAATGCAGTTAAATCGAGAAAGCAGATCTGTTACTTAATCACAGCTCCATTTCTGCTTTGATCTGCTCTACCCAACCAGCAATTCGCTGCTCAGTAAGACTGGATTGATTTTCTTTATCGATAACTAAACCGACGAAGTCATCTCCATCGACAGCATTGGAAGAACCAAACTCGTAACCTTCGGTTGGCCAGAAGCCGACCATTTCCGCCCCACAGTTAGCGACATGGTCATACAACTCACCAAGTGCGTCAACGAACTCATTTGTATAAGCGACCTGGTCTCCTAAACCGTACAACGCGACTTTAATGCCGGTCAGATCCATATCTGAGAAGTTAGGTAGAAATTCTTCCCAGCTTTCCTCCTGGCAATCTACGGATAACCCTGGTAGCTGACCTTCACCTAAAGTCGGTGTTCCTAAAATAAGATAGTCATAGCTAGTGAATTCTTTAGCGTCGACTCTATTAATATTTTTAGGCTTATCGGCAATTTCATCACCGAGTTGTTTTTGGATCAATTTGGCCATTTTTCGAGTGCTACCCATATCGGTACCAAAAAAAATTCCTACTTTGCTCATAATTAGCTCCTTGCTTAAAATATCGTAATGGCAGAGATACCCTGCAAAATACTCACCAAACTTTAAAGCCTAAAAATCAATAACTTAGAAATAACCACGCATTACAATAACTGACATATTGTCGTAAAGATGACAATTAATCGTCATCATCGTCATCTTCAGGTTGCCAAATCAAAGGGCGATATATTTCAACTCGATCGCCTTCCTTAAGCTCGCTGTCTAACTTGGAGACCTTGCTGAAAATACCGACTTTTTGTTTATCAAGATCGATGTTTGGAAACATGTTTAAAATGTTAGAGGCCTGAATTGCACTCAGCACTGTCGCAGTATGATCAACATCGACAGACAGCCATACCTGTTCATCTGGTAGCGCGTACACAACACTTACTTTCATCATTACCCCCTAACGTGAGCAACAGTCGGAACCGCATTTTTAACGACCGATTCGTACTTTTGTTTTAACGCAAGTACCAACCCCAGAACCAAGAAGCCTCCCGGTGGCAAAATAATCAGAAGCAGCCCTCGGTAATCGTCAATAATGACCAGTTCCAGAAACGCGAAACGTTCCCCTAAAAGCAAATGAGCATTGCTAAACAATGTCCCGCTACCAAGAATTTCCCTTATGGCACCCAGCGTGGTAAGCACCCACGTAAAACCTAAGCCCATAAACAGACCATCAGCAATTGACGGCAATACAGCACTTCGACTGGCAAAGGACTCCACACGACCGAGAATGGCGCAGTTTGTGACTATTAAGGGGATAAACAGCCCGAGTACTTTATGCAGAGAATGAAGATAAGCATTAAGTACCGCATCTATCAGTGTCACTAATGTAGCAATAATGATGACGTTGACCGGAATACGAACCGTCTTACTGATAATGCCTTTTGCCATCGAGTTCAGAGTATTGGCAGCAACCATAACAACCATCGTCGCAAGGCCAAGACCTAAACCATTCGTTGCACTACTTGTCACCGCAAGCAGCGGGCAAAGGGCAAGAGACTGCTTTAATACAATGTTGTTACCCCATAAGCCTTGAGAAATAATAGTTTTGTATTGATTTGAGTCACTCATTGTTCGCTCCTTGATATGATTCAAGCGCTAATAACGCTTGATGAACGCCCTTCACTACCGCTCTGGGGGTGATCGTCGCACCACTGAATTGGTCAAAGTCTCCACCATCTTTTTTCACGGCCCATAAACCAGTGTTCTCTAAAGCTCGTTTCGCAAAACTATGTATCCAGTTACTTTTTTGTGCTTCTATTTTGTCACCGAGTCCAGGAGTTTCACTGTGGCTGATGATTCGCACACCAATGATCTCGCCATTTAGCGTGACCCCAATAAGAAACCTTATCGTGCCGCTGTATCCCTCCTGATCACCACGAATGACCCAATCAATCAATTGATGCTTGTCGTCTTCCACTCGGTAAAGTTCGTAAGATTTGCCTTCGAACTCAATAAGTTCACTAAATGAGAACACATCATTCGCGTAGGATTGCCCCGCCAGAACCTCTCTCAATAGTGCATTTTGGTCTTCGAGTATTCGCTGTGCTATAACGGGTTTTGTTGCCCAATCGGTAGCAAATAACAGTAAAGCAGCAAGAGCGCAGGCACTAGCAAGCAAACCTACCTGATATGAAATCCGCTCTTTAAATTGTTGTAATCTGATTTCCATGATTATTTCCCCGTTGCTGTGGTCGCGCCGAAAACACTAGGTCGCATGTAATAATCAATCAGTGGGCTGACTCCATTCATAATCAGTACAGCGAAAGCGACACCTTCGGGATAACTTCCGAACGTTCTGATTAACCAAACTAAAAGGCCACAACCCAACCCATAAAGGAGCTGTCCACGAATACTGGTTGGAGAGGTCACGAGATCCGTCGCGATATAGAAAGCGCCCAACATCGCTGCACCACTGGTCAGGTGCACCCACGGAGACAAGTAAACTTCAGCGTTAATTAAATGGCCAACAAAAGCAGGTAGTGCCAAACCGAGCATAAAGGTAAGTGGTATAGCCCAGTGGACTATTCGTCTCCAAAGCAGGTAACCACCCCCACATAGAATCAGAAAAGTACTGGTTTCACCCAGACTTCCTGAGTGCTGTCCAAAGAACTGTTCGGTGAACTCAACAGGAAAGATACGCTCACTACTTAACGCTGTAGCGGAAGTTACTCCATCAAAACTAAGCCAGCCTTCCGGCACCGTGACTAAGTTGTTACTCAAATCGATCGGAGTTGGAGCCGCCCACTGCGTCATTTCGACGGGAAAGCAGATGAGCAACATAACGCGCGCTAACATCGCCGGATTGAATAAATTTTGCCCTAAGCCTCCGTAGATTTGCTTACCTAAAATAATCGCAAACATACTGCCCAAAATAGCCAGGCTGATCGGAAATGACGGAGGTAAACTCATGGCTAACAGCAAACCCGTTAATATGGCTGAGCCATCAAAACACGCGCTAGGTTTCTTGTTCATCGCCAACAAGCATAAACACTCACTGATAATGCAAGTTAGGCAACAAACTGCTATCAGAGCAATGCTATTGCGCCCAAACTGAAACCCTGCGAACACGCAGGCAGGGAATAACGTTAATATCACCAGATACATAATTCGTGTTGTCGAACTCCCGTTATGGGCGAACGGACCTATCACCGAGTCGTACTTAATCATAATTGTTGCTCCTTCTCGGTAGCAGTTGCTTGTCGAGTAACGCGTGCAGGACGTGCAGGTCTTTCTGGCCGTGAAGGCTTCTCAGCAGGCGCTGATCTGCCGCTACTCCTGGTAGGTCTCGCTGCTTTCTGTGCTGCTTGTGCAGCCTTTTTCTCTGCCGTTTCCAGAGCGAGACGTTGCTTACGAGACTCATTGAGTACTTTCGCCTGAGCCGACTTTCTTTCCTGAAAAGCGGTCGAGGCAATCGCGCCTTTCGCATGCATGAAATACTGCACTAGAGGGATGGATGATGGACATACATATCCGCATGCACCACAAGACAAACAATGGTTCACACCAAGATCTTCGGCACGTTTGAAATCCGAAACACGCGTATATGCTGCCATCTGAAATGGCATTAGACCCATCGGGCATGCGCGGACACATTGCCCGCAACGAATACACTCTTGGTGTTTGGACTCAATGAATACTTCATCTTCCGTAAGGGCTAGAATCCCTCCAACCGTTTTATCGACTGGTACCTGCATTGAAGGCACAGCTTGGCCCATCATTGGTCCACCCAAAAGTAACCGCTCTGTAGATTCGCTGACACCACCACAATAGTTGATCACTTCATTTACCGGTGTTCCGATTGGTACCTCAACATTTTTCGGCTCTGCGATACCCCTACCACTAACGGTCACAATCCGAGAAACCAATGGGCGTCGGAATCGAACAGCATGATACACAGCCCTAACCGTGGAGATATTGTTCACCAGGATCCCAACTTGAGTTGCGCGACCACCTGGAGGAACATCTTTCCCGGTCAGCGTTTTTATCAAATGCTTCTCCGAGCCCATCGGGTAGATACTCGGCACCTTACGTACTTCGATAGAATCCACTTCACTTGCAGCATAATGGAGTGCACTGAGTGCTTCTGGTTTGTTATCCTCTATCCCAACAATTGCCCGTTTAGCGCCACTTGCAATCAATAGCATCTGTATCCCTGCGATGATCTCTTCGGGATAGCTTTGCATCGTTAAATCATCACTGGTCAGGTAAGGTTCGCACTCTCCCCCGTTGATGATGATGGTGTCCACATTGGAACTACGTGAAAAGCGTATTTTTACTGCCGCCGGGAAGCCCGCACCACCAAGCCCAACGATGCCCGCTTCTGCTACTCTTTCGATAATGGTGTCCGCGTCCAGGTCGTGGATGCTTTCACCTGGTGAAGTCTCACCCCAATGTTTATCGTCGTTCGCCCGAATCACTACTGTGTCACATTTCACTTTCGCAGGATGAGTAGTGATATGTGGAACAATCGCAGTCACAATGCCATTGACTGATGAGTGGACCGGCGCGACGAAATCATTCTGCCCTACAGCAATAAGTTGACCTCGGTAGACCTGATCTCCGACACTGACCAACGATCTGAGCTTAGCACCCGAACGAGTCTGTAGTGCTAAGTAGATATTTCTTGGCCAAAATTGACGGTCAATGCTTTTATCCGATGTAAGCCCTTTATAAGCTTTGGGATGGACCCCACCGCGAAATGGCTTACTCAATAAACTAAAATCTATCAAACTGGACATGGTTCACTCCTAAGCCGTCAACGAAGGTTTTGGCCAATACCATGTCGATACTGAAGGCGTAACTTCAGACATGGTGAGGCAGCCTTGGGTACACGCTTTTTCACACAACTGGCATCCGGTGCACACATCTTTTATTACCGTATGCAGCTGCTTAGGCGCACCGACAATCGCGTCGAAAGGACACGCTTTGTAGCATCGGTTACAGCCTGTGCACTCGGCTTCATTAATACGTGCAACCAACTCGATATCTTGATCATCAACATCAATAGAAACACCAAGCAACTGTGCGACATTCTGCGCAAGCGCAGCACCTCCTGGTGGGCAACACGATGGGCTCAGTTCTCCCGAAACCATTTTTTCCGCGGCTTGACGGCAGCCAGCCTCACCACATTGACCACACTGACCTCCTGGTAATAGTGCTTCAACTTTGTCTATGCGCGGGTCTCCCTCAACATGAAACACCTTTGCCGCGTACCCTAGCGCTAAGCCAAGTACAGCACCGAGACAAACAAAGAAAATGAGCGTTGTAAGTAACATGTTTAAGTCTCCTTTACGCCATTCCTGAAAAGCCCATAAAGGCCATTGATAAGAAGCCCGCGGTGATAAATGCGATTGGTGAGCCTTTGAAGGCTTCCGGTACATGACTCAACGTAAGCTGACTGCGTAAACCGGCAAAAATGGTGAGCACCAACATAAAGCCCAACGCAGATCCAAAACTGAACATCACGGTATTAAGAAATGACAACTCATCCTGAACGGCTAACAAAGCAACACCGAAGACCGCACAGTTGGTGGTAATGAGCGGTAGGAAAACGCCAAGCGCCTGATAAAGTTCGGGAAATGATTTCTTAACGTATAGCTCTGTGAACTGTACAACTGCAGCGATGACCAAAATGAAGGATATGATCCGCATAAACTCCAGATGTAATGGCTTCAAAATAGTAAATTCAATCAACCAGCTGCATACCGTCGCAAGAGTAAGTACAAAAATGGTCGCTACCCCCATTCCTACCGCACTCGTAATCTTGCTCGACACCCCCATAAACGGGCACAAGCCCAGAAATTTGGCTAGCACGACATTGTTTACAAATGCCGCGCTGAGAAAAATGATCAATCCTTCGGACATAACAACACTCCAATAACTTGCACTATCGACTATGGTGCATAGCCTATGCCACGAGTGAAATGTTGCACCGAGTTGTATCAAAACCCTCGATTTACCAAGTACTAGAACAGATATGCACTGCGCCAAACCCGCAGATTAACCTTGTCAGAAAGCCAACAAACTTTGCTTAATCGAAGTAATAATTGTCCGAAATCAAACAAAGTTTAATTGGAGTGGGCCCACCAGAACTGGTCTGAGAGTCTGGAATAGGAAATGCATTACATGTTGTTACATCACTAAACGTAGTTACATCACCAAACGTAAAGGGATAGACGTATGGAACAACTTGAGAACTTTCTACCCGATAGCCATCCAACGGCATTTAATACGCGCGCGTTCGAACAGATTGTTGCGCATGCGCCAGTTGCTATCAGCATTACAGATAAGCATGGCAACATACTTTTCGTTAACCAGACTTTTAGCCAAATAACCGGCTATTCTCCCCACGAACTCATCGGTAAAAATTCGTCTTTACTTTCGTATAAGGCAACGCCTCAGAGTGTTTACCAAAACATGTGGTTCGCCATTACCAACGGTGATCACTGGCAAGGTCAACTGGTGAACAGGAAGAAAAATGGCCAGCCTTATATCGCGGAAATGTCGATATCTCGATTGAAAGAACAAAAGGGCGAAACCCGTTACTATGCAATTCATAGAGATATTACCGAACGCCACCTGCGCATCACTGATCAGAAGAATCAATTTACGCTGTTTCAGGCGGTTCTTAATGGATCATCAACAGCAATCGCATTAGTTGATTCATTGAATAACCTTTTAGTCACGAATAAAAAATATCAGCGGATAGAGCAAAGTATCCAACATTCACCCATTGATCTCCTGTTAAGCAGTATCAAACAAGATTATCAATATGACAGTTTGGTGGAATTTATTGGTCAGCAAAAAGCTCGTACGCAGAATATTTCTATTCGCAGCGAAGATGGTACACACGAACGATGGTTTGAGTTCGCTATGGTCAAAACCCCGGTTTCAACGATTAACATTGAACACTATTTTCTTCCTGATAGTGATGATGACTACACCGTTATTTCTATTACCGAACGCACCAAAGAAAAATTGCTGGTTGAAGAGCGCCGAATTAACGCGGTCAAACTGATGGTCAGAGACAACAAATACGTCCACGCCATGCAAGAAGCATTGATGGGCACCCTCCATCAACTGCAGGGACCGTTCAATGTCATTAATTCTGCCGTAAACATTCTAAAACGTACCAATGCCGCCTGCCCGGGTTTAGTCGCAATGGACGATGCAATGGCTACCGCGAACTCTGCTATGCATGAAATTCAACTCGCTATCCCTGAGCGTGAAAGAGAGGCGCTACAACCCGTCAACCTAAACGAAATTATTCGTGATGCATGCAACATCACCGGTGATGAGTTAATGCGGTTGTCTATCCATTTAGAACTCGACCTATCACAAAAACTCTCGTCTATTAACGGCACGCCTCATCGACTCATTCTTGCGTTAAAGCAACTTATCGATAATGCGTTGGACGCAATCAAACTAGCGAAACCGGTAGACCGAACATTGTTTATTCACTCTTATGAACAAAACGGCGAAATCATCATTGATATTGAAGACAGCGGCTTAGGAGTCAAAGAAGAGCTTCGTTTGACCGTCTTCCAACCTTTTTACAGTACCAAACCGAAACATCAGTCCGGCTGTCGTGGAATAGGACTCTCAATCGTGCAGCAGGTTCTTAACGAACACTCTGCCACCGTCACTATCTCAGATAGTCAGAGACTAAACGGTGCGAAAGTTTGCTTAACATTTCCAATTAATAGCGGTAGAACATTATGATTGAAGAACATACTCTCTTAAATTTAGAGCGTCAGTTGTTGGCGGCAATGTATCGAATATCGAGTGTTCTTAATGCTAGCCTAAACTACGTTGAATCCTCCGACAAAATCCTGAAAATACTGCATGACGAATGTCGATTGCAGTGTGGGATGCTCACTATCCTCGACCACGAAAAAAACATTTTGCTAGTTAAATGTGTGCACAGTCCAACCAGCGACAACACCAGTGGGCAAAAGAACGTTTACTATAAAACAGGCGAAGGCATTGTGGGAGAAGTTCTCAGCCGCGGCAGTTCAATGGTCATCCGCAACCTTGGTAGTGATATGCGCTTTGCGGATAAACTTGCGCTCTACGACTACGATAAACCCTTCATCTGTGTGCCGATCAAAGACAGCAACAGTAAAGTGCTTGGTGCGCTTTCTGCCCAGCCGCCAAACGTTGGTGATGAGCATCTGACTCTGTTATCCAAATTTCTAGATATGATTGGCAATCTGATTTCGAAGAATATTCAATTGGCTCAAAACGTTGAACGTACCGAAAAAGAGTTGGTCGATGAACGAGATGGCCTGCGGCGCAAGGTCCGTAATAACTACAGTTTCCGCAACTTAGTCGGCCACACGAAAGTTATGAGGCAAATCTTTGACCAAATTCGCTTGGTGTCTCGATGGGATTCAACGGTACTTGTTCGAGGAGAATCAGGAACCGGTAAAGAGCTGATAGCAAATGCCATTCACTATAATTCGCCTCGTGCTGATCGCCCATTCGTTAAACTTAACTGCGCGGCATTACCAGATAACTTGCTCGAGTCTGAGCTGTTTGGTCATGAAAAAGGCGCATTTACGGGTGCCGTAAAACAACGTAAAGGCCGTTTTGAAATGGCGCACAATGGCACGATATTCCTAGACGAGATTGGTGAAACCAGTGCAGCCTTTCAGGCTAAGTTGTTGCGCGTACTGCAGGAAAAAGAGTTCGAACGCGTTGGAGGTACAACGACGATTTCTGTCAATGTCCGTATCATCGCTGCAACAAACCGCCATCTTGAAGACGAAGTAGCCCAAGGAAACTTCCGTGAAGACCTCTACTATCGTCTCAACGTCATGCCAATGCACTTACCGGCTCTGCGTGACCGAATTCAAGACATACCTGAGCTCGCAGAGTACATGAGGAAAAAATTAAGCAATCAACAAGGCCGGGAGCTCACCATCAGCGATGACGCGATACGCGTTATGATGAATCACAACTGGCCCGGAAACGTTCGTGAGCTGGAAAACACCTTAGAGCGCGCTGCTGTTCTGTGTGAATCTGGCGTCATTGATGCCAGCTTAATTACAATAAATCAAACCGAGGCAAGCTTTGCCAATATGCTACAACCCGCGTATACAGCGAGTTCAGGTTTTTCAGCACCACCTTCTCGCGTCACAGAGAGTCATCTTATGGCCAGAGAAAAGAGCAAACCTGCTGATGAACGAGAGCTGGTCATTGATGCCCTTGAACGTACTGGTTGGGTCAAAGCAAAAGCAGCGAGGTTATTAAATATGACACCACGTCAAATAGCGTATCGAATCCAAATATTAAATATCGAGATGAAACAAATCTGACAATTTTCAGGACATTATTATTGTCAACTATCAGACAATTGTTGTTAGCCCACAACGTTAGCCATTTAAAAACAATGAGTTAAACAGGGAACGATGATTGCAGTACACCTTTTTATAGGCATAAAATCATTAAGGGGCAGACATGGATAGTCCTTCACCACGAGTAAAAAGTGACGATTGCGCGAACGATAATCTTCATCACTTTTTAAACAAACAAACTCAAGAAAAGATCGCGAAGCATCCTTGCTATTCAAAGCAGGCTCATCAGTATGCTCGGATGCATTTACCAGTAGCTCCTGCTTGCAACATTCAGTGTAATTACTGTAATCGTAAATATGATTGCAGTAACGAGTCTCGTCCGGGGGTTGTTTCACACGTTATGGATAGCGCTGCTGCCCTCAAACAGTTTTCAACCATTAAAAAGCGCGCGCCCAATCTTACTGTTGTCGGTATAGCTGGGCCCGGTGATGCATTGGCGAATCCACAAGCGACGTTTAAAACTCTCCGAGATATATACAAAGCAGATCCCAATGTTCAACTGTGTATTTCGACCAATGGTCTGGCACTTGCAGAACATGTCGTAACACTTTCCGCTTTGGGTGTTAACCATCTCACCATTACGATTAATTGCATTGATGCTGAAATCGGTGAAAAAATTTACCCGTGGGTTTTTTACAATCGTAAAAGACTTAAAGGAAGAGCTGCTGCGCAAACGCTTATTGATCGCCAACTACTCGGATTACAACTAGCTGCGGAAGCAGGGATGCTGGTCAAAATCAATACGGTGCTTATTCCCGGCGTCAACGACCATCACATCTCTCAAGTTTCAGAGAAAGTAAAATCCCTCGGAGCGACATTACACAATATTATGCCGCTGATATCAGACCCGAGTCATGGCACCTATTTTGGGCTTAGTGGCCAACGGGGACCGACCGATAGTGAGATAGAAGCCGTTCGCGAGGAATGCGGCATTCATATGCCACAAATGACGCATTGTAAACAGTGCCGTGCAGACGCCGTGGGTATGCTTAATGACGATAGTGCTTCCCCGTGCAGCTCAACAAAATCGCCTTCAGTATATCGAGTCGCGGTGGCAAGTCATGGTGAAGCAAATATTGGGCTGCATTTTGGGCATGCCAAACGTTTTGAAATCTACCAATATGATAAACAGTCAGAACGATTCCTTTTCCAGGAGTCGCGTAATGTGGCTCAGTATTGTAAAGGCCCCAGCGAATGCGGGGATGAAAGTGATAAGGAAGCCTTGTTCGATACTATCGCCGACTGTCAGATGGTGCTCAGTGCCAGAATTGGGATTAGCCCTTGGCGAGAATTAGAAAAACGCGGAATAACTCCTAATGTTGACTTCGCGTTCCAGCCAGTCAGCACCAGTCTGGAAATCATTGCCAAACAGCACCAAACAAATTCTAAAGTAACGGAGGACAAGCATGAGCTTATTCATCAACGATAAATGTGTTGGCTGCCATGCCTGCATAACTGTTTGTCCAAATCAAGCGGTATATAAAACAGGCAGAGCTGAGAAACCATTTGCGATTCACAATAAAAGATGTAACGAATGTTCTTCTTTCTGGCATGAACCGCAATGTGCCAGCATTTGCCCTATCGAAGAGGCAATCGTCGACTGCGCCAATCTTCCTCTAAACCCTAGAGGAAGCTTAAGTCCGCAACCTTCCGGGGATTCTGTATAGTGCGAGATGATAAATACAACCGATACTGGCATCCGATTGTCCACTCTTATTTGAGTGGGCATTCTGCCCTTCCTCTGTATCTTGGTTTAGATAAGATCACTTTTATTCGGCTAATTCACGCAATAGGTGTAGAAGTTGATAGTACTGACTTCGAAACGATGCAGGCCGAGTTGCGTGGTGAGTTGATGGCGTTAAGAGCACAGGAACATGATCAACTCCACCAGCTATTGCAGGAAAACATCGACGAGTCGGTGCCCTTTGCGACGGAGATGGCTACCGTCATCTCCAGTGGCTGTATGGGAAGTCAGCACCTGTGGCATGATTTAGGCTTGCCTGAACGGCCAATACTCAGCCAGCTATTTTCAGACTACTTTCCGGACCTATCCGCACTCAACGTCAACAACATGCGGTGGAAACGATTTTTGTATCGCCAGCTATGCGAGAACGGTGGAGACTATGTATGCCGTTCGCCCAGTTGCGAAACTTGTTCGAGTTACAGCGAGTGTTTTGACACCACATCTCATTAGATGTTGAATCAGTCACCAGCTAGCTAGAAGCATATTGCGAGATCAGATTATTAATAGCGTACTTACTTGTCTTGCCGATTTTCTGCATTAATTTAAATGTCGGGCTCTCAATGTTTTTCAAGCGGAGTTCGTCTACCATTAACATCCACAACTTCGCTGTCATTTGTGAATCAGCCAAGGCACGGTGAAAAGTTCCATCATTTTCAATGTGTTTAAAATGAACTAAGTCACCTAATTTGTGAGTCGGTGCGTCCTGAATTAATCTCCTCGCAACTAACATGGAACAAGCGAATTGTTGAGAGTAACTCTTATTGATTCTGTCTAGCTCAGCATCGAGAAACCGCTTATCAAACGACGCGTTATGTGCAACAAGCGGACTGTTACCAATAAACTCAGAGAATTCCTCCATCACCTCTTCGCAGCTAGGCGCGGTCCGTAACATTTGATTGGTAATACCTGTATAACTCTCAATAAATCCACTGACTCTGAAACCCGGGTTCATTAACTGCTGAAAAGATTCCGTTACATGACCATCGACCAACCTGACCGCACCAATTTCAATCGCTCTGTCGCCCATATTCGGTGACAGGCCGGTAGTTTCAAAGTCAAGCACGACAACCGAACTCGCAGATGGGCACATATTCCAAGCCTTTATTTAGTTGAAAGCGCAATTATATACCCAAATGTGCGTTTAAGGGCACTAGCTAAGTGAAGCAAGTACAAAGAATGCAAACACAAAAAAGTGGAGGGTTCAGACCTCCACTTTTAATTAGTGAAAGAGATTTTCACACTCGGGCGTTATATCGTTTTGCTATTCCCAATCAAGACCTTCAGGTAAATCGGGAAGTGCCCAGTTATGAATGTAATTGATCACTCTTAACGAATCATCAGCCGCTTGTGTAAAGCCTCGTGCATAACCCGTATGCATTGGGTCCGCTGTAAATGCCTTAGGATTACCTGTTATATCAAGAAGAGGGACCACCTGGTATGACAGAGTTGAAATCATTCTTGGATAAACATCATCTCCAGGCTCAGCAGGCGCGACCCCAGGAAGTAACAAACCGACTTCTTTTCCACCGTACATATTGAAACGGTCATAACTATACCCACTAAAGTCGAAATATCCTCTTTCATTGGTATTCGAATTATCGTTATCCAAATTATTGATACCCAATATGGTATTGATATTAATAACAAGATCGAGAGTAATTTCGCCAAACTTATCTCCAGCGCCAGCTAAAAGTGCAGCCGCTGTATGCAAGTCTTCTGGGGTCAGTGTTTCAACACCGTTGCCGTTACTGGTCAAATGTCCGAGACCACCTAACTGATCATCACTTAAACCAAGCGTCGGTAGGTAGCCATTCAGCATCAGCGCTTTATAGAGCGCTAAATTTTCCAGTGGCGAATCGATGGTTTTGAATACATTATCTGAAACCTCTACCTCAATTCGTCCTGCGGGGTCAGTTCTGATACTAAGCGCACTGTTAATATTCGACATCGCTTCAAGGTAAGATGATTCGATCACATCGGCTGGCGATCTCGCCACACTTAATCGACCGAAGTCCACTTCTTCCCCATAACTTGCAAAAGCGTAGTCTTCATACCCCTCTAGGCTCTCGACAATTTCACAATCACTGTTAAGTGGAATGAGCATTAGCCCATCATCTGTTCGAAACTCTTCAGGTAACGCTGGAAGAGGTTCCCCGGTAAGTGCATCTGTAGCATCTTCATTCGCGATTGGCTGGAAGCAACCATTGTTATCTTGTGTCGGTACGTATATTGTTGCGCCTAACTCATCCAAATCCCAATCCCAGGTATATAGAACTGGCTCACCATTGTCATCACGAACAATGATCAACAAGTCACCATAAAGATCACCTTTACTCACACCCGGATTACTATTACCTCGGCCCGGCTTACCATCTTTACCCTGATTACCAGCCCAATCAGGTCGATCTGAACTATCATCAGCAGATTGAGCAAAAGGAGGCAACAAGAAGAATAATAGTGCAAACGCCATACTCACTAACATGAGTATATTTATGCTCATTTTTTTAATTGGTGTATAGCCTTTCATCATTTGCTCCTTAGCGCATGGTAACGCTCCAAATGCAATACATTGCAAAAACGAAAAAAGACTGCCTGACTATTTAAGTTTTAACACCACCAAATTAAATGTAGAGCAGAAAACATAAGCGATTACTAATATATCTAAGCGTTTTGATATGGATCAATTGAACATCAATTAAGTGCTTACTAAAGCGCGATAGCGTCGACACTGCAACGAATTGAAGGCCGCGGGATCTCCCTATTTAAAAGATCATGAACACGATTCGCGAAGCAAAACTCATATCAACTCAGACTCGCTAATCGAGCCGCAAAGCCCATAAAGAACATGCCAAGCAGACCATTACCCAACTTGGCCAAAAGTTTATTGTCCCTGAAGAGTTGAGTTAATGACGATCCCAAAAAGATAAGAGTGCTCAGGTAAATAATACTGAACAGTTCCAGGATGAATGCCAGAATCAGATAAGAAATCCACGTGTGTTCGTAAGTGTAATCAATAAACTGGATAAAGAACGAGACATAAAACAGAATCGCTTTCGGGTTGGTTAAACTTAACGTCAACGACTTAGCGAACACATTTTCTTTCTTTTTAGGACGAGCCACCTCCGACTCCCCTCCATCATTTTTACTTATCAGTTGATGGATGATTTTTATCCCTAAATAAAGTAAATACACGGCACCAAGGTAGCGAATAATAGTAAATAAAACGGGAGAAGCCTGAATCAATGAAGCGACCCCGAGATAGGAAAGTAAAATCAAAATCGCGTCGCCAATAAGTACACCTGAAGCAGCTTTGTAACCCGCCTTAACACCCAGAGACGAGCTGGATTTAAGCACATAAAGAGAGTTTGGACCTGGCGCGAGGATTATCATTGTTAACCCAACCAAATACGTCCATATATTAATTACGCCAAACATCTCCAACATGACGAGCAACCTTCTTTATAAAACCATCGAGTGAATTGACGAGGTATAACGTAAACCTTTGGCAAAGTCTATCTCCATGCAATGAAAACGAATGTGCAACGAAGCTTATACCTACTATAAACATGGGTCCTGGAAAAATTGGTACAGTGAAAGTTATAAACCCAAGAGACTTCGCGATGCAGGATGCAGGATTCAGAGCGGGGTTGTTTGGATATAACGACATCATTCTAGCTTTTGGAAGCCAAAGGAGTAAGATATGCAATCTCGCCATTAACACCAATGCTAATAATCTGAAATCAATGTCAAAATCAAAAACCACAACCTTATTGGTCATCAGCATATTACTGCTTTCTATCAATTTACGTGCGCCTTTCACCAGCTTAGCGCCGTTAATTGCGCAAATTATGGAAAGTTTGCAGATTTCAGCAGTGAGCATGGGTATTATCTCTTCAACTCCTCTCATTATGTTTGCTTTGGCCTCCCCTTTCTGTCCCAAATTAGGCAGCAAATTAGGTTTAGAAAAGTCGGTTTGTTTTGCGCTGATACTCATTGCGCTTGGTGTGATAATTCGCTCATTTGGTCACTTTCACTGGTTATTCATCGGGACCATGCTCATTGGCTTGGGCATCGCTGTTGGCAATGTTTTAGCTCCTGCGGTAATCAAATCTTCATTTCCCGGACGAATAGCCACCATCACGGCGCTTTATGGTATATCAATGGGTGTTGGTTCAACGTTGAGCGCTGCGAGCATGGTGCCTATAACTAGCATGGTTGATGATTTATCTGTCGGCTGGCGAATAGCGTTAGCTGGAAACTTGATTTTCCCATGTTTAGCACTGTTGTTTTGGTTGCCTCGCTTAGCTGAGAGCAAAACCCGTAGCAGAAGTAAGAATAAAGATTACTACCCATTGAAAAAGCTTATGCGCCAGTCTCTTGCATGGTTCTTTACTTTTGCCTTAGGTTTAAATTCTTTTACTTTTTATACTTTTGCTGGATGGCTACCCAAAATTCTTGCAGAGTTAGGCTATAGCGAGTTAGAAGCTGGTTATGTTTATGGCTTTTTGCAATTTTCCACCATGGTGCCGGGATTGTTTCTTATACCTATCATGGCGCGTTGCAAAAACATTGCACCTTTATTTGTCGGTGCTGCGCTATTAAATGGGGTTGGTGTCAGTGGTCTTATGCTGGCACCTCAATGGGCGATATTCTGGGTTGGAGTGTTTGGGTTAGGCAACTGCGCAACCTTTATTTTAGCGCTGTCTATTTTAGGTCAGATATCCGTTACTTCCACGCAAGCTGCGACCTTATCAGGAATGGCTCAGTCCATAGGTTACGCACTTGCAGCGGTCGGTCCAGCTTTTGTCGGCATGATTTACTCCCAAACTCAAACATGGTCGTTGCCACTGACTATCATTGCCGTAGCCGCTTTTTTGTGCGCTCTATTTGCTCTCCTAACCACTCGCAAAGGCCATTTGGCTGAGGATTAATTGAACTCCCAAGCGGTTCGAGTCGTTTTAGGCAATTGCAATTCGTCAAAACTACTCGCGTTGAGCAAAATGACTTCAATCTCTTCGGTAATCTCTTCCCGGCGTAAAATATTACATTGCTGGGTCAATTCATCCGCTTTACTTTCAAGGTGCTTAACGGCACCTTCAAGGTGCGTGATCCGATTGTAATTTTCCTCTAATAACGAGGTATAGAATATTTCATGTAACGCCGTAAAAAGAAATTGCTCGGCAACTTTTATCAAAAAGTCCGCTGGAGATAAATTGAGTTCTGGGGGAGACGGAAAACTCGGCAGCTGTGGCTGATTCTGCTGAAATGGTGGTAATAATTTTTTTACGATAATCCCCTGCTCGCCGCTATGGTAAAGACTATATAGACTCATCAACGGCTGTTGCTGCTGCAATTCTGTCAGTATCTGAACAGATTGCTCAAGGACGCTAGGCACATCTTCGACAACATTGGGACCATCAATTTGCGCATAGACGTTTACATCGTCTTGCATTAAGTTACAGAGTTTACGGCCAACAATGATTAACGTTGGCTTTACGTTGGATGGAATATCTAAAAGCTGATCCATATAATCCAACAACTCCTGATTGAAATCACCACAGAATCCCCGCTCGGATCCAATTAAAAGATAAACGGGGATTAGTTCAGATTCTTTTAATAACGTTCCGGGGTAAAAACTAAGAAAGTCGTTCGCCGCTGAACTGATGACATCGATCGCACGATGTTGAGTCTCAAGGAAAGCGCCCAACTTATGCGTTTCCATATAAGCCAACATTTTCATGGCATCTAAGATTTTTATAATTTCGTTCAGACTATGATGGTGATTGTCCAGATCCAGGCGTCGGCTCATAACGTACTGTCCTGTTTGGTATTAAGAGATAACCATTGAGTAACCGCTACACTCCACTCATCTCTGGGGCTATCAAGGGTAAGACCGGAAGACTTCACTTGCTGTTGAAGAATACTAAGAAGCGACGCCACTTCTTTTCGTTCGCAATTCTTGAAATGTCCATCATTAAAAGCCACAAGCCATGCTAGTTGAAAAGTCTCGTGAAGCGGGGAAAATTGATCCTGTTTGAGGATCTCTCTCAATATCAAGCCACGTTGAATCGCTTCTTCCATCGAAGCTTCAAGTCGGGCTCCAAAGCGGGTGAAACTCTCAAGCTCCAGAAACTGCAGGTAGTGTAATTTCATACTTCCGGCTTCTTCCTTGATTCTGGGATGTTGTGCTTGCCCCCCAATACGAGAAACCGAACGGGCAATATCAATAGCCGGACGGAAGCCCGCTGAAAACAGCCCCCGTTCCAAATAGATTTGCCCGTCAGTAATGGAAATTAAATTGGTCGGGATATAATCCGCTATCTCGCCCTGTTTGGTCTCAACGATGGGCAACGCTGTCATACTGCCACCACCATGAGACGGACTCAGGCAGGTCGTTCGTTCCAATAATCCAGCGTGTACTGAGAAAATATCACCGGGATAGGCTTCCCGCCCAGGAGGACGCCGCAGAAGCAATGATAATTCCCGGTAGATTTTGGCATGCGTGCTGAGATCATCATAGACAATGAGGACATCATGCCCTTGCTGCATCCAATACTCAGCAATAGCACAACCGGCAAATGGCGCTATATGCTGCAACCCCGGAAGGCTGCTCGCCTCAGCAACGACTACTGTTGTGTACTCCAGCGCACCAAACTCTCTTAATATCTCAATCGTCTTAATGACGGTAGAACGCCTTTGCCCAATAAGCACATAAACGCAACGTACATTTCTGTCTCGTTGATTAATCACGGTATCGAGAGCAAGCGCACTTCTGCCAAGGCCTTCGTCACCAATAAGCAGCTGCCTCTGTCCTTTACCTACCGGGATTAAGGTATCAATGATCTTGATACCCGTATATAAAGGCGCATGGACGAAATCACGGCTGATAATAGGAGGAGATAATGTATCCAGGTGCATCCATGCAGAAGGGATGGGAGGCGCTTCCCCGTCATGCGGAATTCCCAGTGGATCAATCACCCGGCCAAGCAATCTGTCACCGACAGGAACACTTAAAGAGTGCCTGGAAAGATGAACAGAGGTTCCGGCGGTCAACTGACTGGTTTCATGCAACAGAACTGCACTTAACAGCTCTTCCGTCAGGTCAAAAACCATTGCCCGACTGCCATCCTCCATCGTTAAAATATCATTCACCGCAGCCGAAGGAAGCCCGGATATTCTGGCGATGCCATCTCCGATGGAACGCACCACGCCCCGTTCTTCAAGACGTAACCCTGGCTTATAATCCTTGAGCCACATTGCCTGCCGGGTCAACGGGCTATTGAGTTCGTCTTCATCGGGTAACATAGGCAAACTCCATAAACCCTTTTAAATCATCTCTTATATTGGCACGCAGACACCAAGCCCCTATGGCTATAAACAATCCAGCGATCAACTCAGGGTTCTCATCATATTGCACAGGGATGGATAATTGACTGACGGTCATCAGCGCCTTTTCTAACTCCTGCCGCTTCTCTTCAGGTATTGGATAAGCACTGCTTACCTCAATAACTTCAGGCACAACGCCCCACTGATGGAGCAAATTGGCTGCATCATCATGGGAAAGCGAGGCTAAGTCCTGCAACAGGATATCCAACAGCCGGCTCTCCAGCTCTGGCCCAGACGCCCTGCTAAGCAAGGAAGTCGCAAATTGAGCGCTCTGTTGTAATGCCTGTTGTTCACTATCACGAATCATTTCCATACGTTGGCGGGATTCAGCAACCTCAGCTTTTTTCTTTTCCTGTTCAAAGAACTGCTTCAACTGCTCTAACCGAGATGTTCTTTCTGCATCAATTTCTCTGGCCAGTTCCTCTTTTGCCTGCTGACGCTCACGCTCCCAATTCGCCAGGCGATTTTCATACTCATCTTTTAGTGCTGCCGATTCATCATTCAGGCGTTGGGATTCACTTAGCTGATCATCAATACCGGCCTGGCGCTGACTAATAACAGCCATCACAGGCTTAAACAGAAAGCGTTTGAGAATCCAGATCAACACCAAAAAATTGATGATTTCCAGAACAAAAGTAGTCCAGCTAAACTCCACAGTAATTGCTCCTCAATATCGGTGATAAACCATCATAGAGTGGCTAGCCGACGCTATTTTATAAGGTATTCAAGCAATGGATTACGGAATAGCACAATCAACACAATAACGAGCACATAAATGGCCAATGACTCTATCATTGCCAGCCCGATAAAAAGCGTCCGCATAATTGATTTTTCTGCCTCAGGCTGACGTGCCAGAGCATCCATCGCCCGACTCACAGCCCACCCCATGGCTATCGCTGGTGCCAAGACCCCAATAGAAATACCGATAATGGCAACAGCGGTGGAAGTCAGAACAAAAGTAGATAATTCATTCATTAGTGGCTCCTTCTTGTTGCTGTTGTTGATATTGTTGATATTGTAGGCTGCCCGCTATATAGATGAGTGCTAGCATGCCGAAGATATAAGCCTGAACTAATGCTTCAATGACATGGAGCATTAAAATTGGAACGGGAGCCAGAAATCCCGCCACCATCAGAAATAGCAAGGCCGCCATTTCCAGACTCATCATGTTGCCAAATAATCTCACCGCTAACGCAACCGTGCGGGTGACTTCGCCGATAAGATGAAACGGCAATAGAATCGGGCTGGGTTTTACATAATGGGTTAAATATTGCTTTATCCCTTGCAGACGAATGCCATACCAGTGTGTCGAAAGAAAAACGATGATTGCCAGAGCAGAGGTAGCCGATAAATCACGTGTTGGGGAATGAATGCCCGGAATAAGCCCACTCAGATTAGCAATAACAAGAAATATCCATAGGCTGCCAATAAACGGCATCAGGCTTTTTACATGCTGAGGAGCGACTTCCCTAATCACATTTTCAATACTGGCGATCATACCTTCAATAGCAGTCTGCATTAGTCCGGGTTTTATCGATAAATTGTGTGACAAAAACCAGGCAAACAGCCCAATGACGCCTATGATTCCCCATGTTGTGACTACTGTGTTATCTATCATAGTTACAGTCTCACTGAGTTAGTCTTCGCCGTTAAAATCGATGGCATTATTGCCGAATCAAAAGATAGACATTAACCATCCCGACCATCACGCCGAGCAAGATAAAACTGATTGTCCAGCGAACCGAATATCCCTCAATCATACTGTCTATCCAATGACCGAGGTATGCGCCGCCCACAATGGGTAACACAAGCACTAACCCCAGTGTCCCAAGATAGATAGTTTGGCCGATAAGGGTATGCCGATCACGCTCGGCTCTCTTAATACGATCAACCTGACTCTCGGTTTTCTTTTTTAAATCATCAAGTTTAGGCATGGCACTAAATTGTCTCTCTCTTACCTATTTTCCACAGACGCATAAATACTTCTTCTTCCATGCGATGCAGACTGTCTTTAAACGTCTGTGACTTCTCTTCTTCTGCAAACAATTGTTGCTCCAGAGCCTGGCTAATACGGCTATAATCGTCATCCAGAAAAAAGCGGTAAGTACATAATGTTAGGATGTTATTTTTAAAATAGAGCACCCCTCCCGCCGCTGCCAGGTATTTCCAGTCTCCGTCACCTGTGCGGTACTTGGCGATTCCCGTAGAAAGTACTGTCATAAAACGACTGTGATTCGCCAGCAATCCGAAGCTACCCGTTTGGTCTTGACCAACAAAACTAGTCACATCCTTAATTTCTTCTGCATGCGTTGCATCCAGCAGGCAGAGCATGAAACTTTTCATCGTGGCTGGCTCTCCATACTCCCCCGCATATAACAGCGCTCTTCCGGTACTTCATCGTAGCGACCAAGCAGAAAATTTTCACAATCATCCAGGGTACTTTGTAGCGGCACTGACACACCCGGCATACCTGTATGTACTGCCGTGGTACAAAATGGCTGGGTCAGATAACGCTGGAGTTTGCGGGCGCGCATGATGATGGTGCGATCAGCCTGAGACAGCTCCCCTACACCTAACATGGTGATAATATCCTCTAGCTCATGATAACGAGCCAAATGCTCGCGAACGCCTTCTGCAATACTGTAGTGGCGTTCGCCTAACGTATGCCTGTCCATAAGCTTATTGCTTGACTGCAGAACATCGACTGCAGGATAAATACCTTTACCCGCTTGTGCCCGGGATAACATAACTGTGCTATCAAGGTGACTAAGGATGGTACTGACCGCTGGATCGGTCATATCATCAGCCGGAACATAAACAGCCTGCACCGAAGTGATGGTTCCATTTTTCGTAGAAAGAATGCGGTCCTGAATCTCAGCAATATCGGTCGACAGTGTAGGTTGGTAGCCGACGGTCGCAGGCATTCTGCCGAGCAAACTGGATACTTCACTGCCCGCCTGCACGAAGCGGAATATATTATCCATGACAAACAGAACATCTTTTTTCAGCGTATCGCGCAGGTATTCCGCATAGGTCAGAGCCGACAGTCCGATCCGAAAACGAACGCCCGGCGATTCGTCCATTTGCCCGAACACCATTAATGTCTGTGGCAGTACCCCTGCATCTTGGATAGCGTGCCAAAGTTCATGACCTTCGCGTATGCGTTCACCAATTCCGGAAAAAACCGACACGCCCTGATTTAATGAAGCCATCGCGTGCATGAACTCCATAATTAACACCGTTTTTCCTACACCTGCCCCACCGAGTAATCCTGTTTTCGCGCCCTCAATGAAAGGACAGAGAAGATCGATAACTTTGATTCCGGTTTCTAACACTTTTCCGGCACCGACAGATTCATGGATGGCAACTGGCGCACTGTGGACATTGCGATACATTGACGTCTTGAGTTCACTACCGCCATCCAGCGGCTCACCAAAAATATTGAGCAGACGACCAAGGCAATCCGGTGTTACCGGGACATGAAGAGAAGCACCGGTATCATAAACGGTGACCCCACGATGCAAAGAAGAGTTTTTATGTAGAATAATGGCGCGGATGTGATGCTTATCCAGATGTTGGTGGACCTCAAACAAATAGGTTTCATTATCAACATTCGCACACAAGGCCTGATGCAAGGGAGGTAACACATCACAGTCAATCACGGTGACTGGACCGTGGATCTCAGTAATGACTCCAATGGGGATATGCTTCCGTCCTGACTTCATCATTTATACCTCTGATTAGGGACTGTTGCCCCTAGGCATAGTTGCTTTAAGCAATTCTATTAACGAATGATTTCCGGCTTCAGTTTTTAGTATAGGGTATACCGATTTAATTTGAGGTAATGTTATCTACCAAAAGTATCAACATATAGTTGCAGTAATGACGTTCCCATCGGCCAGCCAGTTCAGGAAAATCGCTGACACACGGATTGTCAGTTTGCTTACACCGGATGTTCCGGCTTGAATATCGGCTTCTTGTCTCAGCTATCGTTCCCAGAATTATCCGTATGCTGATTCACGGCTTTTCCTCCAAACTGTTGGCGCAGTCGGTTTAATTCGTGCAAACGTTCGTTCACCTTGCCGTTAACACTCATCGCCGGATACTGTCCGTCGACCGCTTCCCCAATAGGCAAATTAGTAAGCAGTATCATGGCCTGATCGACATGCTCAATTGCCCAAATATGGAACAAATTCTCCCGGACTGCTGCGCGGACATCTGCCCGCAACATCAGGTGGGGAATATTCGCCGCAGGAATGATCACCCCATGCTCTCCCTTGAGCTTACGCGCCTGACATATTTCGAAAAATCCTTCAATTTTCTCGTTGATGCCACCGACCGCCTCAATCAGGCCATGCTGATTGACCGCCCCGGTGATGGCCATTGATTGTTTAAGCGGTATCTGACCAATTGCCGATAATAATGTGCACAATTCCGCCGCGGAAGCACTATCCCCTTCCACACCGCCGTAGGATTGCTCAAAGGCCAGTGAAGCACTCAGTGATAACGGTTGACTCTGACCATAACGCTCACCAAGAAACCCGCTCAGAATCATCACGCCTTTAGAGTGAATCGAACCTCCCAAATCCACTTCGCGCTCAATGTCGAGTATCTGCCCGTCGCCGAGTCGTATGGTTGCCGTTATCCGTGAGGGCATGCCAAATGGGTGATCGCCAGCCGCCACAACTGATAGCGCGTTGATCTGACCTACCGCGAAGCCCTCAGTGTCAATCGTCCGAATCCCTCGCAACACACTTTCCTGATGACGCTCCTTGAGATAGCTGACCCGACGCCTCTGAGCTTCTACTGCGGCTTCGACTGCCTCCGCGGTGATCGCTTTCTCTTCACGCTGTTTCGACCAATAATCCGAATCACGCAATAGATCCGTCAGCGAATTCATGTGCAAGGACAACCTTTCCTGATCGGCCATCATCCGGCTGCTGCATTCGATCACTCGGGCCACCGCTTCCCGTGCCAAAGGGCGCAACTTTTCCCGTGTCTGCACTGTTTTAATCAGTTGGGCATAGAGCGTTATCGAAGCCTCATCCCAAGGCAGTTCTTCTGAAAAATCAGCCTGAACCTTAAATAATAAGCTAAATTCAGGATCATAATATTTGAGCAAATAGTAGAGCATCCGACTGCCACAAAGTACTACTTTCAAGTTAAGCGGTACCACTTGCGGTTCAATTGAGGTAGTAGTGGCCACGCTCAACATTTGTTCCAGAGACTGGATCCTAATTTGACCGGATCGCAATGCGCGCTTGAGCGAGTCCCACAACAAGGGACGGTCAACCAACCGGGCTGCATCCAGCACCAAATAGCCACCATTAGCACGATGCAGCGCACCGGGTTTAATCAACATAAAACTGGTATATAAAGTACCGGCATGGCTAAGGTGTTCCACTCGTCCCACCAGATTCGATACTGTCGGGGTATCCTCGTAAATCACTGGCAGCCCGTCGACACCACTGTTATCCACCAGCAAATTCACCTGATACTCTGTGAAGTACTCTGCCACTTTCTCACTTTTCTGCTCTTCCGCCAGACTACTCAGGACTTGTTGAAAACGATCAATATTATCGATGAGGTCTCGTTTGAGGCTCTGTAGATAGTCAATCACAGGCTGGTACGCGCCAAACTTTTGTTCCAGTTCAAGAAACAACTGGCTGATGGTGATGGCGACGGTTTCTCGCTGTAACTCTTTGATAGCCTGCAGACTTTGACGACGCCAGACGGGCATGTCCCGGGAGATCTGGTTCAGCTCCTGACGCAATGCTTTCAGATTGGTCTCAATCTGCTCCCGCTGAGCCTCCGGCAGTTTACGAAACGCCTCCTGATTCAAGATTTCCCCATCAAGTTCGGGTAGAAAAGTGTAACCGGTCGGGATTTTCTTCAGGATAATATGATGCTCATCCGCATGGGATTCCGCTGTAGCAAAAGCCTGGTGACAACGCTCTGTGTAATCAGCTTGGAGTGCTTGCGTTCGTGCCTGAAGTTCATCACTCTGCAGTGTTTCCGGGATCGCCTGAACCAGATATTCCACCAACTGGTGCACGTTCTGTCGCAGCCGTCGTCCATCCCCAGCCCGAAGCTTTAATGCCAATGGTTGTTGTGGATGATCGAAGTTATTGACATAACACCAGTCATCAGCCGATGGGTAATCCCGCGAGCGGCTCTGCAGAAGTCGCTCGATCAGAGTATGTTTGCCTAAGCCAGTTGAGCCAGTGACAAAAATATTGTATCCGACATGAGGCATATCGAGCCCAAAATTCAGAGCTTCCATCGCCCGGCCCTGTCCCAGCGGCTCAGCCAGTGGATCCAATTCATCGGTGGTCTCAAAATTCAGCTGGTTGAGATCGCAGACATGATAAAGCTGCTCCTCCGTCAGAGATAGGCGTTTGTTTAGCATAGGACGCTCCGAAACCTTGAATTAATTCGGGAATTTTTATTCCAGTGTAGTACACGCAGCGTCACCTAAACCGGAAGTAGCATTCGTTTCGTGAGACAGAGCGAAACCTGATGATCCCTTAGGTAGAAGATACCGGATACGCGGCTGGAGCTTATTTTAATAGAATTCCGTAAAACAATATTATTTTCGCATTAATATGGACCACTCATATACTAAGAATAAAGCTGGAAAAATTACTGTTATATAACTTTGCCTATTAGTGAGTGTTATGGAATATCGTGATTATTATGCAATTCTTGGTGTTCCCCGTGATGCAACGCTTGCGGACATTAAACGCGCCTATAAAAAGTGCGCGCGAAAATACCACCCGGATGTGTCAAAAGAAGCCGATGCAAAGCAACAATTTATTCAGGCGAAAGAAGCATACGAAGTCCTGAAAGATCCTAAAAAGCGCGCGGCTTATGATGAGCTTGGTGAAGACTGGACATCTGGTGAGGAATTTACAGCGCCACCTAACTGGAAGCGTAATTTTCAGTTTTACAGCAATGGTTCCACCCAAGGCGATCCCGGCGCATTTTCTGATTTTTTCGAGTCGTTGTTTGGCGGTTCTTTCAGAAGCGAACCTTTTCATTCTCGTTATACGTCTGGTGATCACGCCTTCACAGCGAAGGGCGAAGATTTACATGCCAAAATAGAGATAGATATCGATGACAGTTTTCATGGCGCAGTAAAAACCCTAACCTTACCAAATTCTTCGCCCAGCAAAGACCATACTCAAACTATTAACCTACGTATTCCAAAGGGAATAAGGGAAGGACAACAAATTCGTATCGGGGGTAAAGGTTTACCGGGCTATTCAGGTGGCACTCCTGGAGATTTATATCTTGAGATAAGCTTTCGCCAACATCCATTCTATCGTGTGGAACAAAAAAACCTGTGTCTGACACTTCCTATTACACCATGGGAAGCGGCATTGGGGGCGAAAGTAAAACTACGCACGCCTATGGGATCAATCGAAGTCACTGTTCCTGCCAATTCAGCTTCCGGACAAACTCTGCGCCTACGTGAACGTGGACTGCCTGGAAAAAATCCAGGTGATATGCTGATTAAACTCAACATTGTATTACCTAAAGTGACAACTGAAGAAGAAAAAGCGCTGTTCCACCAGATGCAAGATTTGATGCCCTTTAACCCCCGCGGCCAATTAGGTGTCTAGCCATGAAGAAGAAAATTACTCCAAATCAGCTCGTAATTTCTGTTGCTGGTGAATACGAGCCGACTCTGACACTAGCTGAGTTTTGTCGAGCATGTGATGAGCCAGTTGAATGGGTAATCGCTCTGGTTGAAGAAGGTGTATTAGATCCGCAAGGTGACAGACCAATCCATTGGCTATTTGCAACATCCAACTTACGCCGCGCCCTTCGAGCACAACGAATGCAACAAGACTTAGGGTTAAACATGCCCGGTGTTGCAGTTGCCCTTGATCTTCTTGATGAGATAGAACGACTGGAGCGTAAGCTCAACAAGCTTCGTTAAGATAATTACCACTCAAGGAAAAATTTAAATATCTAATTCGAAACTTGTCATGGCAGATTAGTCATTATTTTAATAATGCTTATTTATTAGCCTTAATCAAACCAATTCCGCATAGTATTAGTAAAACAGCAGTTATTGTAGATACAAATAATATTCGAGAACCAAATATCCAAACGTGTCCAAATGGGTAACCTGCCACTAGATAGAGGTGGATAATGGAGGCAGCGATAACTATTAGGTAAATTAACGGTACGGTAATAAAAAGCCAAGCTACCGTTTTCATCAAAAAAGTCAATTTAGCGATTACCTTTACAGTGGAATACAACGTGAGCGACTAACTTTCGTGCTTATGATTTGAATCCAACATCCTTTGGATTTCATCTTCTCCAAGTGGCTGGTTGAACTTAATTCTCAGGCTCTCATTCCATTCTTTATGGAAGTCTTTTTGTAGATACATATTAATACACAAGGTTATAGCCATTGCGATAAACGCACCGATACTTGCGAGTAGCATATCTTTGTGAGCGTCCCATATATCGCCCTGTGTTCCGAGATAATTCATTCCCAGATCACCGCCAAACAGTTCTGCCGCACCCCACTCAAAGAGCTCAAACATCATGGATGTCGCCATGGTCAAATCTAATGGAAAGAAATACCCCCAAAATCCAGATGTATTGGCAACACGACAATATAACTCTCTAATGGGGTACGCTAGTAGAAGCCCGTATGAGAAGTGGATAAACCGGTCAAAGTGGTTTCTTTCCCAACCCATAGATTCATTGAGACTAAAACCCAGATTGTTTATCAGGAAATCATCATAAGGCACTCTCGCGTAGGTATAGTGCGCGCCAACCTCATGCAAACACATGAAAATGAATATTAATGTGTAAGATACTCTCGACATCGGAAAATGGCGGTAAGAGAAAGCCATAACAATCACAAAAACAGCCACCAAGGCATTTTCCAGAGCCCAGTCTGCACGGTCATATGGTGATATTGAGAGTGCTATAAATTCAAAGGCAAAGAGTATTGATAAGAAAACAAAATAGCGATTGTGTGTTTGTCTCATTCTAAGTCCGCCCTTGCTCTCTCCATTATTATTAGTATAGAAAGTAGTGGTCTGATCAGCGAACTTTACGAAACAACAGGCTTATTAATTTTATGCACCCGCACACACATTTGGTGCATAAATGTACTGATTCTGCTAACTCGCGCAAGAGAACGTAACATTAATTTTGCAACACCTTTAATAATGCATAATCATTCTGCCAATCCACATGGCTCGATGCTAAATAAATCTGTAATACGATCAAGCGATTTGCGCATAGCTATTACCATTTTCACTCACTCTCGAAAAGAATTATGCATACTAGACCGAATACTCCTGTTGGCGTGACTCTCAATATCATCGGGTCAGCCCTCTTTGCTGCTATGTTCGCTTACACGTCTTTACTTGGTGAACTTGATGGAGAGGAAATATATGGATGGCGTATTTTAATTACTGTCCCACTTTTAACGGTTTTTATTCTCGTCAACGGCAAATGGCCCCAAGTCGTGGCTATCTTTGAGCGAATATTACAATTCGACGTAACATTCATTCTTACTCGTCTCATCGCATCTTTTTTAATTGGAATTCAGTTATGGCTGTTTTTGTGGGCACCTATAAACGGCTATGGTCTTGCGGTATCACTTGGCTACTTTATGATGCCCATCACTTTGGTTTTGGTTGGACGCTTAGCATTTAACGATCAAATGTCTCGCTTTCAAAAGCTGGCCTTTTTTTTCGCCGTACTTGGCATTCTCAATCAAATGCTGATATCTCAGACGCTAGCCTGGCCTACTCTGGTCGTGTGCTTGGGTTACCCAATCTATTTTTGGCTACGACAAAAAACCGACACAAACAATATTGGTGGTGTCTGGTTTGACATGATGCTAAGCCTACCAGTCAGCCTCTACTTTATCTTTGAAAGTGGGTACATTCTTCAAGAGCTCAACGTAAGTTCTGACCTTCTCTGGCTAATCCTGGGGTTAGGGTTAATCAGCACATTAGCACTCGCATTTCAGTCTCTGTCAGCGCCTCACTTAAACTTGAGCTTGTTTGGCCTGTTGGTTTATGTTGAACCAGTTCTCCTCGTTGTGGTTGCTATTTTGCTGGGCGAGAGCATCTCAGCGAAAGAATGGCCTACGTATATTGCCATTTGGCTGGCCGTTCTTGTGCTGATGTTCGAGGGCTATCTGAGTTTAAAGAAAGCGAAGTATTAAATGGTGGGTTTAATAAATCACAGAAAACGCATCCCTCGCCACTTAACGTAATTGAAATGGCTAAGCGTAGGATCATGAGCACCTGACTATAAATAATGAGTGCTTATAGTCGGTCATTTTGCATCCAGAACTACCGGAATGATTGAATCTTCCAGCTCTTCTGACTTCCAAATAGCTTGCTCTTGTTTCCGCTTTTCATGCAGCGCTTCAATAAGCTGACGGTCTAACTTTGCAAAGTACATGTCTTCCTCAGCTTTACCTTTCAGGCGAAGTTTTTCTGTGAAGTCCATTGTAGCGACCTCTTCATCATGACTAACTACCGAAAGTATAGATGAACAGATAAAGGTGGTATGTGATACCAAACAAATGGTCTACATGAAAATTAAATGTATTGTCCCTAACAAATTGCCACTGCTTTAATCAAAGCCCAAACACGCTTGCCTTTATGCAAATCAAGCTCATGCTGAGATTTAATCGTGATTCTAGCGAGTAATCGCTTTTGGTTTTCCAGCCCCAGAACCACTAAAGCTTCGCCAGTTTGAATCGATGCTGACTCAATTTCGACAATCTTTGCTGGTAATCGGTTGAGTACAGTGGTCGCCATTGGTTCATCCAATGCAATGCCCACATCACTTGCCAAGATGCGGCATCTCTGACATTCACCGATATTAGCAACTTCACCGGGAACAAACAGAGTGACACCGTCACATTCGAGTTCGGTCATTCCGTACTTTTCAAGGCGGCTTGTCACTGTGGTATCAAAGATACTCCCCATCTCTTCTCCGAACAGATGACTAAACTTAGCATCAGACATGATTTGTTGAGCGCCGCCACTGGCGATAATATTGCCTTGATTAAACAACACGACATGATCAGCCAATCTTGCAAGTTCGTGCACCGAATGAGTGACATAAATAATCGGCAGATCCCACATCCTCTGGAGTCGTTCCAGATACGGTAAAAACTCTGCTTTTCTTGCATGATCCAGTGCCGATAACGGTTCGTCCATTAACAGCAACTGAGGTTGTGTCAGTAACGCTCGCGCGATGGCTACGCGCTGTTTTTCACCTCCCGACAGTTGTGATGGATAGCGATTCAGCATTGTACCGATACCCAATAATTGCAGGATACTTTCGCGATCGAACAACGTTGGCTCGGTTTTTACTCTCTGTTCTGCATACTCAAGATTTTGATTAACGTTAAGATGGGGGAACAGACTTGGTTCCTGGAAAACATAGCCAATTCGGCGCTTATAGGTCGGAATGAAGGTTTGCCCGTCCCAGCTTTGCCATTGTTCTGTATTGATACGAACATCACCTTGCTCAACTCTTACCAGGCCAGCAATCGCCCGCAGACAAGTAGTTTTACCACATCCGGAGTGCCCGAACAGTACGGTTACGCCTCGGCTGGGCAGTTCCAAATTAGCCTCAAGCTGGAAGTCATCATAAGCAATATTCAGTCTGGCAGTGATTACACCTTCATTCCCAGAAACAGTCGGATTGAACATACAATTCTCCCTACTCCATTCTGACTTTATGAAGATTGTTGAGCCAATGTATCAACAACAGCGCCAGAAAAGAAAACCCGACTAATCCAGCAGATAAAATATGAGCGTTAAGGTACTCTAGCGCTTCAACATGATTATAAATTTCGACCGACATTACCCTTGTTTGTCCCGGTATATTTCCCCCGATCATGAGTACGACACCAAACTCCCCCAACGTATGGCAAAAGCCCATGACAGCAGACGACAAGACTCCGGGCCATGCTAAAGGCAAAGTAACCGTCACGAAAGTGTCGAGGGGAGATGCACGTAATGTAGAGGCGACTTCCATTGGCCTCCTACCGATTGCAGAGAAAGAATTTTTAAGCGGTTGAAGGACGAACGGCAACGAATGTACGGTGCACGCTACCGCTATACCTGTAAAGGTAAATGGCAACTGCTGCCAACCCAGTTTGTAAAAGATTTGTCCGATACTACCCTGTGGCCCAAGCAGGACTAAAAGGTAAAAACCGAGAACCGTCGGTGGTAGTACCAAAGGTAAAAGCAAAATAGATTCGATCACGGGCTTAAAACGCGATTTGCCATGACAGAGCCACCACGCCGTAGGGACACCAATCACTAACAATGCACACGTTACAACTAAAGCGAGCTTCAGTGTGGTAATAATCACTAAACCATCCAATGGCGATCCCCTTACTCTTTGTCTCAGTCAGTCACATACCCAAAACTAGTGATAATATTTTTTGCGCGTTCGCTTTTCAGGTAGTCGACAAATTGAGTGACGCTTTCTTTACCTTTAGCCGACTTCAACGTTACTGCATCTTGTTTAATGGCTTGATGGTCGCTGGCAGGCACTTGCCAAACGCTGCCAGACTGAAATTCTCCCTGTTGATAAACTTGAGATTTGGCCAGCAACCCGATTTGTGCATTACCCGTAAAAACGAATTGATAGGTCGCATTCAGTCCTTTACCTACCACGAGTTTGTTTTGCACATCATTCCATTTTTGGTATTTCTCAAGCATCTGCTGAGCGGCTAATCCATAAGGCGCAAGCTTTGGATCAGCGATCGCCAGGTACTGAAAATTGGCAGAAAATAGATCTGCTTTTACGTCAATATTCTCCGCCGGAGACCACGCCACTAAGACGCCTTGTGCGTAGGTAAACTCATCTTCGGCCAGTTGCCGTTCAACCAGCAATTGAGGTCTCGTTTGATCCGCAGAAAAGAACAAATCAAATGGCGCTCCGTTGATGATTTGCGCGTAAAGTTGACCAGTTGAACCCGTACTGATCTCAACTTCATCACTGTGCAGTTGCTTGTAATCACTTACAAGCGCCTTCATCGGACCATAGAAGTTATTCGCAACCGCAAGTGTCAGCGTCTGACTAAAAGCAGCGGTAGAGAACAGTGAAAGAGCTAAGCAACATTGAATATACTGAAATTTTTTAACCATAATTTTAGCCTTGCGTTTCTAACAACTGTGTTAACCATTGCTTTTGTATGTATGCTCTGGCACGTTGTTGATGTTTTTGCTTTAGGTATGGGTAAGCTTGCTCAAATGACACCTGACCAGCCGGTTTGACTGAGTGGACGCGAACCAAATGGAAACCAATTTCCGTTTCGATCACTGAACTAATTTCCATCAGATCAAGAAGTGGCAGCTGCTGAACAATTTGCGGGAAAAGCTTTGGCTCTTCACACCATCCCAAGTAACCATCATTTACTGCACTCGGGCATTCAGAATATTTAAGTGCTACTTGAGAAAAGTCCCACTCCTTTAACTCTTGCTGTGCTGCCAGAATACGAGTAAAGGCAGGCTTTCGGTGATTTTCTTCAAAATCTGTATTCACCGTGACCAATATTTGGCTCAGTTCCCACAGGCTTGGCCTTACAAATTTTTCCTGGTTGGCTTGATAATGCTCGAAAGCCGCTTCTTCACTGAGTTCAGGAACATCATTACTTACGAGTTCCAAAATTTTATTGCAGCGAAGCTCATCCTTTAACGCCAGACTAAGATCACTTTCCGATAACTTCTGGCCTCGCAGCGCACGATAAAATTCTTCTAAGCTTGGATACCCCTCCTTCACTGCATTCATCGCATCTTCTAACTCATTGTCATGAATATAGGTTTGAGTACCGAGTTCAGATCCGAGTACTGCGGCTTGAATTCGAAACAAATGAGCTACCTGAGCATCGACATCCTGTCGTTGCTGATCACTCAACCATTCCGGGTTTAATTTAAATCTTTCTGTCGCCACTTTCGCTGTAAGGTAGTGGCGTTGATAGGCTTCCATGCTGACACTCCTATGCCTCTATTGGGGTTAATCGGGTAGCGTCTAATCTGATAGTGTGGTCACCGAACTTAACTTCGTAATTCACCGAGCCATCGTCCAAATTTCGGTGTGCCCGGTATACTTCGATTACGTCACCTTTAGACGCTAGCGGTTTGCCAAACATCACCAAGCTGCACGTTAGTTTTGCTTTATCCAAAGATCGAAATAGGCAAGGTACCCAAGGTAATGTGGCGTCAATGATTTCACTGTCTCTCACACCAACGACTTTATTTTCGGCTTCGATATAGACCTGATAAATGAGCTGTGTCTGTAAAAAATAACCGCAGCTGCGAACGATACCCGTACTTCCGGCTGTAACCAGCAAGTCTCCCTTGTCCCGATCTTGAAAACTGCCATCATTACGAATATTTCTCACGACTCTTACTTCTTTACCCGGCTCAAAACGGGGCATGTTTATCTGCATATTGACTCCGTTTGATCACAGTCCAACTGACACGACGCACAAGCACTTTGATTGACTGTAGGAAGTCGCCCGTGTGTAATTTGTCCATAGGCCATCGATAATGCACTGCGATAATCATCGTACTTATCTGACGCCTTCTTAGCGGTTAATAACTGTCGGCAAAGCCGCAACAAGGGAATATGCTTGCTTTGCACAATCTCACTGTCGTAATCAATGGCAAAGTATTCTAAAAAGTCCTCGACACTCTCGAGTTGCTCAAGATCTTCGATGAGCACATTTTTTTCAGTGATGTCCATATCATTCATTCCTAAGATGTCTAGGCTAAGCTGTGTGTAAAATCATTGATGTAAAGTGCCGTAACTGCTGCGGATCTGGGACACATTTATAGGTTTCCGACCAATTTACGAGCTGCGCTTTTATTAATTCGCATTGCGCTTTGGTCAGGCTGATTCCCATCCCTTGATAGATTGACTCTATCGCTTGCATACCAGAATGCTTACCCAGTACCATTTGATGAGTTCGCCCCACCAGGCTAGGTGCAACACCCTGATAGTTATTGATATCTTTAAGCAACCCATCGACATGAATGCCAGATTCATGCGTAAAAACACAGTCACCAACAATCGCTTTTTGCGGTGTCGATTGTCTTCCGGAGGCAACTTGAACATAACGACACAGGCCGTCTAGTTTTAACAAATCAACTCCGGTTTCCGCTTGTTTCAACACATTCAAGGCAACGGTAATTTCCTCTAGTGCAGCATTACCCGCCCGCTCGCCAAGACCATTCACGGTCGTATTTACAGAGTTCGCTCCAGCACGTATCGCTGCCAGAGAATTCGCTGTCGCCATTCCCAAATCGTTATGCGCATGCATTTCAATCTGTAGACCCGTTTTTGCTAGTACTTCAGATATGATCTGGTAAGTAGAAAATGGGTCCAGAATACCGAGTGTGTCAGCGAAACGAACTCGACTCGCGCCAAAAGACTCTGCCACTTCAAGAACCCGACACAACACGTCATGATCGGCGCGAGATGCATCCTCCATGCCCACGCAGACCCGCATGCCGCTCTCAAGCGCTTGTTGAATAACGCTCTCGCAACCAATCAAAACATCGTTCAAAGTTTTATTCAGCTTATGTTTAATTTGTTGATGTGAAACAGGTATTGAAAGATCGAGCCAATCGAGTCCGAGATTACCAGCACACTGAACGTCTTCCGCCCGCATGCGACACCACCCCATCGTCTCTGCCTGATTCAAACTGCTGGTAATCGCTTTGATGGTTTCCCGCTCTCGTTCTCCCATCGCGGGAATACCCACTTCGAGCTCTGTGACTCCAGCCGATTCCAGTAACGTCGCAATATTTACTTTTTCGTCGGTGGTAAAGCCCACTCCTGGGCTTTGTTCACCATCGCGTAATGTTGTGTCATTGATAATGACTCTTGCAGGCTGTACATCCTTGTCCATCGCCATACTCCTAGCCATATACAGGAATAAATTCCGTGGCACTTCCTTGTTGAGTTTGGTTATTCCAGTACGGAGACATTTCGCGTAATCGCTCTACGATTGGAGGCAAATGCTCGAGTACGTGGTCAATGTCTTCATCGGTCGTAAATCGAGACAATGAGAATCGTAACGTGCCGTGAGCAGCGGTAAATGGAATCTGCATCGCTTTCATCACATGTGAAGGTTCCAGTGATCCTGATGTACACGCAGAACCCGATGACGCTGCAATACCCACTTGGTTCATCATCAACAGAAGCGCTTCACCCTCAACATACTCCACAGCGATATTGGTTGTGTTCGGCACTCGTCTCTTAGGAAAACCGGTGACGAAGCAGCTTGGAATACGCGCTAATAGCCCTTGTTCCAAACGATCACGCATCATCTGAATTCGAATCGTTTCTGTTTCCAATGCAATGTAGGCCATTTCAGCTGCTTTCCCCATTGCAATCACAGAAGCTGCGTTCTCTGTGCCTGCACGTCGCCCACGTTCTTGATGGCCGCCACGCAATAGCGGACGAAACTTAGTTCCGCGTTTGACATATAACGCGCCAACCCCTTTAGGAGCATGGAACTTGTGTCCGGAAATAGACAACATGTCGATAGGACAGCTTTGAACATTGACCGGGCATTTGCCGACCATCTGTACCGCATCAACATGAACGACTGCACCATAGCGTTTCGCTAGCTGAGCAACTTGCTCAACAGGAAATATCGTGCCGGTTTCATTATTCGCCCACATGATAGAAATGATAGCGACATTACGACTCAACGCAGCTTTCAATGCTGTCATGTCGAGACGGCCTTTTTTGTCTACACCAATCCAGTGAATGGTGTAGCCTTTGCGCTCCAATGTCTGGCAAAGTTGCAGTGTCGCCGGGTGTTCGACTTGTGTTGTGATGATCTCTTTCTTGTCTGGGTAAGCTTCAACGGCAGATAAAATGGCCGTTGACGTCGCTTCGGTCGCGCAAGAGGTAAAGATCACTTCGCTTGCATGCTCCGCACCAATTAATTGCTGCACCTGTTCGCGTGCCGTTTCCATCGCGTGGCCGACAACCGCGCCCAGACGGTGAATTGAAGAAGGGTTCCCATAAAAAGTATCTAAGTACGGCAACATTACTTCCAGAGCTTTAGGGTCAATGCGAGTTGTCGCATTGTTATCAAGGTAAACCAGCTTATCACTGCTTAATTTAGCGTTAAACGTCATAAGAGCCTTCCTTTTTAATCGTGTTTGGTGAGGTTTCTTGTACTGGGAACACCGTGTAAGCGTCACCCAAGGCTTGGGTAATTTTTTGTTCCAGATTTGCCAGCGTCAGGCCAGATAAGCCACAACCGACACACGCACCGCTCATCTCGACGAAAACAATGTTGTCTTCAATCTCTAACAGGCGTACATCACCACCATCTGATTGAACTGAAGGACGAACCTGTTCAATGATCGATTCAACGATAGCGACGATCTCTTCGTCTGGCTCATAACGGCTTTTGGCCACGTCTATAATGAGCCCTTTCTCCGCCATTTCTTTAAGGCAATCTTCTAATACCCACTCAATTTTCTCGTGGCAAGAAGTACAAGCCCCACCCGCTTTGGTGTAGTTGATCACCTCTTCAAGCGTTGTGAGCTTATTGGCTTCCACCACACGTTTAATCATCAGGTCATCGATAGCAAAGCACTTACAGATTAACTCCCCTTCCTCATGATCATCTTCTAACGTTTCACCACGATAGTTCGCAACTGCCGCATGTAAGGCTTCCATACCCATTACGGAACAATGCATTTTTTCTGGCGGTAGCCCATCAAGATATTCCGCGATGTCTTTATTGGTAATGCTTAAGGCCTCATCAAGTGATTTACCAATGATCATTTCCGTTAGTGCTGATGAAGACGCAATGGCGCTACCGCAGCCGAAGGTTTGAAAACCAGCGTCTAAGATCACTTCACTGTCTGGCTCGACTTTAAGCGTTAAACTCAGTGCGTCTCCACAACTGATTGAACCGACATCTCCACGTGCATTAGCATCCACAACTAATTTTGCGTTTTTAGGCTGAAAGAAATGTTCCTTCACCTTATCTGAGTAATCCCACATAGCCACTCCTTGGTTGAATATCTTTCGATTCTTTCGATAGTGTTACCGTTGCAATAACCCGACCAAGATCACAAAAAACATAACCTGCTGATTTTTATAAATAAAAATATGTGTGATATGTAACATTGAAATAAGTACGACAATATTGTCTTAAAGTTTGTAGGGTTTATAACAAAACAAATTGTCAGATACGAAACAATGGAGAAGTTTGTAGCAGTAGAAATAATAAGGATGAAAACTCACCCTTATTAGAAATTAAGCTCAAGTAGTGAAACAAGTATAAAAGTCAGCGTCATTCCGAGGAGCCATAGCGACATCAGGAATCTACTAACTTTTAGCACGTAGCCGAAATTAACACCTTCAGCACCAGTACACTCGGTAAGCAGATCCTGAATTACGCTCCTTCGTCGCTTTTCAGGATGACCGATTAATTGGAATCGGATATTCGTCGCTAAGCCGCAGCAAAAGTTTGGCAGTTTTTCGGACACACTTTTGAACAAGCTTCACAACCAATACAATCTTCGGCGTTTTTAAGCGTCATGACCATCATGATTTCATCTTCATCAAAATAATCATCATCTTCGTCTATGCCTTCTTTCTCAACTAAATCAAAGACATCTCGGGAGCACACTTTAAAACACCGACCACAACCTATGCATTTTTGTTCATCAATTGCCTCAATAAATTGAGGTTCCCATGGTTCTCCCCCACGGGTATAACTTTGTTTATTACTCACATTAACCATCCTTGTATCAAACGTTACCAATCTTCATCCATTAGCTGAGTCAGCCTTTTCTCTGTATCCGAGGCTTCTGGCAGCTTACTTTTCTTTAAAGCCCGTGCGAGCCAGCCAGTCTGAGCACTGTCTAATTCAGACATGACTTCCGTCAGTAAAAAGTGAATGTCGCAACTCTCATTGACTTTGACTGGCTGGATATCACATTCAAGCAATTGCCGAATAGCCGAAGCACCACATGCATTACAGAAGATCGCTGCACACCCTGATAAGTCAGCGATGCGACTAGGCAATTTATCGTGTGCCGGGCCGCTAGTACTGTATTCAATGGCTTCCATCAGGTGCCATTCCGTGTTGTAAATACCGTAAATCAATACGCCTTTGGCAGAACCAAAATGCTGGTCAACGGTTTGTCGATCCGAGGTAGTAAAAGCAATTTTTACGCGCAGGTTCTCCTCGGTCGGCTCTGGTGGGAGGTGCAGCCTCCTTTTTGTCGACTTCATAACACCTCCGTTGTTGGTAATACATCATGCGCACCAAAACGATAGTAACTGACGTGTGGTGTTACCTCGTCTTTATGATTGCGGAGTAATAAGTTGGCAAGAGAGAACAGTCGTTGACGAGCACCTTCGTATCCTATTTGTTTCAGCTCCATGTTTCCAAACTGGTCAAAACATGGGAAGCCGACTCGCATAACCGGAACAACCGATTCACACACGTTGGCACAATGGCTGTTGCCAATAACTAACGTTAATTCAGGGTTTGACAGATCGATACACGATAAGTCTCCAACAATCACTTCTTGTGCTTCCATATCTTGCAAACTCGGAACATCTAATGTGGTGACGACCTGACTAACAGTCCCACCAGCCATGGTGATTAGGTCGACGTAACCGTTCGCCAAGTCAGGCTCAAGTGCGATGGTGTATTGCTCGCCACTAAGCAGAAAATGGACATCAAGCAATGCATCCTGTAGTCGTTGGCGCTCACGTGTTATCCATCCGGGTACTGGACGACCACTTATCTCAGACAACGTCATGATAAATTGGTCAATTGCGTCTAGCTTCATCGCCATCCCAAATTGGCGATACTCAATGCCGAATCGCACCTTAAGCCATCTCGCCACATCATCCATAGATTCGCCAAATACCAGCGTCATCTCACTGTCGGCCATCAGCTCAACTTCAAGGACTGATGTGCCGCCTGTGCTCGTTGCACTGTAGTCCTCACGGCCCAGGTGGCCATCTAACGAAAGCGATAAATCTGGAACCACAACAGAGTCCAGATCGAATGCTTCCACGTAGCGTTTAATCGTTTCAATATCCGCAGAAGTAATCCCAATAGAGCAGAGAATGTTCACTTGTATGCGCTGTTTGGCACGACCTGTAGGCCCTTTAACCAATTGTTTCACGACACTACGAACAGTATGTGCGAAACCCGTTTGCATCGATCCGATGAAGTCTGGGGTCATCACCGGGACAATTCTCGTATCCGAATATTGCGGATGCTGGAGAGTGAATTCGGTAATGGCATGATACAGGTCAGCCCCCTGCATTTCAGTTAACCCCGTACTCATTAATACGATCAGTTCAGGGGAATGCTTCTCACATAACACCTCCAGTGCTTCGCTCACATTACTCTCACCGCCCATGACGGCAGACACCTGGTCGATTGCCGTGTTCTGTAATGGAATAGGCTCCCTCAAGTGTTGAATAAGGTAAACCTTAGTGAACGCACTGCAACCCTGAGAACCATGCATCAAAGGTATTGAGCCAGCAAAACCTAGTGTCGCCAAGGTTGCCCCCGTCGCCGGACTCGTCTTTAACGGCTGAGTAACCAGTGGAGAATTTTGTTTGATTGGAGTAACCATATCAGGCTCCTTTTTCAATGATGGTAGAAGTGAATGTTGCGTCTTCGACGATCCAGGGAGCCTGACTTTGAACGGCTTGCCAGATAGGTGCCTCTATTGTTCTGCACAGTTCTTGCGCTAAGGTGAGCATACCTTCATACCCGGCATAGGCATGTTCACGCTCTTGGTTGATATCCAAAAAAGGCAACTTAGCTTTTAATGCGGTGTACATGTTTCGTCCACCGGCAATCATGACATCAGCGTGATATTGATGATAAGTATCAAGCAACAATCTAGCGCCACCTTCATCCAGCATTAACGCATCTTTACCCATAATCTCTAGAATTTTATTTTTATCAGATTGCGTAGATTTACGGGTTCCTGTTGCGACACACTCAATACCCAGCTCTTGCAAGGCACTCACTACTGACCAGGATTTAACGCCTCCGGTATAAAGCAGCGCTCGCTTCCCACTCAGTTTTTCTGCGTAAGGTACCAGAGCAGAGCGAATGCGACTTTCTTCCTCTGCAATCAACGCTTCTACTTCTTCACTCAGTTTGGGGTCGCCAAGTAAACGGGCAAATTCTCGTAGTGAATTCGACGTATCTTCGATACCGTAAAAGCTTCCTTCAAACCAAGGTATGCCCCATTTTTCTTCTAGTTTTCGCGCAACATTCACTTGTGCTCTAGCACAAACGACCATGGCAGCGTCAGCGCGATGCATAGTTTGTATTTGATGAAACTGAGTATCACCCGCCATACAGCACAACACTCTTAGCCCTAAACGCTCAAATAATGGCGAGACATGCCAAAACTCTCCGGCGATGTTGTATTCACCAATGAGAACGATATCGTGTACTAGCCGAGTCGAGTCGTGGAGCATTTTTGGTTTTGCCGGAGGCTCAGCGCTGCCCACTACTCGTTCAACCATAACATTACCTGCGATTCGGTTACCCAGGTTTTTATTGCCATAGAAGCCCGCCGCATCGACAGGAATCACAGGTATATTCCAACGCTCTGTAGCAAGGGAACAGATGGCTTCAATGTCATTCCCTTCGAGAGCAGGAACGCAGGTCATATAAACAAAAACCGCAGGTGGTTGATGTTGTTTAATAAGCTGTTTTATCGCATGTAACAGACGTTTTTCAGCACGTCCCATGATGACATCCTGCTCATTAAGGTCAGTGGTAAATCCATAACGAAATAGATTGCTGCCCAGAGCACGAGTCCCGCGGTTGTTCCAGCTGTTTCCCGCACAGCCAATTGGACCATGTACGATATGTCCCACATCCGCTATTGGTAATAAGCTTATCTGTGCGCCATCAAAACAACATCCTCCAGCCGTCGCCCCTGGCTTTGGTCGGCTACAACCACTTTTTTCTCCGCTGTTGTGCTCACAGGCGGGTTCATCTTGCAGTAACTTGATCTCCGATCGCTTCATGCGTCTCTCCTTGAGTTGCAACAATTAAAGTTGAGATACTGGACACTTAGTTAGCTGCAAGTGTTATTCCACTCGTAACTCATTGATTAAATTAGAACCCGACAAAGACAAAAGCTGACATTGTCGTAAAACTGACAAAAAGCGCTTCACTAATCGTGAAGCGCAATAACGAGCCCGGAACTCTGAGCTAATTCCTGAGTCAGAGAACTGCACCCAGAAATACTATGAGACACCAAATGGACATCAAAACCACTCGCTTCAACGTACGCATCATGTGAGCCCATCTCCTGTTCAAAACAGAGAGTAAAACGCAAATCAGGATAACTGACTTGCAGGCGAGATAAGGTGTCCTGATTAATATCGGATTCATTGTCTAACTGCGAAACAATATCTGACAGCATGTTCTCGGATAAACGAGTCAGTTCGACACCGGTAGTACGCTCAGTTGTAGCTGAATTATTCATAGCTCTCTTCCTCCAGAACTTTCTCGGAAGTCGCAATGCCTAGGATACGTTTAATCCATGGAGGTGGATTCGTGGAGATTACGTTTGATAAATCGCTAAGCACTTCTTCAGCAGACATAGGCGTAAGCTTTTTAATCGGATGAATATTGGCGCGAGTGACACGTGCAGCAGCAGGGCCACCAATAGACAAGGTGAACAACATGTGGCAATCACGAACTCTATCTAACATCGCGATAGCACGTTGTTCGCCTTTTTTCTCAGTTGGCATTTCACGCACTTCAACCAACTGATGTTCGATTGCATTGACTTCATAAATCAGCACACGTAAACAAGAACCATAATGGCCATTCACCATTTCACCCTGATTCGAAGTCAAAGCAACTTTTAGTTTTGGTCCTGCAATCGGCTCTTGGGCCGGTACTTGTGGTGCTGAAACATCGCTCACTTCAGGATTACACAAAACATCCAGAGCACTAGACACATCTTTGCGTGTCGGCCCAGAACCAAGAGAGCTCACCATTAAACGAAACGCTTTCGGTGATAAACCTACCAACTTAGTTTCAGTAAGCGGCTCACCCAGATGTTGGATCAATAGCCCTAACAAAGAGCGTAAGTCGATATTCGGTAGCGATTTAGACGCCAAAGCAACTCGAAGAGCTGCTTGGTCAGAAATAGTAGTGTCCATCATGATATTCCCCTTAACTTACGCCGCTTGTAACCGTCTGGCTTTCACCGTGATTGGCAATCTGGGTTTACTGGTCATTGGATCAATATGATAAATAGCACCATTTGCCAGGCGTACCTCACCACCCCATTTATCTTCAGAATCAAATTCGAAGAAAGTAATGACCTCTTCCAAATCCTTTTTAGGTAAATAAAGTGACAACTGGTTATTTTCGTTGTACTGAATCATTACATTAGCCATAACATTTCCCTCGTTTCCGGCTGAAAAAGGACCGACGGCAAACACCGTCGGTCATTTAAATTAACGAACTAAGTCAAAACCAAGGTCAGTTTTGCCTAGGTCGCTTGTATCGCGATCCAGCTTAGCCAGTACTTCGTTAACCAAAGTGGTCAGGACGTACATTGCACCTTCATAGCCCAGTGTAGATTGGCGATGTAAGTGATGGCGGTCAAAGATTGGGAAACCAATGCGCACGAGTGGTACTTCAAACTCAGGACCTTTCGCTTTGGTATCACGCTCGATGAATTTACCGTACGAGTTACCAATCAATAGGTCTGGCTTGTCAGTGAACATGAGTGAACGTAGGTGCCACAAATCTTGTTTGAAGTACACTTCTGCACCTGCACCGTATGGTGTTTCTGCAAGTTGTGCTTCAATTTGTTTCTTCCATTTTTTAGAACCGTTGTTGCAAAGAACATGCTTAATTTCGCAACCAAGCTCGGTTAGGAACTTACACATACCCAATAGGTAATCCGGGTCACCGTAAAGTGAAATAGTTACGCCATGTAACCATGTGTGCGAGTCAGTCATCATGTCGACAAGACGACCACGCTCTTTAGTGAGTGACGCAGGGATCGGTTTACCTGTTACTTCAGAAACTTTCATCAGGAATTCGTCCGTCCACTCTAAACCCATTGGGATAGCAGTAGCAGGAACTTCTTGTTTCCAAACACCCTCGATGTATTTCTTGGTTTTCACAAGTTGATCAGGCTGAAGCAAGAAAGTTGTTTTAGCATTCGGTGCATCTTTCATTTCTTCAATTGTGGTACCACCAGCATACATGCGGTATTCGCCGTCAGCAGGGGTATCCAGTACTTCTGATGGATCACATAGGAAAGAGTAATCAACGTCCATCTCTTTCAACATACGATGAATGACGCGATAGTTACCAAGATAAGTTTCAAATCCAGGAATAATGTTGATTTTACCATTGCTGCCAACTTCTTTACCTTCCATATCAGTAAAGTACTTAGCCATGCCTTCAAACATGCCATCCCAACCTGTCACATGACTACCAACAAACGATGGAGTATGTGCAAATGGTGTTGGTAATTCAGCAGGGATATGACCTTTTTGTTTCGCGTTATTAATAAACGCGTTCAAGTCATCCCCGATTACCTCTGCCATACAAGTCGTCGAAACGGCAACCACTTCTGGTTTGTACAGCGCAAATGCGTTTTCCAAACCCTGAAACATGTTTTCCTGACCACCAAATACCGCTGCATCTTCTGTCATAGAGTCAGAAACACACGCAACAGGTTCTTTGAAGTGACGGTTAAAGTATGAGCGGAAGTACGCTACACAACCTTGTGAACCGTGCACATAGGGTAGTGTTTTCTCGAAGCCCAGAGAGCACAGTACCGCACCTAGTGGCTGACACGCTTTCGCAGGGTCAATCGTAATGTGTTTACGAGCAAAGTTTATCTCTTGGTATTCTTTCGTTGTTGTCCATTCAAAGGTTTCACGAACCTTCTCAGAATCAACGCCTTGTTCAAAAGATGCACGCTTATTCGCCATCATCTCTTGATATTCTGGTTGCTGAAAGAGAGCATAACCAGTTTTAATATCTTCAACTTTTTGAGTCATGAGTATTCTCCTACCGTGCCACTAATCTGTGAACTCCGGCTCGGGTTACATTAATTGGAAATCCTTTCCAACTCACATTAAGCAGTTTTTGCCAGCGCTTCATCTGATGCTTCTTCCAACCAAGGTGCTTTCATCTTGTTCCAGCAAGGGTTGTTGATGGTCAAATCCATATCGCGAGCGAAAATAGCAAAGCCATCTACACCGTGGTAAGGACCTGAGTAATCCCAGCTGTGCATTTGACGGAATGGGAAGCCCATTTTTTGGAATACATATTTCTCTTTAACACCTGAACCAACGAGGTCTGGTTTAAGAGCTTTTACATACTCTTCGAGTTCGTATGCACTCGCATCATCGAATAGCAGCGTTGAATCCTTCACTTCTGGGGTTGTTTTCACGTAGTCATCGTTGTGAGCGAACTCATAACCTGCACCAGTGATTTCCATGCCTAGGTCTTCATACGCACCGATGATATGACGAGGACGCAGACCACCGACATAAAGCATCACTGACTTGCCTTCCAGTCTAGGGCGGTACTTGTCGATAACCGCTTGCCATTGTTCACGGTAGCGAGCAATAACCTCTTCCGTTTGTTGCTGGATTTTCTCATCAAACAACGCGGCAATCTTACGCATTGACTCTTCGATCTTCGTTGGACCAAACAGGTTGTACTCTACCCATGGAATACCATGTTTTTCTTCCATGTAACGAACGATGTAGTTCATAGAGCGGTAACAGTGAACCAGGTTCAGTGCCACTTTTGGTGTGTTTTTCATTTCTGGTAGCGTACCGTCACCAGACCATTGAGCAACAACACGCAGACCCATATCTTCCAGAATGATACGAGAAGACCAGGCATCACCACCGATGTTGTAGTCACCAATGATGGCTACGTCATAAGGGGTTGATTCGATTTTCTCTTCACCCTCAGTTGCATCAAGAACGTAATCACGAATAGTATCGTTCGCGATATGGTGACCCAGTGACTGAGATACACCACGGAAACCTTCACAACGTACAGGGACGATTGTTTTACCGATTTCTGCGCCTTTTACTTTTGCTACCGCTTCGATGTCATCACCGATAAGACCAACCGGACACTCTGACTGTACAGAGATACCTTTTGACAGCGGGAACAATTGCTCAAGTTCATCAATCGCAGCTGAAAGTTTTTTGTCACCACCAAAAACGATGTCACGTTCCTGGAAGTCAGTGGTGATATTCAAAGTACCAAATGAATCAACACCAGTCGTACCAGAGTAGTAGTTACGACGACCAGCACGAGAGTACTGACCACAACCGATAGGACCATGAGAGATATGAATCATATCTTTTACTGGTCCCCAAACTACCCCTTTAGAACCTGCGTAAGCACAGCCACGCACAGTCATCACACCAGGGACAGTTTTACGGTTAGAAGTGATACAAGACCCTTCTGATGTAGAATCGGTAATCGCTACGTGCTTCTGACGGTCTTCACGCGCTTTTTCAGGATAGACTTCCAATACCTCGTCTATCAGCGCCTGCTTTTGTTCTTTATTCATCGACATAATCTGCCTCCAAATTTATTTTTAGCTTATAACGGCTTAACAAACATTTAAGCCGAATCAGTTATTTAAGCTAGTTCAGCAGCAGTTTTACCAACGATAGACTCGTCTTCAACTTCCATGATGCCGAATTCCATTAACAGGTCTTCAAGCTCATCCATAGAACATGGCTCAGGGATAACGAACATTTGGTTCTCGATAACTTTCTTAGCAAGAGCACGGTATTCGTCAGCTTGGTTACAAGTTGGGTCATACTCGATAACAGTCATACGACGGATTTCTGCACGTTGTACGATGTTGTCACGAGGTACGAAGTGAATCATTTGAGTACCGATCTTAGCTGCAAGAGCCATGATCAGCTCATCTTCACGGTCAGTGTTACGAGAGTTACAAATTAAACCTGCAAGACGAACACTACCTGTTGCCGCGTACTTACAAATACCTTTAGAGATATTGTTTGCTGCGTACATTGCCATCATTTCACCAGAAACAACGATGTAGATTTCTTGCGCTTTGTTTTCACGAATTGGCATCGCGAAACCACCACACACAACGTCACCAAGAACATCGTAGAATACGAAATCTAGGTCTTCGTCGTACGCACCTTCTTCTTCCAGGAAGTTGATCGCTGTGATTACACCACGACCTGCACAACCAACGCCTGGCTCTGGACCGCCTGACTCAACACATTTAACGTCACCGTAACCAGTCAGTAGTACATCTTCTAGTTCGATGTCTTCAACAGTACCGGCTTCCGCTGCCATTTCCATGATGGTATTTTGCATCTTAGTGTGTAGGATAAGACGAGTTGAATCCGCTTTCGGGTCACAACCGATGATCATTACCTTTTGGCCTGCTTCAGCTAGAGCCGCTACTAAGTTTTGAGTTGTAGTGGATTTGCCGATACCGCCTTTTCCATAAATTGCACATTGACGAATTGCCATGGTCTATCTCCTTTTTAATTTAGACTCATGACAGATATTGCGAAATGCATACCAAATACAAATTCATATACATTTCAACAACTTAATTTATCTCGCCTTTGTATTACTGAAAACAAACAACTGACATTGTTTGTTTTAGTACAAGATTTGTTTGTTGTGATTGGATGGCTTGGCACAGGTTGGCATAAGAATAAGGAAAGGGTAACGAAAGGAGGAAAGTTACCCTTGATAGCGCTATTACGGCCCTAATCCCCCATTAAAACATACAGAGAAGTATCATCGTCGACACTCTTGTTGAACAACTTAGTCAACGCTTGGACTTCATCTAAGCTTGGCTCATTTTTCGTCAACTTATATAAAGAGGCGACTTTGTTCTCTACAACAGTGATCATCCCTTTTATAAATGGGTCATCTCTGGAAATCTGTTTATCTACAGGTTGGGGATTCGCTACAAGTGACTCTATTTTTTTCTGAAGAGCCGTAATCTCCATTGGTGTACGGATTCGATATAAATATCCACCCTCCACTTTTTGTCTGGCAACATACCCCACATTGTCAAAAGCAATAGACTCTCTCACCAATACGGTTGCACTAGTTTTAAAGTCATAGGGCTTGATATCGACAGGGGTATATTTGAATTCAGGTTGGCCAGATAAGTTATCCGTGCGAGCATCAACCAGAGAACAAGGCTTACTTAAAGGGCCTGTTATTTCATTCCAGTGAATAGGGACAAAAATTTCACCCGGCTTCATGGTGTCACTAATGGTCACTTTAACGACACACTCTCCGTTCTTATTGAACACAACCACCATTTCGTCATTAGAAATGCCATATTGCATCGCCGTTTTGGGATGTATCAACACGTACGGTTCACTGGCATGTTCCGCCAAACGACTCGATAAGCCGGTACGCGTCATGGTATGCCACTGGTCTCGACTTCTGCCGGTATTCATCACTAAGGGGAACACTTTCGATGTGAATGCTTGCGGCGGTGCATGTTTTACCGCGATAAAGTTGGCGCGGTGATCCTCGGTGAAGAAGCGTCGATCTGCAAACATTCTCTGATTAATAACCGTGTGTTGTTTCTCTTTTACCGGCCACTGCTGTGGAGAAAGTGAGTTGTATTCAGCGTCAGTTATATCAGCAAGACCGGCCAGATTCAGGTCTCGTTGTTTGGCTTGTTCACTTTCGAGGTCTGAGTTACCTAAGGTTGTAAGCTGAGCATACTCCCTGAATATTTCCCCCTCATGTAAATAGTCAAATGCTTCTTTAAAGCCGATTCTTTGTGCAACTTGAGAAATAATCCACCAATCCGGCTTTGCCAGACCCGGACTAGCCAGAAGTCTGCGCTGGCGTGAGATACGACGTTCAGAGTTCGTCACCGTACCTGATTTTTCGCTCCAGCCTTGTGCTGGCAATAGAACATCAGCGTATGCTGTCGTAGCAGTGTTCTCAATACAATCCGACACCACAACCAAGGGACAATTTTCTAATGCTTGCTTAATCTTTTCACTGTCAGGAAGACTGACTATTGGGTTTGTCGCCATGATCCAGACGGCTTTAATCTCGCCGCTATGAATGGCATCAAACATATCAATCGCTTTTAATCCCGGCTTTTTCGCTAAGGTATCGGTTTGCCAAAACGCCTCAAGACGAGCAATATCATCAGGATGAAACTCCATGTGTGCGGTCAGCGTGTTCGCCAAAGCGCCAACTTCCCGACCTCCCATCGCGTTTGGTTGTCCTGTAACAGAAAATGGACCCGCCCCTTCTTTGCCGATCTTTCCGGTCGCCAAATGGCAATTAATAATGCTGTTTACTTTATCAGAGCCTTGAGAAGACTGGTTCACGCCTTGTGAGTAGACCGTGATGACTTTTTCTGTTTGAGCAAAATACTCATAGAATTGCTGAAGTGATGCCAAATCAATGCCAGTGACACCACTCACGTCTGAATCATTTAATGCAGACTGATACGCCTCACTGAAACCGTTTGTCGATGAACCAATAAAAGAGTGATCAACAATATTATGTTCCCCGAGATAGACCAATAAGCCATTAAAAAGCGCAACATCAGAGCCGGGATTAATCGCTAAATGAAGATCGGCAATCTCACAGGATTCATTTCGGCGCGGATCGATGACGATGACTTTCAGATTAGCGTTAGTCTGCTTAGCCGCTCTCAAACGCTGAAATAGCACAGGATGGCACCAGGCCAGATTGGAACCGACCAATATCACCAGGTCCGCTTTTTCTAGATCCTCATAGCAAACGGGAACCGTATCCATGCCGAAAGCACGTTTGTGTCCGACAACACTGGAAGCCATGCACAAGCGAGAGTTACTGTCGATATTCGCGGTACCAAGAAAACCTTTTATTAGTTTATTCGCTACGTAGTAGTCTTCGGTTAAGAGCTGCCCAGAAACATAGAACGCCACGGATTCCGGACCAAACTCTTCTATCGTATCAGCGAAACCTTTTGCTACGCGGGATAGTGCCTCATCCCACTCAGTGTCACGCCAGTTACCTGCTTCTGTTTTGAGTTTTGGAGTCAGTAAACGACCGTCATGGATAACGGTGTCTCCTAAAGCAATGCCTTTAGTACATAACTTACCGTAATTTGAGGGGTGTTCTTTGTCGCCACGTACTTCCAGCTGTCCATTTGACTTAGGTCTGGCTTCAATCCCACACCCTACACCACAATAAGCACATGTTGATTTGATCCATCCTTCGCTCATACCCACCAGTCTCCAACTTTAATTTTAATAACTAATGAGCAAAATCCATTCCAATCATCCAACATCAACACTTTTACATAACAACCATATAATATTCATATGGTTAATAAACCAAATACCACTAAAGTGGTAGAGATTAATCCCCAAAAAAACTACCACCTTTTGTGTATATTTACCCATCTTGATGCAACATTGACCATAAAACATCTTCATCTACCACTTTTGGTAGTAACCCCATTTCCCTCACTCTCCACTCTCTACAAAAACAAAATATCATATCTATTTGTTTTTATTGTTTTTTATTTGTTTTTAATAAAAATAAATCATGCTGGCACCCATATTGCTTTGTGGCTAACAACTAGCAAAATCACATTCGAGGCAATGATGATGAATACACAACATTCAGTTATTGGAAACGTATCACTGGTGGGTGCTGGACCTGGCGATCCAGAATTACTGACCGTCAAGGCTATTAAGGCGATTGAACGTGCCGATGTCATCGTATACGACAACTTAGTCAGTGACGGGATACGTGCTCTGTTTCCGGCTCATTGCAACCTTGTCTATGTCGGAAAAGCAAAAGGTTGTCACAGCTATAAGCAAGAGGAAATTAACCAGTTGATTGCCAACTTTGCCTTGGATTCAAAGAACGTGTGTCGAGTAAAAGGCGGAGACTCCTTCGTTTTTGGGCGTGGTGGTGAAGAAATGCTGTTTCTTGCGAAATTAGGCATTAACGTGAGTGTGGTTCCGGGCATTACTGCCGCATCCGGATGTTCAACTTACTCCAACATCCCCCTAACCCACCGAGGCTTAGCGCAGGGCTGCACATTCATCACCGCCCATGCGGATAAAAAGCTAGAAATTAACTGGAGTGCATTAGCTCAGCTCAACCAAACGTTGGTCATTTATATGGGATTGACCAAAGCACCACTCATACAGGAGCAGTTGATCAGTTCAGGTATGAACGCAGATAAATCCGTGGCAATTATTGAAAACGGTTGTACTCCTTCGCAAAGAACGATCATCGGTCACCTCTCTGAGCTTTCCGCATTAGTGTCGCGTCATTCGGTAAAGTCTCCTGCCTTGATCGTAATAGGAGACGTCGTCAAAGTCGCAGACCAAATGCAATGGTTACAACAGCTTAACAACAAAAATATGGAAGTTCTTTCCGAGTCAAGTTTACTGAAAAGTGCCTGATTACACGGCCATGGAAAGTCAGAATTACTAAGGGAAATTAGATTATGAGCAAACAAAAAATCATAGTGGTCGGTAACGGAATGGTTGGCCATAAGTTTATTGATACGTTAATCCAGTCTGAGCAAGAGAATGTTGAAGTAATAACGTTTTCTGAAGAACCTCGCCTGGCTTACGATCGTGTTCAATTGACCGCCTATTTTACTGGCAAAACAGTAGAAGACCTGTCTTTAACCAGTGAAGGTTATTATCAGTCAAACGGTATTAAATACTTACTGAATGAGAAAGTGAGTCAAGTAAACCCGGAAGATAAACAGATCGTTACTGCTTCTGGCCGTATTGAGAGCTATGACAAATTAGTGCTCGCTACGGGCTCGTTCCCGTTTGTTCCCCCTATTCCTGGTAATGAAAAAGAATTCTGTCATGTATACCGAACCATAGAAGATTTGGACGAAATCGAACGCTCGAGCAAAGAGAGTAAAGTTGGTGTCGTTATTGGTGGTGGTTTACTGGGGCTGGAGGCGGCGAATGCCATCAAAAATCTTGGCTTAGAGACGCATGTTGTTGAGTTTGCACCTCGCCTGATGGCTGTTCAGCTTGATCAAGATGGTGGCGATTTACTTCGCCGCAAGATCGAAGCTCTGGGCGTCACCGTCCATACAGAAAAGGCGACTACAGAAATCATCGATGGTAACGAATGCCGTTACAGAATGAATTTCGCTGACGGTACTCATATTGACACCGATATGATCGTCTTCTCTGCTGGTATTCGCCCACAAGATGAGTTAGCTCGTAATAGCACGATAGAGATTGGCGAGCGTGGTGGCATTGTCATCAACAATAACTGCCAGACCAACTACGAAGATATTTACGCGATTGGTGAGTGCGCATTATGGGAGCAGCGTATTTTCGGCCTGGTAGCTCCTGGCTACCAAATGGCGAAAGTGGCGGCTCAACATATCCTTGGTTCTGACAAGAGCGCGCAGTTTACTGGCGCAGATATGAGCACCAAATTGAAACTAATGGGTGTCGATGTTGCAAGTATTGGCGATGTCCATGGCCAGACAGCAGGAGCCCTGTCATACACATACAAAGATGAAATTGAACAAGTTTATAAACGCCTCATCGTCTCTGAAGATAAAAAGAAAATTGTAGGCGCAGTCTTAGTTGGTGATGCCAGTGCCTATGGGAATCTGTTGCAGATTCGCCAGAACGATCTCCCATTACCTGAGAATCCATCCGTATTAATCCTGCCTAATGTGGCTGAAGAAGAATCAGCGGGACTAGGTATTGATGCTTTACCTGACAGCGCAGTTATCTGTTCATGTTTCGATGTTACTAAAGGCTCCATTAAACAAGCGGTAGCGGCTGGTTGCACTACAATGGCTGCTCTGAAAGAGACCACCAACGCATCAACGGGTTGCGGCGGTTGTAGTGCATTGGCAAAACAAGTGCTCGACAACGAATTGGAGAAACTGGGTGTTGAGGTCAACAACCACGTTTGTGAGCATTTTGCCTATTCACGTCAAGAACTGAGTGACCTGATTCGCGTTAATAAAATAAAAACCTTCGATGAACTGTTAGAAAAATACGGTCAGGGGCTTGGCTGTGAAGTATGTAAACCGACTGCGGGTTCTATCTTAGCCTCCTACTGGAATGATTACATCTTGCGCGATGAACATATCGAGCTTCAGGATACTAACGATATCTATCTGGGTAACATGCAAAAAGACGGTACCTACTCAGTTGTACCACGTGTGGCTGGCGGCGAAATAACACCGGAAAAACTCATCATTATTGGCGAAGTGGCGCGTGATTTCGAGCTTTACACCAAAATCACCGGTGGGCAACGAATCGACCTGTTTGGTGCACAACTCAATGACCTACCTGTCATCTGGAAACGCCTGGTTGATGCTGGTTTTGAAACGGGCCATGCCTACGGCAAATCCGTTCGTACCGTGAAGTCTTGCGTGGGTAGCACCTGGTGTCGCTACGGTGTGGGTAATAGTGTCGGCTTCGCAATCGATTTAGAGAATCGTTACAAAGGCCTTCGCTCGCCGCACAAGCTCAAGTTTGCGGTATCTGGCTGTACGCGTGAATGTGCCGAAGCCCAGTCAAAAGATATCGGTGTGATAGCGACAGATAAAGGCTGGAACCTTTATGTCTGTGGTAATGGCGGTATGCGCCCTCGTCACGCCGACTTACTGGCAACAGATTTGAACGATGAAACGTTGATTAAGTATGTTGACCGAGTGCTTATGTTCTATATCCGTACGGCAGACAGACTGCAACGTACTTCCGTATGGCTTGAGAATCTGGAAGGCGGCATTGACTACCTCAAAGAAGTGGTGATTGACGATAAGCTGGGGCTGGCAGAAGAGCTGGAAAAATCCATGCAAGACAGTCTGGCAAATTATCAGTGTGAATGGAAAACCACATTGGAATCCCCTGAGAAACTGCGTCGCTTCAGTCACTATATCAACAGTCCTGATCGTGATGAATCGCTTAATTTCGTGACCATCCGAGAACAGAAGTTTCCAAAAAATACCGCTGAAGAGTTGGCTATCGAAATCGTCGAAGTTAACTAACTTACGGATGAAAGAGTTTCATTTTAGGAGAATCAATATGAGTAACTGGGTATCAGTCTGTGAATCGGATGCTATCGCACCAAATACTGGTGTTTGCGCCAAAGTCGGTAATCTACAGATCGCCATTTTCTTTAGCAAACGCACCAATTCTTTACATGCGATATCGAATTACGACCCCATCGGCAAAGCCAATATTTTATCGAGAGGAATTGTGGGCTGCATCAACGAAATATTGTGTGTCGCATCGCCGTTATACAAACAACATTTTTGTCTGACAACCGGACAGTGCATTGAAAACCCGGAATATAGCCTGCCGATTTATGAAGTAAGAAATAACAACGGCATCATAGAACTCAGACAATAACCAGAAGCAGACACTAAACGCGAGGCATTGTCTTAACCACAGAATCAAGGCAATGCCTTCGAGACAAATCTTATAAGGATTATTGAACATGGAAAGCTCAAAATTCACCCTTCTATCCTTCACCGGAAAGATGAAGATCCTTCACTTAAGCTGGATGGCATTTTTTATTACTTTTGTTGTCTGGTTTAACTTTGCACCAATGCTACAAATGGTCAAAGAATCGCTCGGTCTTTCAAGCGAGGAAATTAAAACTCTATTGATTTTAAACGTCGCACTAACCATACCCGCTCGTGTACTCATCGGCATGTTTACCGATCGCTTCGGTCCACGAATCGTGTATTCGGCCTTGCTGGCGATCTGCTCGATCCCATGTTTCATGTTCGCCTTTGCAGACTCCTTTATTCAGGCAGCCATTGCACGTTTCCTGCTTGGCTTTATCGGTGCAGGCTTCGTTATCGGTATTCGTCTGGTGTCTGAATGGTTTCCACACAACCAACTCGGAACTGCAGAAGGCATTTACGGGGGCTGGGGTAACTTTGGTTCTGCCGCAGCAGCATTCACACTGCCTACATTAGCGCTTACTTTTGGTGGTGACGACGGCTGGCGATACGCTACCGCTATAACTGGGGCAATGAGTCTTCTGTTCTCCGTTGTTTTTTACAAAAACGTATCTGACACGCCAAAGGGAGCGACCTACTTCAGACCAAAACACCTTTCAGCAATGGAAGTGACATCAAAAGGAGATTTCTTTTTCCTATTGGCAATGAAAGTACCAATGTACGCCGTACTCGCTTTGCTGGCATGGAAACTCTCACCGAGCAACATCAACATGCTAGAGCAAGGGGTAGTAAACGCTATCTACGCTGGCCTTGCTGTTCTCTACATTGTCGATGCTAATCAGGTGTGGAAAGTAAACAAATCTATTTTCGAAAAGCCAGTTGAACCAATTCATCAGTACAAGTTCAAGCAAGTGGCCGTTCTGAACGTTCTATACTTTGCAACGTTCGGCTCTGAATTAGCTGTGGTTTCAATGCTGCCATTATTCTTTTCAGAAACATTTGAATTGACACCTGTTGTTGCAGGCATGGTGGCTTCGGCTTACGCGTTTATGAACCTGATGTCTCGACCGGGTGGTGGTTTAATTTCAGATAAGTTTGGCCGTAAGCTGACGCTCCTCATTCTAACAGCTGGCCTTGCTGTAGGTTATTTCCTGATGGGTCAAGTAAACGCAAGCTGGCCTGTATGGGTAGCGGTCGCTGCGGCAATGGCATGCTCATTCTTTGTTCAGGCTGGCGAAGGCGCAGTATTTGCAACCGTTCCTCTGATCAAGCGTAGAATGACCGGACAAATTGCGGGCATGACAGGTGCTTACGGTAATGTTGGTGCTGTGACTTATCTGACCATCTTATCGTTTGTCTCTTACCAAACATTCTTCTATGTGATTGCAGCGACGGCGGTCGTAGGTTTTGCTGCTCTAATGTTTATGGAAGAACCATCAGGTAAAATTGCAGAAGTTAACGAAGATGGCAGTGTCACACTTATAGATGTATCCCACTGATATAAGATGTATATCGGGAGATATTGAGCTTTACTAACTTAAAGCGAGATGAGTGGTAGTGTTCAATATCGTTCAAAGGCTCGACCATTCGTGGTTGGGCTTTTGTTCTTGTTATTCAGGTTATTCAGGTTATTCAGGTTATTCAGGTTATTCAGGTTATTCAGGTTATTCAGGTTATTCAGGGAAAATACGGTAAGGAAGACTTAATGTCAGTGCAGGAAAAGTCAGAACAAGAAATGCAACATATCGAATTTTCTGGGTGTTCTTTGACCGGTAAAAGAGACGAAAATCAAGACGCATTTATCGTTAAATACCCCAGAACAAAGGATGAACTCACTTACAAAGGGGTTGTCGCCTGTATTGCTGACGGTGTGAGTTGCAGTAATCAGGCACAACAAGCCAGCCAAACTGCGACTACCCAATTTGTGTCTGATTACTATGCCACTCCCTCCAGCTGGAGCATAAAGCGTTCTGCGAGTGAACTACTCACCAGTTTAAACCGCTGGCTTTATAATCAGGGCGAAGAGCACCTCTACCATAACGGTATGGTGACGACTTTCAGCGCGCTGGTGCTTAAATCCAATACTGGCTACATCTTTCACATTGGTGATAGTCGCGTTTATCTATATCGAGATAACCACCTGACGCTTCTAACCCGTGATCATCAACGCACTAATTTCGGCCATCAGCATTATCTGACCCGAGCCCTTGGAATGGATGAAAAAGTTGAAATTGATTTTCAAACATTGCCACTCAAAGAAAATGACAGATTCATTCTGACCACCGACGGCGTTCATGAGACCTTAACGCACGAAGAAATAAAGCAACAAATTACCAATATAGATTCTTGCCAGACACTATCTCAAGCCCTGTGCGACGAAGCACTATTGAAAGGGGGCACTGACAACACAAGCTGTATCGTATTGAAAGTCAATGAGTTACCTAGCTTTAATTTGATTGAACATCAAACCGCTTTGCTGGAAAAAAACATTCCACCAGCATTAAAACAAGGTCAAAATCTCGATCATTTTGAAATAAGAAGTACCCTCTACGAAGGACCTCGCAGCCACGTCTATCTCGCTTTCGATCGTCAAAAAGGCGGTAATGTCATTATTAAAGTACCATCGTTGAATTATAGTGATGATCCAGAGACGCTGAAGCGGTTTGCCAATGAGCAATGGATAGCGACTCAATTAGACAGTCGCCGCGTCATGAAAATGTACCCGAGACCCGTCTATTCAAAATTTATCTACCAGGTCTGTGAGTACATCGAAGGATCAACCTTGCGTCAATGGATGCATGACCACCCTAGCCCGCCACTGGAAATTGTCCGTGAAATAGTGGACGGCATCGTCAAAGCAGCTCGGGTTTTCCAACGGGCTGATATGATTCATCGTGACCTTAAGCCTGAAAACATCATGATCACCAGAGATCTGGAAGTAAAAATCATCGACTTTGGTACTGTGGAAGCAAAAGGCCTTAGCGAAATGCAACAGGACGAAAGCACATCATTTCCTCTTGGCTCAGTCAATTATACCGCTCCGGAATATATCAACACAGGAGAAGCAAGCACACTCTCTGACCTGTTTTCTATCGGTGTTATCGGCTACGAAATGCTCACGGGTTCTCTGCCATATAAAGAGCATTCCCAGCAAACACTGCAGCAAGCCCGACACGTCCGCTGGGAATACCATTCCATGAAAGCGTACCGGGAAGATATACCGCTATGGATAGATCTCGCGTTTAAAAAAGCGACCGCCGAGATCCCGAGTAATCGGTATCAGGCACTGGGTGATTTCATTGCTGACCTTTTCACGCCAAGTACTCAACTATTAAACGATGTCGACAACAAACCTTTAATAAAGCGTAACCCTATTTTATTTTGGAAGTCCCTTGCTTTACTTGCTTGTTCTGCTGCTGTCATTGAAGGGTTGCTGTTACTGAGTGATAAATAATTGTGGACCTAATGGTGATAAATCATGATGATACATTTAGATAACACATGGAGGAGTTAATGGTGAGTTCAGAAGATGCGACGATAATGTTGGTCGACGACCATCCACTATTTCGCAGTGGGTTACGACAACTGATTGCCTGGGAAGACGGTCTGCAAGTGATCTGCGAATATAACAATGGATATGATGCTATCGAAGGTGCAATTCAACATGATCCGGACCTGATTATTCTTGACCTCAACATGCAAGGCATAGACGGTTTAGAGACTGTCCACCAAATGAGAGCGAAAGGCGTCACATCTCGCGTCGTTATGCTAACTGTATCTGACAATGAAGATGATGTCCTCAACGCGATATCAAGTGGTGCTGACGGGTATCTGTTAAAGGACATGGAACCAGAAGACATTGTCGCCAATATCAAACAAGCAGTGTTAGGACAGCTGGCATTATCAGATCGACTGACCAAAGTCCTCATTCAGTCGTCTAATAAGCCCAAAAAGCCGATACAAGAAAGCCCGCTAAAATCACTCACGAGTCGCGAGCATGAAATTTTATCGCTCATCGCCAAAGGCATGAGTAATAAACTCATCGCTCACGAACTGAAAATCACCGACGCCACGGTAAAAGTCCATGTCAAAAATCTTTTGAAAAAGATCAACGTCAGTTCTCGCTTAGAGGCCGCAGTCTGGATGATCGAGAATCAATAGTTAAATGACCGCACTATAAACTTTATTTGTATATAAAGATCTCAAACGCTGTTAGCTTGCATAAGCTTTTCTGTATTGAACCGGAGACATATCGTGGTTTTTCCGCATAAACTTTGTAAAATTAGACTGTGATGAAAAGCCACATAACTCACTGATTTCACTTATCGATTTATTTGTACTCCCCAATAATGAGCAAGCTTTCTCCATTTTAATGTCTTTTTCTAACTCACTAAAAGATGTTTTTTCTGCATTTAATTTTCTATTAAGCGTCCATCTGCTCACACCAATTTTATGACAAACTTCGTCTAGAAGTGATAAGTCGTTAATAAAGTACTTTTCTTCAACTAGATTTTTAATAATTTCCTTAACAATAGATGAAAAATTGTGAGTAGTTTGAATTGTCTTTCGGAGTTGCTCTACATTATTTTTCTGCAGCCCATATAAAAATTCATTGAACGTATTATTTTTTTCTAACAAAGAAGATGATTTTATAATCATTTGATTTTTGTTCTGGCCAAAAATACACTTTGATTCAAATTGATCGTTCGTAAAATTTTTACCTAGTTTTATTGAACTATCGAACATTATGTCAAATTCAATATCATCTACGTACTTGCTCATGATGTCACGAATAAGTAGAAAGTGCCCCACGGAACCATTCATCGGTGCAGTAGGATCGGTATTACTGTACTCAATACAAATTGAGTCATCGCCAATTTTCATATGACAATGGTCACTATCGCCAATAATAAATCTGTATTTTAGAAAGCTATCAATAGCATTAACTGCATTTGATTCATTTAGGCACAAATTAAACAACTGAGGAAAAACATCATACAAACCTGAAACAGATGAATATTCTTTATAAATATAACGATTGTATTCTGACGTTTTAATAATAAATTTTTTGCTCTGTTGATAAGGAATTCTGCCGTTAGGATTCGTTAAATTTAACTTGTTAATATTACATTCGGAAATAATAGGATCCACATCAATGCCAATAGAAGACAACAAGTTCACTTTTCGGTTAATTAATAGACTAGAAACAGAATATCCCATAACAGTGCCAACCCAATTATTTTTGACCCGTAAAATAATTACTGATAATAATGATTTTGTATCCGATAATCGTCACAAATTAATAAAAACTATGATGATGGTCAGAATTTTTTGACAAGTTTGTGATCCTGCCTCAACACTCTCTCGCAAACAACGCTCTGTTTCTCTAATTTTATGTGCCACAAAGCAAAAAAAGAGGTGAACCGAAGTCCACCTCTTGTGTGACACAATCAACTATGAATTAATATTTACTTGGTTAGCAATCTCGCTTCTAACTCACCAGCGTACTCAGGTTGCAGCGCAAGAGTACCCGGAGTTGTTTCACTGACGACAATTTCATTGTCAATAGTGAACGAAACAGACTGGCCACTAGTAAGGTCTGATGAATTACTTACGTGGGCAACATAGCTACCTGGTTCAATAATCCATTGGTTACTGGCTTCGTTAAAGCTCGCTAAAGTTTCAGCTGAAATATTGAATGTTAGTTCTTGTGATCCACCCACCGCAATTTCATCAGTTTTATCAAATGCTTTCAGTTCGATAGCAGGCTTCGCCAATTTACCATCTGGTGCAGAGACATAAACCTGTGCGACTTCTTTACCTGCGTAGCCACCAGTATTACGAACCGTCGTAGTAATCGTTACGCTACCATTCGCACCTTCAGAATTAAGCGTATTTGAAACCAGTGCTGAATTCGCAAAGTCAAATGTGGTGTATGACAAACCAAAACCAAACGGGTACGCAACGTCAACATCGAATGTTGAGTGGTAGCGGTAACCTACATAGATGTCATCGCTGTAATACTGGTTAAAGTCACGCGGGTCACCGTCAGCGGTTGCAAGCACCATATCAAGATTGTAATTCAGCTCAGGTACATCGTTAGGTCCAGCGTTGATCTGGTTGTCTTCAAACTTACCAGGGAATGAACCACCGTCTTCAGAGTAACTTGACACTGTATCCAGACCCATTGGGAAGGTTTGAGCCAGCTTACCACTTGGGTTCACTTCACCCGAGATGATATTTGCTACTGCTGTACCAGCGGCCTGACCCGGTAAGTAAGTGACTAAAATACCGTCAACTTCATCGCGCCATTCTGCAGTATCAATCGAGTTACCTACGTTCAGGATAACGACAACTTTCTTATCCAGAGCGTGGAACGCACTTGATACGCGAGTAATCAGTGAGCGTTCAACAGCATTCAGGTAGTAACCTTGAGACATTGGATTTTCAAGCTCATCTACGCGCTCTGGGTTATCGGAACCTTCCGCAGTAGTACGAGTGATGGTAATAACCGCAACATCACTGCTGTCAGCAGCTGCTGTAATTGACGCAGTGTCAATGTTCAGCTCACGACACACAGCAAAAGAACCCGCAGGGTTTGTTTCACCGGCTTGTGCGCCACCTTCACAGTATTTCTCTGCGTTAAAGTCTTCGTCATGCACCTCCATCGAGCCTTCTAGAGATGAAGATCTGTACGCGGCCAGGTACTGAGCATCCAGGTCAGAATTAAGCGTATATTTCGTTTTTAGACCTTCGTTAAAGCTCACGATATGCTCTGATTCAACCGAACCACTACCGCCACCGACTGGAAGTGTGCCGTACTGACCAATACCAAATGCAGCAATGTTAGAAGTTGTTGCTAGTGGTAATGCTGCAGCATTTTTTAGCATTACAATGCCTTCTTCAGCGGCCTGTAGAGCAACTTCCGCATGAGCAGCCAAATCAGGTGTTCTGGAGAAGTTATAACCAAGAGCACTTGGTGTTTTCAGAACCTGTTTTAACGTTCTGACAATATTTCTGTCTAGTACTTCATCAGTAAGTTCGCCGTTCGCGTAAGCCGCTTCGATGTATGGGAACCAATCATCACTACCACCGAAACGCCATTGGCCGCCTGGTTCGATAACATCAACACCCGCTTCTAGCATCGCAACAGGATCCCAACCAGACCACCAGTCACTCATCGTTAGACCTTCAAAGCCCCACTCATTACGAGCAATCGTGCTCATAATGTCGTAACGCTCACCAACGTTCTCACCGTTAACTGAGTTGTACGATGACATTACAGCCCACGGTTGTGCATGCTGAATGGTATATTTGAAGCCACGCATATAAATTTCGCGCAACGCACGTGGTGTAATGACAGTGTTTGATGTGCGGCGATTCGTCTCAGAGTTATTCGCGACATAGTGTTTGATAGTGGTACCAATACCATGGCTTTGTGCACCATTAACAATAGCCGCACCCATCACACCACTGATTAAAGGATCTTCTGAGAAGTATTCGAAGTTTCGACCAGCTAGAGGGTGACGTTGAATGTTCATACCCGGAGCTAACCAGATATCTACACCGTATTCTTTACCTTCTTCACCAGCAGCATCTCCTACGCTTTCAACTAAGTCAGCGTTCCAGGTTGAAGCAAGTACAGTCGCTGACGGAAAGTTGGTCGCATAATAAGTATTAGGATCGCCATCCACTGTTGCTGTAATACGAATACCTGCAGGGCCATCCATCAACTTAGTTGCCGGAATATCTACGCCTGTTTCATCATTTTTAACGCCGTTAATGTAACCAACGGTACCAGATACTGCTACTTCTGGGTTTAGGTTTATTGGCGTAGAGAAAAAACCAGGGCCAATGACCATGTGTAGTTTTTCATCTGACGTCAATTTAGACACGATCTCTTGAGCCTGAGCTTCAAGAGCATCATTACTGGTATCCGTTACTCTGTCTGTATCGCTGTCATTACAACCCGCAAGGAGTGTGGCTGCAACCATCACTGATACAATACTTAATTTGGTATTTAACATCCCGTTTGCTCCTTTGTATTCACGTCATACCCAAGCAACTTCAAGATGCAAATTCGGAGCGTTATCACGTACACCAATTTGGGGGGAAATGATGCAGAGATAGAGACAATTTATTCAAAGTCGTTCACTCATAACCAAGCATCTTGTCGTTGCCTTGGGTTTAATCAAATACTATTGAGTTTTTGGGCGACATACTTTGACATTCGGTGCGCAGTTTTTGCCTTTCGGAGTAGGAGTAAAAAGTGTGAACTCGATACTATTCTTCAGGTTCTCGACGCTTATGAGAGCAGGCAGTAGTTGAGGGGGCGGCGTTAACACCAATGGGTACATTAAATCAACAAGTAGCTGTTTGCGCGACGACACAACAACATCATTTGTTTTAAATCTGAATGTTGGTAACCACTTCCGTTTTCACTGAGTTCGCAATAAAACAATTTTCATGCGCCATATGGTGCATCTTTTCTAGCTGTTCATACGTTGGCTGTTTTTCACCAATAAACACAATTTTAGGATTCAGTACGACACGTGATACCCACTCTTTGCCATTATCTCCTTGTGTTAACTCGCCTTCCGCTTCATCAATATAGCTATCAATGACGTAACGGCGTTTTGCCGCTATCGATAAGAAGACCAACATATGACAACTGGAAAGCGCCGCGACAAATGCTTCCTCTGGGTCTACATTTTCTTCCATAGATAGCGGCAGTGGCACGACATGCGGCGACGGTGAAGCAGGAACCAGAACCCCGCCATCAAATTCCCACGTATGCGCGCGACTGTACTGGTTATCGCTGAAAACTTCGTTTATTTGGCGCTGCCACTTAATTAATGCGGTGTGCATACTCATGTCAAACTTCCTGGCTGTCTTGCTACTCGTAGATTTAAGTGAAAAATACATCGACACTCTATGAGACGATCAATGAAAAAATATCTAATTAAAATAACCCATTAGACGATCGAACCAAGTTATCTCACCGTAGGCAATCAGATCATAGATGGTGAAAAATATTAAACAAATGATAGCCAGTTTGGCTAAGCGATAGAGAATAAACATCGTCAGTTCCTGTGTTTTTTTGGACAGTTTACTTCCCCCCTTCGCTAATTAGAAACTCAGAAGAACATAAGCTATCTTTTTTTCGTTTCCAAACATTTGAAGCAATACGGACAAACCACGTTGTCAGGAGACTTTTTGTTTGAATATCTATGCTATCGGCAATTTTTCGGATTTATGCAACAACATTCTATAAATATTTCGCCTATTCAATCTTAACAACTTGAACTTGCATCAAAAAAATATAGTATTGGATGTCATACAATTTCACAAAACTTATACCCATAACCAATTTTTAATGCAAACGTTTCGTTTATCTAACTTCAACCTACGCTATAAAACGGCCTTGTACTTCTCATTTGGTTTGCTTGGAATGGTACTAAGTTGTTTGTTTATAAGTCGCTACTTTTTCCTGTATAGCATCGATCAATTAGAGAACATGGAAATTGACCATGCGAACCAGCAAGCACTTGCGGTGGTTGATTTGATGGTATCCCAACAGACAACAAACTCTTATGACTGGTCATATTGGGATGAAACTTACGACCTTTTCCTAGCCAACCCCGACATTGCAGGTTATACCGAGCGAAACCTCTATGTAGAAACTCTCAATTCGTTGAATCTGGACATGATGTCATTTGTCACTCTTGCAGGCCAAGAGTTGCTCTCCCTGACTCGAGAAGATTCAGCCGAAAAGTCCTCTGCACTAACAGCTAATATGGTACATCACCCTCAGATTCAACAATATATCTCGTCGATGAACCAAAAACCGGATGCTCTTCGAACCCATCTATCCGGGCTATTAAAAATCGATCAAACCATCTGGGGGCTAAGTTTAACACCGGTAAAAAACAGTGAAGGCAATAGCTCGTCCAATGGCTGGTTATTGTGGGGCAGGAATTTGACAAAGCGCTTTCCAGGCGATTTTGCTTCGATATTATCTGCACAAAATTCATTAACTCCCCTATTAGCTCAACAGCCAGAATACGTTCAGACGCGCGAAATTCACAAATCGTCAGTTACTATTACCAAATCTGCCCCACTCAACGATCTGGGAGGCTCCCCTATTGCCTGGGTAGAGACGGAAATGAAACGTGAGTACTACTCCAAAAGTAATACTCTGTTTCTCTATCTGTTCGTAACTGTCGGTATTGTGGCATCAATAATCGCAGCAGCAACGTTTGTCATTTTCAAGAACAAAGTGGCGACACGATTTAATAACTTCGCAGACGATATGCACAAAATCGCGTCTGAATATAAGCTTGAAGGGGTTCAGTCGATTAGTGCTGATGAGCTTGAACTCGCATCTAAATTGGTACGCAAACTTTCTGACAATACATCCATGACGCAATCGCAGTTAAAGGATTCAATGCATAACTTTAGCGCGTTATATCATAGCTCTTCGCTGGGCATGCTTTTTGTTATCGAGCAAGAAATCGTAGATGCTAACCCGCGGGTTTTAGAAATACTCAATCACCAAAAGTCGGAGTTGATTAATCGCCCGCTATATTCCCTGTGTTTCCATGACGCCAGCGAATCACGACTCGAAGAGATGCTGATTGAGTTACAAAATGGCAGAACACTGTTTGAAGCGCAACTTCTCGATGGTCAAGGCTATACGATTGACTGCCTCATTGAAGCCGCGTTCATTCAGCACCATGGACAACGTGCGATCATGCTGTTAATTCAGGACATTCGGGAAACCAAACAACAAGCGGAGATGATCCAACATTTAACCGATTTCGACCCAATATCTGGGTTCTGTAATCGCCCAGCCATCGTAGAAGCGCTTGATAAGTTAGTCAAAACACAACCCAACCGGTTTTCGTTCATTTTCCTAAAAAGTAAGCAACTCAAACAAATTGCTGAAGTATACGGGCACCATGTATTCGACGAAGCCGTAGTACACATTTCTAAGCTGCTGCGTGATGCGTTGGGGCAATATAAAATTGGCCGTATCAGTGAATATGAATTTGTCATATTAATTCCTGATGGCACACACCATCTTGATGTGATTGATTCCACCAACCATTTGTTAAATCAACTTTCCTATAAGACTGTATTTTCTGACATTACCGTATCTCTCAACAGCAAAGCCGTGATGATGGATCCTAAAATCACCCATCAGCCAGCCGAACATCTTTTAATGGCCGCCCGTCATTCAGCGCAATCACTGAGCGGGCGCCAGATCCGTGAGGTATTCGTTACTGGTGAAGCACAGTCTGAACAAGCAGAAACTTTGAAGGTAATTAATCGAGACTTAGAAGCAGCAATACATCAAGACAACATCATTCCTTACTTCCAACCCATCGTTGACGCGAAAACAGAAGAAGTGATTGGCTTTGAGTCACTTGCTCGCTGGAAACATCCTGACCTTGGCATGATTCCACCTGATGTATTCATACCAATGGCTGAACAAGGAAAACTGATTATTGAGCTTGGGGAATCCATCCTCAAACAATCTTGCGCATTAATTGGCCCACTCAATTCCATTCGCCATACAAAAGGATTACCGCAGCTGTCGGTCCACATTAACCTGAGCGCCCGTCATTTTTATCACTCAAGACTCATCTCTTATCTCACGATGTTAATTAAGGAGTATCAAGTCTCTGCCGAGAGCATCGTTCTTGAAATCACCGAAAGTATACTAATGGGTGGAGAAGCGGACTCCATTAACTGCATCAACGAGATTAAGAGTCTGGGCGTTCAACTCGCTTTGGACGACTTTGGCACCGGCTATTCTTCATTCAGCAGCATCTGTAACTTCCCGCTGGATATTGTCAAATTAGATAAGTCCTATGTCGATGAAATTGAATACAATGATCGTGCGAAAACCCTTGTTCGTAACATTGTAGGGATGTCCCAAGAGCTAGGGTTGACTATTGTTGCTGAAGGAGTAGAAACGGCAAGTCAGGTTCAGAAGTTAAAAACATGGAACATCAATCACTTACAAGGGTTCTATTTCTACAGACCGATGCCTATGGATGAAGTACTAGACAAATTCTCAGCTCATCAGGTCAGATAGTTACCATTAAGCAGGTAAAGATGCGTTGACTGCCTGCTTTAATAACTCTGTCGCTCATTCAGTCGTTAGTACTACTAATCTCACCAAGGAGCACATGCCGCGGTTACTTGCGTATATACTTTAAACAAGCTTTTCAATAAGTCCTGTCATTTTACGAGGAGGACTGTATGAAACGAATACGTATATGGCTATTACCGCTGATCATGTTTGCCAGTCAGGCATTGGCAAATACGATATGGATTGTACCCGTCAATGGCCCCATCGGCCCCGCCATAAGCGACTACCTCTCCAGAGAAATTGAACAAGCTCAGCTTGAAGGTGTCAGTTTAGTCATTTTAAAGATGGACACCCCGGGCGGTCTCGATAGTTCAATGAGGGACATCATCCATGCAATTACAACCTCTCCCACTCCTGTCGCTACCTGGGTTGGCCCATCGGGTTCCAGAGCAGCTAGTGCTGGTACGTATATTTTGTTAGCCAGTCACATCGCTGCAATGGCAGAGGCGACTAACCTTGGCGCAGCAACCCCTGTTGCATTAGGTGGCGGTGCTCCGGGATCACCTTCCTCTGGCGACGAACAAGACAGCGAAGCCAAAGATACACAGCAAGACTCCGATAAAAGCTCTGAAAAAGTACCGGCAAAAACAGCGATGGAGAAAAAAGTCATCAATGACGCGAAAGCCTACATAAAAGGCTTAGCTAAACTGCATGACAGAAACGCAGAATGGGCAGAAACAGCCGTCAGCGAAGCGGCCAGTCTAGACGCACAAGAAGCGTTGAAGCTTAATGTCATTGACTATATTGCTAATTCCCCCGAAGAACTGGTTCAGATAATTAATGGCAAAACCGTCAAAATCAACAACCAAAATGTGACTTTGTCACTAGAGAATCCAGTTTGGGTCGAACGAGTGCCTGACTGGCGTGCAGAGATGTTAGCTGTGATCACCAACCCTAACGTCGCTTACATTCTTATTCTGATTGGTATCTATGGATTGCTTTTAGAGTTCTATAACCCTGGCGTGGGCTTACCCGGGGTATTAGGTGGAATCTGCTTGTTACTCGCCATGTATGCCTTGCAGATGATGCCTGTCAATTACGCGGGTTTAGGGCTGTTGTTATTGGGTATTGCATTGATGATCGCCGAGGCGTTTAGTCCTAGTTTCGGTGTTTTGGGTTTAGGCGGCGTGGTCGCATTTGTTCTTGGATCGATATTTCTCATGGACAGCGACCTACCCGGCTTTCAAGTCGCATTACCTTTAATTTTTGGTCTTTCCATTTTTTCAGTTGTATTGATTTTGTTGACCATAGGCATGTTACTAAAAATTCGCCATCGGCGTGTAACCACGGGACTGGAAACCTATCCCGGTAAGCACGCCATCGTATGTGACGATTTTGTTGATGGTGAAGGTCGAGTGCAAATGGATGGAGCATTATGGACAGCCAAATCAGAAGTAAGCCAAAGGCTCAAAGATGGTGACCAAGTTACCGTTGTCAATATTAAAGGGCTAACCTTAACGGTGAAACCCAGTGACCGCCCTGACGAATAGGAGGCGAATATGATGCTCTACACTGTTTCTGTCGTCCTGGTGCTATTGTTCGCACTAGCGACACAAGTGTTCAAAGTTCTGCGAGAGTATGAAAGAGGCGTTGTGTACTTTTTGGGTCGATTTCAAGAAGTAAAAGGCCCGGGGCTGATCATTTTGATCCCCTTCATCCAACAAATGGTGCGCGTAGATTTGCGAACCATAGTACTAGACGTACCGACGCAAGACCTTATTACCAAAGATAACGTTTCTGTACAGGTGAATGCGGTGGTGTATTTTCGTGTGGTTGACCCGCAAATGGCCATCAACAACATCGAGAGCTACAGCGAAGCAACCAGTCAGTTAGCGCAAACCACCCTGCGTTCGGTATTAGGTCAGCATGAGTTGGATGAGCTTTTATCTGAGCGCGAGCGACTAAATAAGGATCTACAATCCATTCTCGATCAACAAACCGATGACTGGGGAATTAAAATATCCACGGTTGAAGTGAAACACGTCGACCTGAATGAAAGCATGGTACGCGCGCTTGCTCGTCAGGCAGAAGCAGAGCGTAACCGTCGAGCCAAAGTGATTCATGCAACGGGTGAATTAGAAGCGTCTAGCAAGTTAAAAGAAGCGGCACAGATGCTCAATGAAGCCCCAAATGCCTTGCAATTACGTTACATGCAGACACTGACTGAAATCACGACGGATAAAACATCGACGATTATTTTCCCAATGCCAATCAACTTAGTCGAGGCGGTGCAAGATATTGCGAAGGCGGTAAACAAAGATAAAGAAGAGAAAGATCAATCATCTTAAACACTGATAGAACGTAATAAGTTCAGCTCAATAAAAGAGCCGCATTTCAAGCGGCTCTTTCCGATACTAACCTCGTTTAACTCAAGCCACCTTTTTAGAACGGAAGTTGCCAAGTAGCGCATCGTATAACTCGTTATCACTCAACACACCGACTAACTGGTTATTTTCAACCATCAGAAGCGGCTGATGACTTCGCTGTTTAAGCTCAATAGCTTCACGCATGGTAATATCCGGGCTAACCTGGACCAACGTGTTTTCGTTTATGTCATCAAGATTTGATGATTCGCTGTCCCAAAGAACCAACAACTTATTGGTATCGATCAATCTTAACCCTTTTGCCTCTTGTGTTACCCAAATCTCTCTATCAGAACAGATAAGAACACGCTCATCTACACGTACCAAAGCGTCACTAGATTGCATCAGAGATCGACCTTTAAGTACATTTAGAGGGTTAGTGTGTGCGACAAAGTCCGCCACATAGTCATTCTCTGGCGTCAGAACGATTTGCTCTGGTTTACCATGCTGGATTAGCTTACCCGATTCCATGATTGCGATATTATTGCCAATTTTAAGCGCTTCATCCAAATCATGACTCACGAATAAAATCGTCTTATTCAGCTTCTCTTGCAAAACAATCAGTTCATCTTGAAGCTGAGCTCGAATCAATGGATCAAGCGCTGAAAATGGCTCATCCATTAACAGAATATCAGTGTCCATCGCAAACGCGCGGGCTAAACCTACTCGCTGTTGCATACCGCCAGAAAGCTCATGGGGAAATTTGTTCGCCCATTCAGATAAGCCGACCATCTCTAGCTGTTTGCACGCTTTATCCCGGCGCTCTGCTTTACCGATACCTTTCATTTCCAGGCCAAATGCAACGTTATCCAATACCGTCAACCATGGCATTAAAGCGAACTTCTGAAACACCATCGAAACGCGGTGTGTCCGTAAGTGGCGTAACGTCTGTTCATCACAGTTCGCCAGATCCACCATATCGTCACCGTCTTTGATTTTTAGTGAGCCTCGGGAAATGTCGTTTAGCCCATTTACCGTACGAAGCAAGCTTGATTTACCAGAGCCTGACAGGCCCATTAGGACACAAATTTCGCCTCTTTTTACCTTCAAAGAGACATTATTTACACCAACGACCTGACCAATTTCGTCAATAATCTCTTGTCGTGATTTACCTTTGTCCAGCAATGCCAGTGCTTGATCTTGTTTCTGACCAAAAACCACATCAAGGTTCTCAATAGTAATTGCGTCCATGATTATGCTTCCTTCTGATTTGGTGCTTTACATAAGCGATCAAGGATAATAGCGACTAAAACAATCGCTAAGCCAGCTTCAAAACCTTGAGAAATGTTCACGGTGTTCAGCGCACGTACAACAGGTTTACCTAAACCGTCCGCCCCTACTAACGCCGAAATTACCACCATAGAAAGTGACAACATAATGCATTGTGTTACGCCTGCCATGATGCTTGGAAGTGCAGCTGGTAACTCCACCTTAAACAGTAATTTCATGCGGCTCGCGCCAAATGCTTTGCCCGCTTCCAGCAGTTCTTCCGGTACTTTGATAATCCCCAGATAAGTTAAGCGAATCGGCGCTGCGATGGCGAAAATAATAGTTGAGATAAGGCCTGGGACAATACCTAAACCAAACAGTACCAGTGTCGGAATCAGATAGACAAACGTTGGTACGGTTTGCATCAAGTCCAGAATCGGTCTCAGTATTGTATATAGCCAAGGACGATGTGCCGCCATAATGCCTAAAGGCACACCAATTAATACTGAAATCGTTGTCGCCGCGAATACAAGCACAAAAGTTTCCAGCATCTCCTGCCAATATCCAAGGTTCAGAATCGCCAATAACGCCAGAACGATGAATACGACAAGCGGAATACTACGATGAAGGAACCACGCGAGCGCTGCCGTAATAATGATCGGTGCCGCTGGTGGCATCCATTTAAATATATCCACCACAAACATAATTATGGTTTCAAGTGTAAAAGAAATCGTATCAAAGAAACCAGATGCGTTAACCGTTAACCAGTCAACAGCGGTTTCCATCCACATCCCTAATGGTAGTTTGTTGTCCACAATAATACTCACGATAAACCCCTTGTGTTAATGAAGAGGGCTTCCCAGCCCGAATGGAAGGACCGAGTTAAGCGTTAGTTTTTAAGTAAGTCGAAATCGCAGTTTGTGCATCTTGGCCATCAACAGTTTTCACATCTTTCAGCCAGGCTTTAATTGTATTTTGATTTGCGTTTAACCAGGCTTGTGCCGCTTTAGAAGGGTCTTGTTTTTGGTTGAGAATTGCGTCCATTAACTCGTTTTCCATTTCTAAGTTGAACGCTAGGTTCTTAACCAACTGACCGACATTCGGGCATTCAGAAAGGTAGTCCTTTCGTACGTTTGTGTAGACGTTTGCACCACCGTAATTTGGACCAAAGAACTCATCGCCGCCAGAAAGGTATTCCATTTCAACGTTGTTGTTCATCGGGTGCGGAGCCCAACCCAGGTACACAATCCACTGGTTACGACGCACTGCGCGTGACACTTGTGACACCATGCCAGCCTCACTCGATTCAACCAAGCTAAAATCTTTTAGCCCAAATGCATTACCATCAATCATGGATTGAATGATACGGTTGCCATCGTTTCCCGGTTCGATACCGTAAATACGGCCGTTAAATTTGTCGGCATGTTTTACGATATCCGCAAAGCTCTTTACACCAGCATCGTAAACGTATTTTGGTACGGCTAACGTGTATTTGGCCCCCACAAGGTTCGCTTTCACTGATTCGACAGTGCCAGCTTCACGGTATTTAGCGATATCGCCTTCCATCGTTGGCATCCAGTTACCCAGGAAAATATCAATGTCACCATTCGCCATGGACGAGTAGGTTACTGGAACAGACAGCATATCTGTTTTGGTTTTGTACCCTAATCCTTTGAGTAATTCTGAAGTTACAGCAGTTGTTGCGGTAATATCGCTCCAGCCAACATCAGCAAATCGAACGGTTTCACACTGGTTTGCGTAAGCACCGGTAGCTAAGGTACTCAACGCGATAGATGAAAATAATTTTGTGATCTTAGACATGTTTAGTTCCTTGTAATGATTACTGACTTTTTATAGTTGTTTGCATTATGATATTGAATTTAAATCTCTTTTCGGTCGATTCGTTCGTTGCTGATCTTGCCAGTTAGGAGCAATCCAAACAGGCGTGTTAGGTGATTTTTCCAGCGCGTGGCCCAAGATCATATCCGCAGCGCGTTCGGCAACCATGATGGTTGGCGCATTCAAGTTACCGTTTGGAATGGTTGGGAAAATAGATGAATCCACAACACGTAATCCTTGGATGCCACGTACCTGACACTGCTCATTCAGAACGGCTAACGGGTCATCGTCCGCACCCATTTTGCAGCTACACGATGGATGGTAAGCACTCTCAACGTTTTGCTTTACCCACTCGTCGATTTGCTCGTCAGTGGTGATATTAAGCCCTGGCTGGATCTCTTCGCCACGGAACTCATCCATCGCTGGTTGATTTAAAATTTCACGTGTCAGACGAATACAATCACGCCAGTCCTGCTTGTCTTGTTCGGTTGATATGTAGTTGAATTCGATCTTAGGTTTGTCATTTGGATTCGAAGACACCACCTCGACTGAACCACGACTTTCTGGCTTATTAGGTCCAACGTGAACCTGGAAACCATGCCCGTCGAATGCCGCCTGACCGTCATAACGCATCGCAGCTGGTAAGAAGTGGTATTGAATATTCGGCCACTTCAATCCTTCACGCGAACGAATAAACGCGCACGATTCAAAATGGTTCGTCGCCCCGAGGCCTTTACGGGTTAGAATCCACTCAGTACCAATTAACCCTTTGCTAACCAGCCCTAACTTACCATTCAGTGTGATTGGCTGTTTACAATGATACTGGAAGTACACTTCCAGATGGTCTTGCAGGTTTTTACCCACGCCTTCCAATGCATGTTTTACCTCGATACCTGCTTTTTCCAGCACATCTTTAGGACCAATACCGGAAAGTTGCAGCAGCTGTACCGAACCAATTGAACCCGCACTAGAAATCACTTCACTGTTTGCAAAACACTGCTTAACAGAACCTGATTGCTCGAATTCAACGCCGACCGCTTTCTTGCCTTCTAGTAAAACGCGGTGGACGGTGACTCGCTTCATTAACGTGAAGTTTTTACGCTTTTTAGTGCGGCTTAAGTACGCATTAGAGGTTGAAGCACGTACGCCTTTATCAACCGTCATATGCATCGGGCCAAAGCCTTCTTGCTGGTAACCGTTGTAATCGCCAGTCTCTGGGTAACCGGCATCTTTACCAGCTTCGATAAACGCTTCGTATAGCGGGTTAAGCTTCATGTCATTACCGTTGCAGGTACCAACAGGGCCATTATCGCCACGGTACTCGTCCGCGCCACCAACCCAAGATTCCGCTTTACGGAAGTAAGGTAAACACGCCTGATAGTTCCAGCCTTTCGCACCCTCTTCTTCCCACTGGTCGAAGTCGCAAGCATGACCACGTACGTAAACCATACCGTTAATAGATGAGCTACCGCCAAGAACTTTCCCGCGAGGACAGTGCAGTTGGCGTCCATCAAGGCCGTCTTCTTTCACGGTCTCGAATTGCCAAGCGTATTTTTCGGTGTTCATCGGGTAAGAGAGCGCTGTCGGCATTTGGATAAAAATACTCTTATCTGTGCCGCCCGCTTCTAGCAATAAAACAGAGTGCTGACCACTTTCACTCAAGCGATCCGCTAAAACACAGCCGGCCGAACCCGCACCGACGATAATATAATCGTAGCGTTGTTGCATTTTGATTCTCCTGGAAGGTTTAAGCGTAAGGGCTTTCGAAGTCGCTCAGTTGAACCAGTACACTCTTAGTTTGCGTGTAGTGCTTCAGTGTTTCGACGCCGTTTTCGCGGCCAATACCTGATTGCTTGTAACCGCCCACTGGCATTTCTGCCGGAGAATCACCCCAGGCATTAACCCAGCAGATACCCGCCTGAATCTTATGAATAACGCGATGTGCACGAGAGAGGTTCTGCGTGAAGACACCCGCTGCCAGACCATACTCCGTATCGTTCGCACGCTCGATAACCTCAGCTTCATCACTGAACTTAAGCACAGACATAACAGGACCAAAGATCTCTTGCTGTACGTGACTCATGCTATCGTCACAGTCGATAAATACCGTCGGAGCGACGAAGTTACCGTTAGCAAGGCCATTTTCCGTAACTTTGTAACCACCAGTCAGCAAAGTCGCGCCGCTTGCTTTCGCTTCTTCAATTGCAGACAACACTTTGCCTTCGTGCTCTTTTGAAATTAGAGCGCCAATTTGCGTGTTTTCATCAAGGGGATCACCGACAACCAGCAGTTCAGTACGAGTTTTAAGCTGCGCCACGAATTCGTCGTAAATGGATTCATGAACAAATACGCGGGTACCGTTGGTGCATACTTCACCTTGAGTGTAAAAGTTTGCAACCATGGCAGCCGATACTGCATCGTTCAGTTTTGCATCTTCGAATACGATCAGTGGTGACTTACCACCCAGTTCCATAGTGACTTGCTTAAGTGTTTTCGCGCTGTCACCCATAACGACTTTGCCTGTACCGCACTCGCCAGTGAACGAGACTTTTGCAATATCCGGATGCGCCGTTAGCATTTGGCCAACACGGTAATCACCCTGCACAACATTAAATACACCGTCAGGCATGCCCGCTTCTGAGTAAATTTCAGCCAGTTTAAGTGCTGTTAGCGGCGTTTCTTCCGATGGTTTGAAAATCATTGCGTTACCAGCAGCAAGCGCCGGTGCGGATTTCCACATTGCGATTTGAATTGGGTAGTTCCAAGCACCGATACCCGCACAAATGCCTAAAGGTTCACGGCGTGTGTAGAAAAATTGGTTTTCGTTTAGCGGTTGTTGTTCGCCCTGTAAGCTAGGCGCTAAGCCCGCATAGTATTCCAGTACATCAGCACCTGTCGTAATATCAACAGCGTTTGCTTCTTGGATTGGCTTACCTGTATCCGCTACTTCTAGTGCGGCTAATTCGTCATTGCGTTCGCGTAGAATCGCAACGGCTTTGTTAAGAATACGGCTACGTTCGATTGCCGTCATTGCAGACCATACTTCAAAGCCGCGTTTTGCAGACTCAACCGCCGCTTCCATATCATGCTGATTTGCTTGTTTAACATTGGCTAACGGCTCACCATTAGCCGGATTGTATGTGGTGAAATGCTCTTCAGAGCTTCCGGTGTACATTGCACCGTCGATGTAATGTGTTTTCATTTCCATTTTGAAGACCTGTGACTTTTAAATTTTTTGTGAGTAGTACGTTAGCTGCTTTTCGAGATAGTCGTTGATGATGACTCTTGCTTTTTCTGCATCGATGCCTTGCGGGTTGAGCGTTCCGCGTAGCCATATTCCATCAATGAGTGACGCAATCCCGTGAGCAACCAATTCCGCTTGCTCTGCACTTAATAGTGCTTTTAATTCTCTTCTTAGATGGGACAAAAGACGTCGTTCGTTTACACGTTGCAGACGCTTTAGCTGTTCGTCATGCATCGAATAAGACCAGAAGGCTAGCCATGTCTTGGCCACTTTATTTTCAGCCTGAAAGCCGACAAAGTTACCGTCAATAATGGCATTGATACGTTGATGATGAGCGTCAGCCGGCAGCTCACGAAGCTTTTTCGTGATCGTGAATGAAAGCTGGCGAAGGATCTCGCGCATCGTTTCTTCCAATAACCCGTGCTTACCACCAAAGTAATGATTGATGATACCCGTTGATACGCCAGCTTCTTTGCTGATCAACGAGATACTCGCTGCATGTAAGCCCACCCTATCAATCACTGACATTGTCGCTTTCACCAGCTGTGGCTTCCTGATTTCAGGCATTCCCACCTTCGGCATTTCATCCCCTTTCATTTTTAATTGAACGGTTAGTTAAATATAAAATGCCTGAATTTTAGTTCGATCTCAAACTATTTTTTGTAGATTCATCCGAAGAATGTTGGAAATTTGCGCTTTGAGACACAGAGATGACGTGTTGAAAATGACTCATTAAAAGGCGATACACAGCTTAACTAAAGAAAATTAATCTTTATTTTTCAATATATTATAGACATAAAATTATTATCTTTGTGTTTTTTAATTTTCGGGTAGATTAATTTTCAAATTTATCAACACAAAAAATTTACATCGTACACTAATGATTACACCGATACTGTTCTGTTTGCACAAACATTGCCCACGCCATGTGGTAACAGTCTCATAACATTATAATTTTCATTTGCACAATTATTGGTCGCTATGAAATAGGATTTTACATACCCAATAACGGCGATTCAAAAGTGTGATCCGCACACAGTTTTAGAAAACACACTTAAAAAGAGGTAAAGAGAAACGGGAAAGATAAATTGGCATGTAACGTAAAACAGATAGAGAGGCTCAATCTGGTTTTATACAACTGCCATCAATGAGGAAATTTGATATTGGCTAACAATACAACGAACATTGTTAGCCTTGTGAGTGAGGTTACATTCGCATACCGCCATCAACTTCTAATACCCTTCCGGTCACGAACTCGTTAGTTAATACATATTTCACGGTCGCGGAGATTTCATCAGCAAGTCCCAAGCGGCCGACAGGAATCATCTTGATTAGCCTATCCATTGCTTCCGGTTTAATCTGATCCGTCATCGCCGTTTTGATTACGCCCGGCGCGATCGCAACAGAGCGAATACCAAATCGTCCTAATTCCTTCGCCCACACCGTCGCCATTGTCGCCACTGCTGCTTTGGAGGCAGAGTAGTTGGTTTGACCAATATTACCGGCACGCGCGACGCTCGATATATTGATAAGTACGCCTTTACTGTCAGTATTGAGCATGACTTTGCTGGCTTCTCGCCCACATAGGAAGGTGCCTGTAACATTAACATTCATAACCGACTGGAACTGCTCCAGAGACATTGGCGTGATCTGACCGTCTTTCACTTTAATGAACATACCATCACGCATGATGCCAGCGTTGTTAATCACGCCATTGAGCTGCTTAAAGTCCGCTTCAATTTGCTCAAAGGCAGCACAAACCTGTTGTTCGTTTGTCACGTTCGTCACATAAACTCGGGCATTAACGCCCAGAGATTCACACTCTGCCTGTGTATCCCTCAATTGTTCCAAATTGAGATCGATTAACGCGAGATTCACTCCGCTTTCTGCCAGCGATAATGCCATCTGTTTGCCAAGCCCCTGCCCAGCACCTGTAATCGCAACAACCTTATTTGCTAACTCCATAAGCGCTCCTTAGGCTTGGTTTTGCTTTTGGTAGAACTCAAACAAGCTAGAGAAATCTTTTTGCCCGTTGCCCTGACCGTTATGAAAATTAAATAAATTGCGTGCCACGCTACCCATTGGCGTTGAAGTTTGACTGGCAACTGCCGCTTCCATAGCAAGGCCGAGGTCTTTCGCCATAAGCAGACTCATAAAACCACCTTGATAGCCATTACTCGCCGGCGCATTCTCCATCACGCCAGGACACGGGTTGTAAAGCTCTAACGCCCAGTTTCGACCTGAGCTTTGCAGCATAATGTCAGACAGCACTTTAGGATCGAGACCGTTCTCGATACCGAGGTTAAGTGCCTCACAAGTACCGCTCATAAGAATACCCAGCATCATGTTATTGCAGATTTTCGCCACCTGACCAGCACCAGCGTCACCCGCATGGAAGATGTTTTTTCCCATATGGCAAAGCAACGCTTTAGCCTGAACAAAGTTCTCTTGTGAGCCACCAACAATAAATGTCAGTGTCCCTGCGGCTGCGGCTGCCACACCTCCCGAAACCGGTGCATCGACAAAGCTGATGCCTAACTGTTGTGCCTTTTCGCCAACCATACGTGCGGTCGCCGGATCAATGGTGGATGAATCAATCAGCAATGTTCCAGACTCAACGCTTTCTAAAATGCCATCCTGACCAAGATAGACACTTTTTACATGCTGACTAGCAGGTAACATAGTGACGACAATGCCCGCACCTTGAACGACTTGCTGAACAGAATCTGCACTCGAAGCGCCAAGTGCGGTAAGTTCCGCCACAGCGTTCGGATTCAAATCAAAAACTTCAACCTTCAAACCGGCTTTAACCAGGTTCTTAGCCATAGGTGCGCCCATATTGCCAAGACCAATAAATGCTATTTTATCCATGTTCTGTCTCTTCCTTGTCGCTAATCCGTTTAACTATTCCGTTCAACTAAAGTTCAGCTGTCGCCAATTGCGTGTCTTTGAGTGGGTAATCCACTGAATCAATGGGTGCAAAAAAGCGTTGCAACTCTTGTGGTGTCACATCGACAACACTCTTGTGCATCCACGTTGGCTGATTGGTTTTATCGATGATGAGTGCACGAACCCCTTCTCTAAAGTCACCTTCTAAGCCACAACGCAATGTGAGATTAAACTCCATATCAAAACAAGCATCTAAAGACAGCCCCTGATACTGAGTCAATTGTTGGTAAGTAAGATTGAGTGAAAGAGGACTGCCATAACTGAGTGCTTTCTGCGCGTTCACGAACCATTTATCATCCACATCAGCGTTGGCTATCGCGTCAGCTATCGTTGGTAAATCGCCACGACAAAGCTGCTCTATCAAGTTAGCATGAGGTAACATCAATCCCTCGCCCGGTTCGTCGACTTCTAAAGTACGAAGTAGTGTCGCAATCTTCTCGTTAATGTCTGCCTCACTTTTCCAATTGATATCAGACAGTTGAGAGAAGAAATCCCCTTTGCTTTCAGGCTGGGTAATCCATTGGCTCAACCCTAATGCTTTCATATCGGTCGCATTAATCTGACAGGCAGTTAAACCAAGAAACAGCGCGTAGTGTTTTGGTAACTGATTCAAAAAGTAGGTCGCGCCCACATCCGGATAAAGACCAATTTTGATTTCTGGCATCGCAAAGCGAGTGTTGGTCTCCGCCACGCGATGACTTGCGCCCATAAACAGACCGACCCCACCACCCATCAGGTAGCCATGTCCCCAAGCGATAATCGGCTTTGAATAGGTATGAATCAGGTGATCGCAGCGATATTCAAGATCGAAGAACGTCTTCATCGCGGAAAGTGCAGAGTTAAAATCTTGCTCTTTGTTTTCTAACGCGCGGTAAATGGCTTGAATATCACCACCTGCACAGAATGCTTTTTCACCCTTCGCATGCAAACACACCGCAACGATGTTGTCATCGATTTGCCACTCAAGCAGCTGATTGTATAGCTGCTCAATCATTACATAACTCAGTGCGTTGAGCGCCGCTGGATTATCTAACTCCAGTACACCAATGACAGAACCATCGGCACACTCTAGCTTTGACACGTTTACTTTGCTGGTCATCTCTACGTTGCTCGCCATGGTGACTCCTTAGCTATTGGTCCAGTTTGGCTTACGCTTTTGCAAGAAAGCGTTCACACCCTCTGTCTGATCTTGCGTATTGAAAAGCTGTAAGAACAATTCACGTTCCAAAACCAGCCCTGCCGCATGTGTCTGGCTACGTCGATTTTGAATGAGTGTTTTGCAAGCAGATACAGACTTAGGCGATTGACCCGCGACACGCTGTGCCAGTTCCATTGCGGTTTCCAACGCTTGTCCTTTTTCAACGACTTCTTCAACCAAACCAATTTTCTCTGCTCGCTCGGCTGTCACACGTTCACCACATAGGATCATGCGCTTCGCCCAACCTTCACCGACTAACGCAGTGAGATTTTGCGTTCCTCCGGCACAAGGCAATAAGCCAACCGACGCTTCTGGTAACGCCATTTGTACTTGCTCTTCAGCGATACGAATGTCGCAAGCCATCGCAACTTCCAAACCACCGCCCATTGCATAGCCATTGATCGCCGCGATAGACACCCCATCAAACGCTGACAAGGCTTCAAACGCTTCACCAAATGCAAACGCCATATCCGCCGCTTGCGATTTGTCACCCGAGGCGAAATTATTAAGGTCCGCACCAGCAGAAAAGAACTTCTCCCCTTCACCCGTTAGTACCAAAGCGTAGATAGAGCGATCGTTGCTGAGCTCAATTGCCAACTCTTTAAGTTGATTCAAAGACTCAAGCGTCCACGTATTCGCAGGTGGATTGCTGATGGTTAGCTTGGCAATGTGATTTTCACGCTCTAATTTGATTTGTGCTGTCATAATCTTTCAATCCATTTTGTTCTTTAAGGTAAGGCTCTACTGCGCAGGCTAAACCAGCTCAACGCCTTCCGTGAGTAGACGTCTTGAGATGATAAGACGCATGATTTCGTTGGTACCTTCAAGAATTTGGTGAACACGAACGTCTCTGAAGTGACGCTCAACTGGATATTCTTTGATGTAGCCATAACCGCCGTGAATTTGCAGTGCCTCGTCACAAACCTTGAAGCCCACATCCGTTGCAAAGCGTTTCGCCATTGCGCAGTACGCACTTTTTTCTGCGTGTTGAGCATCGAGTTTTGCAGCCGCAAGTCTCACCATTTGACGGGCAGCGACCAGCTCTGTTGCCATGTCCGCCAGCTTGAATTGCAGCGCCTGGAATTGAGCTAGTGAACGTCCAAACTGTTTACGCTCTGTCATGTACTGTTTTGCTTCGTTCAGCGCTTGTTGTGCCGTACCAACAGAACAGGTAGCGATATTGATTCGGCCACCATCAAGACCGAGCATAGCGAATTTAAAGCCTTCACCCTCTTCACCCAACAAGTAGTCAGCCGGAATTCGGACGTTTTCGAAGGTGATCATGCGCGTTGGTTGGCAGTTCCAGCCCATTTTGGCTTCTTTCTTACCGTAACTGATGCCTTCGCTGTCAGCAGGTACAACAAAAGCAGATACACCGCCAGCACCTTCTCCACAAGAGCGAGCCATAACAACGAGTACGTCCGTATCACCCGCGCCAGAGATAAACACTTTTGCGCCATTCAAAACAAACTCATCGCCATCACGCACTGCACTCGTCGTCAGAGATGCCGCGTCAGAACCTGCATTTGGCTCAGTGAGGCAGTAAGAAGCGAGCTTTTCACCCGTGATCAATTCACCACTAAATTGTTGAGCAACTTCCGGTTTGGCAAAGCTGGTGATCATCCAGGTTGCCATATTATGGATAGTCATAAACGCTGTAGTTGCCGTACAACCCATCGCCAATTGTTCAAAAATAATCGCAGCATCCAAACGGGAAAGCCCCAGGCCACCGTGCTCAGGTGGCGTATAGATACTCAAAAAACCCAGTTCACCCGCCTGACGAAGTACATCTTTAGGGAAGTGTTGTTTTTCATCCCACTCTGCGGCGTGCGGTGCAAGCATCTGTTCTGCGAACTGTTTAGCTGCGTCTGCGAATGCGATTTGATCTTCGTTTAATTCAAAATCCATCTTGAAGTCCTAAGGTCTAATTCATTGCATTTGAATCTAGGCCAAGCAGGAATAAGCTTGGCCATATACTGTTAACGTGGGTAATTAGCTAAGCTGAATGGTCATGTTCGGACCGCTTGGAATGTCATCTTCAAACCAGCGTGCGGTGACCGTTTTCGTTTCAGTGTAGAAGCGAACCGCTTGTTTACCGTAGGCATGCAAATCGCCATAGAAACTGCCTTTCCAACCCGTAAATGAGAAGAATGGCAACGGAACTGGGATTGGCACGTTAATACCCACATTACCCACTTCAATATTGTGCTGATACTTTCTCGCGGCAGCGCCATTCGCTGTGAAAATAGACGTACCGTTACCAAAACGGTTCGCGTTGATAAGCTCAATCGCCTCGTCCAGATTATCCACTTCCATGGTCAGCAACACTGGGCCAAAAATCTCTTCCTGATAAATCGACATGTCTGTCGTCACGTTGGTAAACAGTGTTGGACCCACCCAGTTGCCGTCAGGAAAACCAGCCACTTGGCAGTCGGTACCGTCCAGAACACAGTTCGCGCCAGATTCTTTGCCTTCATTAATTAAGTTCACCACACGTTGTTTCGCTTGCGGGCTAATAAGCGGTCCATAACCCGCTGATTCATCATCCCACGCACCTGGCTGAACTTGAGCTAACGCCTCTTTAAGCTCTGGAATCCATTCTTTGGTTTCACCAACAAACACCGCCACCGAAATCGCCATACAGCGCTGACCTGCGGCACCAACTGACGCACCAACAAGGTTATTAATCACTTGCTGTTTATTTGCATCAGGCATAATAACCATGTGATTCTTCGCACCAGCAAATGACTGAACGCGTTTTAGGTTGTCAGTGCCCGTTTTGTAGATGTACTCTCCAACCGGCACAGAGCCAACAAAAGAGATAGCGCGGACGACTGGATCGGTAAGAATGCGGTCAACCTGCTCTTTACTGCCGTGGACAATTTGCAATACACCTTTTGGTGCACCGGCCTGTTCAAACAGTTCAGCCAGTTTCATCGCGGTTAGCGGCACTTGCTCCGACGGTTTCAAAATAAAGGTGTTGCCGCACGCAATCGCCATAGGGAACATCCACAATGGGATCATCGCAGGGAAGTTAAACGGAGTGATACCTGCACAAACACCAAGTGGTTGAATGTAAGAGTAACCATCAATATTCGTTGCGACATTCTCAACCGTTTCGCCCATCATTGAGCTACAAATGTTTGCAGCTTGTTCAACGACTTCAATCCCGCGCCAAACATCACCTTTAGCATCCGCTAGGGTTTTACCTGTCTCGCTTGAAAGCAATATTGCCAACTCGTCGTGCTGCTCTTTTAGTAGATGTTGGTAACGCAGCATCAATCTTGCACGCTCCGGTGCAGCCACTTCTTTCCAACGCTTAAACGTCTCTGTTGCGCTGGCGATCGCCGCATTCATTTCTGATTCCGTGGCACAAGGTACTTGTGCAATCACTTCATTGGTTGCCGGGTTGGTTACATCTAGCCATTGTTTTGAGTCGGAGATGGCGAATTCACCACCGATATACTGCTTTACTTGTTCTGTCATGATGACATCCTTGTATTTTTCAGCTTGTTACTGACTACTGTTATGTAAGTGAAACTTTGTTGAGAATGAATTAGCAGATTTCAATCGCGATCGCGGTTGCCTCACCGCCACCAATACAAAGCGATGCAACGCCACGTTTTCCGCCAGTTTGCTTAAGCGCGTGAATCAACGTCACGAGGATGCGGTTACCACTGGCACCAATAGGATGACCTAACGCACAAGCACCACCGCGCGGGTTAACTTTGTTCTCATCGAGTTCGAGTACTTTCACTGCGTATTGAGTGACAACAGCAAAGGCCTCGTTAATTTCCCAAAGGTCAACGTCCGATTTGTCCCAGCCCGTTTTTTCCAGCAGTTTTTCAATCGCGAAGACAGGTGCGATGGTGAACTCTTCTGGCAGCCTTGCATGTGTGTTGTAACCCACGATTTTGGCCAGAGGTTGAAGGTTTTCCTGACGACCAAACTCGCTATCGACCAATACCATTGCCGACGCGCCATCTGAAATGGAGCTTGAGTTTGCCGCTGTTACGCCACCATCTTTAGCAAACGCAGGGCGCAAAGTTGGAATTTTGGCAACATCGAGTTTGCTCGGTTGCTCATCGTCGGCAACCAAGATGTCGCCGCGTCGACTTTTCACGTTAACAGGCACGATCTCTTCTTTGAACAAACCTTGCTCAATTGCTTGCTGCGCACGAGTCACCGATTGCTGCGCCCAAGAATCCATGCTTTCACGATTAAACTGATACTTTTGCGCTGTTTGTTCAGCAAAGACCCCCATCAGCTCGCCTTGATAAGCATCCTGTAAACCATCATAAAACATGTGGTCGAGCACTTGTTCGTGACCTAAACGGAAACCCTCGCGCGCTTTCTTTAATAGATAAGGAGACGAAGACATGTTTTCCATACCACCCGCAATAACCGCGTGCGCGTTGCCAGATTGAATAAGATCATGAGCAAGCATCACGGTTTTCATGCCCGACCCACACACTTTGTTCAGCGTGGTACAACCGATGGATTGTGGCATGTCAGCTTTTAAACTCGCCTGTCTTGCAGGTGCTTGTCCCACACCTGCTGGCAGAACACAGCCCATCAGTACTTCATCTATTTTGTCTGCATCAAGCTGACTTTCTGCTAAAGCGCCCTGAATGGCTGTCGCCCCGAGTTCAGTGACATCGGTTGAAGCTAATGCTCCTTGAAAAGCACCGATAGGCGTTCGTTTAGCGGCAACAATCCATGTTTCGTTTTTCATTCTGTTAACCTTTTGTTGACGTTTACGTCATAACTATACTAACATTTACGTTAACGTCAAGTTTGAGGTTATTGTTTGTTCGAGTGAATCGTCAGTTTCGGGTAAACGTCAGTAATATCAAGGCTCAAGAGTGTTCACTAGTTGTTTACTTTAACGTTAACGAATTGTATATTCGGATAAATGTTATACGAAAGTCGTAAGGTTAAAGAATGAATACATTTAAGATCAGTGAGCTCGCTAAGGAGTTCGATATTACAACCCGAAGTATTCGCTTTTACGAAGATTTAGGTCTGCTAACTCCAGAACGTAAAGGCAACACTCGAATCTACAATGGTCGCGATCGAATTCGACTAAAACTGATTTTGCGAGGTAAGCGATTAGGCTTTTCTCTTGCAGATATCAAAGAGTTGTTTGAACTCTACGATACCGATCAAAGTACTGAGCAGTTGAACTATATGATTCGGTTGATCGAAGAGAAGAAGGCAGCATTGCAACAGCAGGCGAATGACATTCAAGCGGTAATGATGGAATTAAATGCTGCGCAGTTGCGATGCCAAAACACACTGAGATCCATGAAAGGCGAAAAAGTCACCTGACACCTCAGCACTGGGATGTAGGTGACGTAAAGGCAAGGACACGCAATGAAATCTACCTACTCTTCCCTAAACTTTGTTTATGACGAAAATACCGATTTGCTTCGCGAGCAAATCAATAGTTTTGCTGCAAGAGAAATTGCGCCTCTCGCGCAATCTATCGACCAATCTAACGACTTTCCAAACCATCTTTGGTCCAAATTAGGTGAAATGGGTCTTTTAGGTGTGACCACCAGCGAAGAGTTTGGTGGCGCAAACATGGGCTACCTCGCCCATGTGATAGCGATGGAAGAAATCAGCCGGGCATCAGCTTCGGTTGCTTTAAGCTACGGTGCGCACTCCAACCTTTGTGTTAACCAAATCCACCGCAACGGGACACAAGCTCAAAAAGAGAAATATCTGCCTAAACTTATCTCCGGTGAACATATTGGTGCGCTAGCAATGAGCGAGCCTGGCGCAGGTTCCGATGTGGTATCCATGCAGCTCAAAGCCGAACGTAAAGGCGATATCTTCCTGCTAAATGGCAACAAAATGTGGATCACTAACGGTCCAGATGCACATACCTATGTTGTCTACGCCAAAACCGATCCAAGCCAGCACTCCAAAGGCATCACGGCCTTTATTGTAGAACGTGGATACCCTGGATTCACTCAAGCGCAAAAGCTCGACAAACTAGGCATGCGCGGTTCGAACACTTGTGAATTGGTATTCCAAAACTGCGAAGTCCCTGCTGAAAACATTCTTGGTGAAGAAAACCAAGGCGTGAAAGTGTTGATGAGCGGTTTGGACTACGAACGCGTTGTGCTCGCCGGCGGCCCGCTTGGCATTATGCAGGCATGTATGGATATCGTCGTGCCATATATTCACGACCGTAAACAGTTCGGCAAATCCATTGGCGAATTCCAGCTTGTGCAAGCGAAAATCGCAGATATGTACACACAAATGAATGCTGCTAAAGCCTACGTTTACGCTGTGGCAGCCGCTTGTGATCGCGGTGAAACCACACGTAAAGACTCCGCTGGTGCGATTCTCTACAGCGCGGAACTGGCAACCAAAATGGCTTTGGATGCGATCCAGTTACTCGGTGGAAACGGCTATATCAATGAGTTTGATACGGGTCGTCTGCTTCGTGATGCCAAACTGTACGAAATCGGCGCGGGCACTTCGGAAATCCGACGCATGCTTATTGGTCGCGAATTGTTTAACGAAAGCGCCTAGTTATCATTCAACCCCAGGCGGACTGACTCAACACATTTCATTATTCAACCTAAATTGGTGACAGGCAATCTGTGCCTGTCACTCCGAATGGAGATCGGCTATTTATGGCTTGTTTGACGACCAATATTAATACCCACTCAGAGCAGTATCAGGAAAACTACCGCTCTATGGCGTCACTTGTGGATCAACTTTATACCGTGACCGCGCAAATAGAGGACGGTGGCGGCGAAAAAGCGCGAGAACATCAGCAGAAGAAAGGCAAGCTCCCTGCTCGAGAGCGCATTCTGGCCCTACTCGATCCAGGTTCGTCCTTTTTAGAAATCGGTCAATTTGCTGGCTGGGATGTGTACCCTGATTACGTTCCATGCGCAGGAGTAGTTGCAGGTGTGGGTGTGATAGACGGCACAGAGTGCATGATCGTCGCCAACGACGTGACGGTAAAAGGCGGCAGTTACTATCCACTTACCGTTAAAAAGCACTTAAGAGCTCAGGAAATTGCAGAAAAATGCCAACTACCGTGTGTTTACTTAGTCGATTCTGGCGGCGCTAACCTGCCTCGCCAAGATGAAGTATTTCCAGACAAAGATCACTTCGGTCGTATTTTCTACAACCAAGCCCGTATGTCGGCCAAAGGCATCCCACAAATTGCTGTCGTGATGGGGCTGTGTACTGCTGGCGGCGCGTACGTTCCTGCCATGTGTGATGTTTCCATCATCGTAAAAGAGCAAGGTACGATCTTCTTAGCGGGTCCACCTCTTGTAAAAGCAGCAACAGGCGAAGAAGTGAGTGCTGAAGATCTAGGCGGCGCCGATGTTCACTGCCGTACATCTGGCGTAGCCGACTATTATGCAGAAAACGATCACCACGCGTTAGAGCTAGCAAGACAGGCCGTTTCACAAATCAACCACTTAAAGCCGATTCAACTTAAGCAAAAAGCGCCACAAGAACCACGTTTCTCTGCGCAAGAGCTTTACGGCATCGTCGGTACCGATCTTAAAAAGCCGTTTGATGTAAAAGAAGTAATTGCTCGAATCGTCGATGACTCCCAGTTCGATGAATTTAAAGCCTTATTCGGTGAAACCTTAGTCTGCGGCTTTGCTCATATCCATGGTATGCCGATTGGGATCGTTGCTAACAACGGCATTCTATTTTCTGAGTCGGCACAAAAAGGCGCCCATTTTATTGAGCTGTGTGCACAGCGAAAAATTCCACTTCTCTTTTTGCAGAACATAACAGGCTTTATGGTCGGTCAAAAATACGAGGCAGAAGGCATCGCTAAGCATGGCGCAAAAATGGTGACCGCTGTGGCATGTGCAGACGTGCCTAAATTTACCGTTGTTATTGGTGGCTCGTATGGCGCAGGTAACTACGGTATGTGTGGCCGAGCTTATGACCCAACCATGATGTGGATGTGGCCAAATGCGCGTATTTCCGTCATGGGTGGCGAGCAAGCTGCGGGCGTAATGGCGCAAGTGACCCGTGATATTAAAACGCGCAAAGGTGAAAGCTGGAGCGCAGAGGAAGAGGAAGCGTTCAAGCGCCCAATTGCGGAGCAATATCAGACGCAAAGCCACGCTTATTACGCCAGTGCTCGTCTGTGGGACGACGGCATTATTGATCCCGCGAAAACCCGAGATGTTGTCGGCATTGCGCTGTCTGCTGCGCTTAATGCACCGATACCAGACAGCAAATTTGGCATCTTCCGTATGTAGTCGGATACAAAGCAAACCTTAACTCCTCGCTATCCATCAATGATGAATAAAGTGCTGACTAGCGAGTATTGGAATATCAGACTTAAATGTCAGACAAAGGAAGTCACATGACCGGACTACTGCTTGAAAAAGACAGCAATGGCGTTGCCTGGTTGAGCCTGAATCGGCCAGAAAAACACAACGCGTTTAATGACGAATTGATTGCCTCACTGATTGAGACACTAGAGCAACTCGAAAAGGAAGATTCTCTCCATGCACTGGTGTTAACTGCACAGGGAAAACACTTTTCTGCGGGGGCTGATCTTGGCTGGATGCAGTCAATGGCAACCAAAACTAAAAGTGAAAACCTGCAAGATGCACAGCAACTAGCAAAACTTTTGCATACGCTGGATACCTTCAGTAAACCAACGATTGCCATGGTGCATGGCGCAGCATTTGGTGGTGCGCTTGGGCTGATTTGCTGCTGCGATATTGCCATTGGCACACCTGAGAGCCGCTTCTGTTTGAGTGAGGTGAAACTCGGCTTATTGCCCGCGACTATCGGCCCATACGTAATCCGGGCGATTGGACAACGACAAAGCCGACGCTATTTTTTAACCGCGGAACTGATTGATGCCGAGACTGCGCTTTCGATGAACATTCTTCATCAAATCGATCCACAGCCAAAAGAGGCGGTCAATCGTATAGTTGATCACCTGATTAATAATGGTCCGCAAGCCATGCAGGCGGCAAAAGCACTTTGTTTACGTTGTGATAACCAACCTATCGACCACTCATTAATTGAATACACCAGCCAAGCGATAGCTGCTGCTCGGGTATCCGCAGAAGGACAAGAAGGCCTGACTGCTTTTTTCGAAAAGCGTGCCGCTCATTGGAGGAATCATGTTTAAAAGAATACTGATTGCAAATCGCGGTGAAATCGCATGCCGAATCATTAAAACCGCAAAAAGCATGGCCATCGAAACCGTTGCCGTCTATTCCGAGGCCGATCGCAACAGCCTGCACGTCAAACAAGCAGACTTTGCCGAATTTATTGGCCCCGCTCCGGCGAGTGAGTCGTATCTGGATATTGATGCCATCATCCGTGCTGCAAAGAAATGGCAAGCCGATGCTATTCACCCTGGCTACGGCTTTCTGTCGGAGAACCCGAAACTGGCGAAAGCGTGCAGTGAAAATGGCATTGTATTTATTGGCCCTTCCACCAGCGCAATCGAGGCAATGGGTTCTAAATCTCAAGCCAAAGCAATCATGTCAGAGGCGAACGTACCATTGGTTCCCGGCTATCACGGCACAGACAACAGCGTAGAGCATTTATTAGCAGAAGCGGAAAAAATCGGTTACCCGGTGATGCTAAAAGCAACCCAAGGTGGTGGCGGTAAAGGCATGCGAGTGGTCAGCAGTGCGGATGAAATGCCGTTAGCCATTGACGGAGCGCAGCGCGAAGCACTTTCAAGCTTTGGCGACAAACAGCTTCTGATCGAAAAATGCATATTGCAGCCGCGCCACGTGGAAGTGCAGGTATTCGCCGATCAACATGGCAACTGCGTTTATCTTTCTGATCGCGATTGTTCCATTCAGCGTCGTCACCAAAAAGTCGTCGAAGAAGCGCCTGCTCCCGCTCTGAGTGATGAACTACGTAAACAAATGGGTGAAGCCGCTGTTCTGGCCGCTCAGGCGATCGACTACGTTGGCGCTGGTACGGTTGAATTCTTACTTGATAGCCGTGGTCAATTCTACTTCATGGAGATGAATACCCGTCTGCAAGTTGAACACCCAGTCACTGAATTGATAACAGGTGTTGATCTCGTTGAATGGCAGTTCAACGTTGCGGCTGGCGAGCGTTTGCCTATCTCACAAAACGAAATCACGCATAACGGTCATTCAATCGAGCTACGAATTTACGCCGAAGACGCCGAGAATGACTTTATGCCGTCGACTGGCCGCATTGACTACTTGAAAGAACCCGTCTCAGACAGCAATGTTCGCTTGGCGGGCGTGCGTGTCGATAGTGGTGTCACACAAGGCGATGCCATTAGCGAGTATTACGATCCGATGATCAGTAAACTGATCGTCTGGGGTCAAACGCGCGACATTGCACTCAAACAGCTTAAACAGGCTTTAACTGAGTATCACGTGCGTGGCGTCACCACCAATATTGGTTATCTGCACAGCATTATTTCGCAGCCAGCCTTTGCTGATGTTGAGCTTGATACTGGATTCTTGGTCCAACATCAGCAAGGCATTAACGAGCAACAAAACGTGTCTGATTCGATCTGGCTCACATTGGCCGCCATTGCGCGCTGGAACGATATCACCTCGACGTCTGGAGATTCATCATTACCGTCCCCTACTAAGCAAGGTTTTAGGCTGTCGGTTGAGAACGTGTATCGATTTAATTTCACGGATGCAACGGCTAACCATCAAGTACGCTTACACCTTTCTGCTAAGGAGTCCGGTTTCCAGCATCCTGACCAATTTACGATTCAATGTGGTGATCAAGTACATCAGGTATGCCTGCTTGAAAAAGATGGACAATTCATCGTTGATATTGATGAGGTGCGTTACATCTTTAATGCACTCAACGACGAACAAAAAACGACGCTGTTTTATCTTGGTCAGCAACGTACATTTGCGCACCAACCAAGCTTTGAATCACCAAAAGGCAAAGAGGATGAGCTTAGCCCAACAGCGCCACTTAACGGCATAATCTCGGCTGTCATGGTGAATAAAGGCGACGAAGTGGCCGCTGGCGATCCATTGTTAGTTCTCGAAGCGATGAAGATGGAGTACACCATCACCGCTCCGGTAGCCGCCACCGTTGATGAAGTTTTTTATCAGCATGGAGACCAAGTACAGCATGGTTCGATACTGCTGCATTTAGCTTTGGCATCAGAGAATGTCTGTGTCGATAAGGAGCGCGAGTATGCTACCAGCGAAGGTTAATATCGTCGAAGTTGGCGCTCGCGACGGCCTGCAAAATGAAACGGCAGTGACGTTGGTGGATAAAGTCCGCTTAATCGATCAATTGAGCCTCAGCGGGTTAAAACACATTGAAGCGGGTTCTTTCGTCTCGCCGAAATGGGTGCCACAAATGGCCGATTCTGATCAGGTATTTGCGGGAATAACTCAACAACCAGGCGTGGTTTACAGCGCGCTCACACCAAACTTAGCAGGTTTAGAACGAGCACTAGAAAGTGGCGTAAAACAAATTGCGGTATTTGGCTCCGCTTCTGAAGCGTTCAGCCAGAAGAACATCAACTGCAGTATTGCGGAAAGCCTCGCGCGGTTTGAACCTGTGGTAGCGTTAGCACAGCAGCATAACATTCCTGTGCGTGGGTATTTATCCTGCACCATGGTTTGCCCCTACGAGGGAGAGATCAAACCAGAGCAAACCACCGCGGTAGCGAATACGCTATTTGATATGGGATGTTATGAAATTTCTCTGGGCGATACTGTCGGTAAAGCAACCCCAAATCGCGTTATTGCCATGCTTGATTCGCTGTTAATGCAACTACCAAAGGATGCGCTCGCAGTACATTTTCACGATACTTACGGGCAGGCATTGGCCAACATTTACCAAGCTTTATTAATGGGAATTAACACCGTTGATAGCGCCGTTGCAGGTTTGGGAGGCTGCCCTTACGCAAAAGGAGCGAGTGGCAATGTCGCAACAGAAGACGTGCTTTATCTGTGTGAGCAACTTGGTATTGAAACGGGCGTTGATCTCAACGCTGTCAATGAAGCAGGTTGGCAAATCTGCCGCGCATTAGGTAAACCGCCAGCGTCAAAAGTGGCACTCGCACTTGGCGATCCTAGAAGCCTGTAAAAAATATTTAGCCATTACTACTTCAGTGCTCATTGAAAATAAATCTGTCAGTTGCAAACTTAACTTATTACTTGGACTGACAGATTATCTTTCCAGCTAAGTCAATTGTTCGAAGTTGTTAAAGTCCTCTACCCAACGAATAAATTGAGTCAAAGACGTCTCGTGCCGCCTTTTAATATTCAATTCATCACAAATAGTTTGTCAAAAGGAAATGACAGCTCCTTAACTTTTAAGTTTACTGACTCACCGGGTTCCAAGCGATCTATGTACCAAGAGTCTTCACTCAACCAACCTTCTATTAGCTTTCTTTCTACCACTCACTATTCATAGACATGTCAGTCTACGCTTCGGATTGTAATTTCCTCGAGCCGTTCAAGTAAGCTCTTTCCATAAGGAGCCAGCATTACTTGAGGGTTTGAGTTCATATATGAACTCAAAGCACGAACAACATCTTCTTTAGTTTGAGATAATTGTTCAACTTCTCCCCCATTGAAATCCGTAAAGACTATTCCCTGTAATTCATTTAACCACTTTAAAAACGAATCGGGCTCTGATGAAAGTACTGCCAATGAAATATGGGTATGATGAGTCAAAGCAACTAACAACAAAGAGGATACCTCTCCAGAAACAGCACCGTCTCTATGAATCCATATTTCACCTAGAGTATTTATCGTAGGTACGACTAATATTGAATCATCATGCCTCAATTTTTGTTGGATTATAGAATAATTACTTTTCATCCACTGAAGATTGATCTCTGTACGAGGAGTAGATGCAATCACAGTCGCAGAAAACACTAGAAAAACTAAAATGCCAATTCTTTTTAACATGAATCATTTCTCCAGTTGATTTGTTACCCTAATCTCAACACTTTTAAACTTTCCAATCTCTGCAAAAATTTCTTTTAAAGCCACCTTACTATTGCTTACATAATAGTGTGAATCATTTAATGCACCCCAATTTTTACCAGGCATGAGGCAACCTTCTGTATTTTCATGGTAATTACCTGCGTGAATCAATATATAAGTTCGTCCTGGAACATTTTTTAATTCATACACATTTTTATATTTTGTTCCACTAAACGGTTCCATTTTGTATGTACCAGATGAAATTCTTTTGTCAGATCCCTCAACTATTGAGTCAGGACCTCCCGGCTCTAAAACAAACCAACTTTTGTCTATACCATCAATAGTTAGTTTTCCTAACGTCGTTTCTCCATATTGCTTTATCCGTCTAAGGTTTAATATTGCTTTGATCTTCTGGCTAGTCATTAATGAGCCTCCATAGTAAATTGAGAGCATATTAACAAGAATAGAACTATTAGAAGCTTCAAATAGGTCCTTTTGGGGCAAGGTTCAAACCAAGATTGTACTTAACAATTCTAATTATTACCTTCGACGAATTGACTCATAAAAGCAAATACATATCCTCACTAATCTCCTCATAATTTCTCTGAAAAACAATGAGTAGGCGCACATCGCCCCGTCTGATGTTCAAGATCAGCTACGCGACATCACTTTACGGTAGAGCCGTTCAGGTGTATTCAGACAACGACTGTATGAGAATAAATATCAGAAGCTTCACAACGCGTTATATCTTTTGCTTGGAGCGGAGTTAGAACAAAGCCAAGGAAAATCTCCCCTGGCTTTAATTTAGAAATGAATCAGTATTGGAAATTAACCCCATACGCCTTGCGTGGGCTCAACCACACTCTCGCGATAATTGAGTGCTGGAGTTCTGTCTTCAGATAATAACAGTGGCCCATCGATATCCACCCAACGAGCTTGTTGAGAGAGCAGCAATGCCGGAGCCATTGCGAGAGAGGTTCCAATCATGCAACCTACCATCACTTCAAAGCCCATCTCCTGCGCCTCTTTAAGCAGAGCCAATGCTTCGGTCATACCTCCGGTTTTGTCCAGCTTGATATTCACTGCCTGATAACGCCCTTTCAAAGCGGCTAGCGAGGTGCGATCAATACAAGATTCGTCGGCAGTGATTGGCAAAGCTGGCGTAATGGTTTCCAATAAGTGCTCTTCTTCGAACGACAATGGCTGTTCGACCATTTCTACACCGAGTTCAGCTAACACTGGCAAGTAATCACACAGCTGAGCAAAGCTCCAACCTGTATTGGCATCAATCACTAAACGGGTATTTGGTGCGGCTTCACGCACAGCGCGAACACGTTCCAAGTCGCCATCACGACCCAACTTGAGCTTCAGGATTGGGCGATATTTTTGCGCGGCCGCTGCCTTACCCATGTTCTCTGCACTGTCGAGCGATAACGTGAATACCGTCGTCACTGGCTGAGGTGCTTCACTAAAACCCGCCATTTGCCATGCTGGTTGCTGTTTTAGCTTGGCTTCCAATTCAAATAAAGCACAGTCAACGGCATTGCGTGGCGCAGCAGATGGCAACAATTCACGCAGCTCGTCACGGCTAATACCCGACTCCACCGCTTTAACAGCCGACTGAACTTCCGCCAGCACATCAAAAGGATAATCTGGTTCGAAGATGTCCATTCGTTCGCATTCCCCGCGACCAACGCAACCATCTTGCTCAATCTCAACCACAACTACTTCGCCGTGCAACATTGGTGCCATGCGAGAAATGACGAACGGCTCATGCAAAGGCCATTTCTCGACGCGCACACTCATCTTACGCATAACACACCTCGGTAATGCCATCGACAATTTTCGCCACACCAGTACGTACTGGATCAACAACCGGTACTCCAAATTTCTTCTCGACACGCGCAATTTCAGCCAACGCTTCTTCTTCACTCAGGTTGACGGTATTCAACGCAATACCGCCCAGACGAATATTCGGGTTCGTCACACGGCCCATAGTAAGGTTAATATCGATCACCGTTTGCAGATCTGGCACGCTAAAACCTTCCATTTCATCCATTTGAGTACGTCCAGCCTCATGACAAACGATGATCACATCCGCTTGAGCACCGTGCAATAGACCCAGACTCACACCCGCATAGGCTGGATGCAGCAATGACCCCTGACCTTCGATGATATCCCAGTGCTCCGGAGCATTGTCCGGAGATAATGTCTCAACCATCCCAGAGATAAAATCTGATACCACAGCATCCACTGGAACGCCGCTACCTTCAATGAGAATCCCAGTTTGGCCAGTTGCGCGGAACGTTGCCGGAATGCCACGTTTCTCCATCTCACGGTGGATCGCCAACGTGGTAAACATTTTGCCAACGCAACAATCTGTGCCGACGCTGAGCAGACGTTTGCCACTACGAGGCAGACCTGTACCACAGACCATCGGCCCCTGTGGCACTCGTACATCCAACAGTTTTTGACCAGTACGTTCAGCAGCAGCAACAAGCTCAGGGATGTCATTCAGGCGCATGTGCAAACCACTTGCTATGTCCATTCCCGATTCCATAGCGTCGATTAAAATTTCGATCCAATCCATCGGCAGCGTGCCACCTACCGGAGCAAGACCAAGAATAAACGTTTTTGCCCCGCATGCAGCCGCTTCACGTGGTGACATTTCAGCCAATCCAAGGTCGGCTTTCGCGCCTGGCAATCGATATTGCGCCAGACATTTCTCTGGTCGCCAGTGAGCCACACCTTTGGCTACTTTCGCCATCAGAAGATCATTTGCATCGCCCAGAAAAACCAAATATGGTGTTTTCAATTCAATCTTGTTCATAAGGTTGATCCTTTTTTAAAGTCAAACGAGCCCACAAGAGTCATTGCTCCTGTTGCCATCAGGTTGTGGTTGGGTTGAAAAATCAGGTCGTCGCGACAGTGGCGGGTTTCGCACCCGGTGTTCGCTGGATCTGATGACGATAGAGGTAACGTTCGGCCTGTCGCCAAGCCATCACAAATAGCGTTGCGATAACCAGATACATCGCTGCCGCCAGAAAATACGTCGAGATATCAAAAGTCTGAGAAAATGCGCGTCGGGTTTGCCCCATCAAATCCATCACGGTAATCACACTTGCCACCGCGCCACCTTTGAGCATTAAAATGCACTCATTACCCAATGCTGGGAAGGCAATACGATACGCAAGTGGCAATACAATGTGTCGGTACAACAGGCTATTGTTCATCCCCATCGATTTGGCCGCTTCTATCTCGCCCGCATCTACGGATTGAATCGCACCGCGTAAAATCTCGGTCTGATACGCCAGAGAGTTCAGGGTAAACACCAATAGCGCGCAGTTAACTGGGTCGCGGAAGAATTGCCACATCCCCATTTCCATTAGCCAAGGACGAAACTGACCAGAGCCGTAATACAACAAAAATAACTGGGCGATCAATGGCGTTCCACGAAAGAAGGAGATAAAGAGCTGTGCTGGCCAACGGTAGATACGTGCCGACTGAATACGCAACAACGACATAGGTAACGCCAACAGCGCTGCCAAGGATACCGATATAAAGGTAATCTTAAGCGTCATCCATGCACCGTTGAGCAACATCGGAGCCACCTTAGCGATAAAATCTGTCATAGCTTACTCCTTAGCGACTCACGCGAATGCCGCGCTTCGAATGTTGTTCCATGACGGCTAATAACCTTTCACAGCATACGCATACTGCCCAGTAGGCAAGACAAACCGTCAGATAGAACAAAAATGGCTTTTTGGTCGCGCCCACAGCAATGTTTGCTGCACGCATCAAATCATCGAGTGCAATTACTGAAACCAAAGCAGTATCTTTAAGCAAATTAATCCAAAGATTCCCTAATCCCGGCAGAGCCAAACGCAATAACTGCGGGCGCTCGATAAGCCAGAAGATCTGTAGTCTGGACATCGCGAGTGCATAACCTGCTTCACGCTGACCTTTGTTCATCGCTTTCCAGGCACCGCGCAAGACTTCCGCCGCGTAGCCACTAAACACTAAACCTAGCGCGATCACACCAGCACCAAATGGGTTCAATTCGAAGAAGCCATTGCTCGGGTCGAGCCATTTCAGCGTTTTGTTAATCAGAAGCCCAACGCCATGGTAGATGATAAAAAGAGTCAGCAGTTCCGGAAGACCGCGCAGTACGGTGGTATAAACATTGGCAAACCAACGATGGCTTTTACGCGGACTTATCGACAGTGCCGCCACGCCAGTTCCCAAAAATAAGCCAACCGGTAACGCACATATCGCTAGACCAAGGGTCACGACTAAACCTTTAAGCAGCTCGTCCCCCCAGCCCGTATCACCTAGACTCAAATACATCAGATAATCCATCGCGTTGCTCTCTTTATGATTTACTACTCAGTGGCGACATAGGCCGCCACATTTGATCTGACTTATTTCAGAGTCAGCAAGTTAATCGAGAAGAACTCGTCGTTGATTTTCTGATAAGTACCATTTTTAATGATGCTTGCCAGCGCCTGATCTAAACGCAGACGAAGATCCTGATCCTCTTTACGGAATGCGATACCGACACCATCACCAACGTACTTGCGATCGGTGATCAGATCGCCGACTTTCTGGCAACACGCACCGTCTTCGGAGTTAAGCCAGTCCGTCATTGGCATGATGTCGCCCGCTTGAGCGTCAATACGGCCGCTGACCAAGTCTAGGTTCACCGCATCCTGCGTTGGGTATAAGCGCACTTCGGAGTCCGGGTATTTAGCTAACAGGTATTCAGCCTGTGTCGTTGAGCCTTGCGCACCAATGATCATGCCTTTCATCGCCTCAGGTGACACGTCTTTGATACCAGACTGTTTATCGACAACAAACGTCATCGCAGACGCCTGATACGGCGCACTGAATGCCACTTGTTCTTTACGCTCATCGGTAATGAACATTGAAGCCAGAATCATGTCGTATTTACCTGCCAAAAGAGCCGGGATAATACCGTCCCAATCCTGAGCAACAAACTCACATTCGACTTTCATCTCCGTGCACAGTGCTTTGCCGATTTCGATATCAAACCCAGCTAACTGACCATCAGCGGTGTAGTAGTTAAAAGGAGGATACGCACCCTCCGTACCAATTTTGATTGTTTCTGCGTTAACGCCCGCTGACGCAGCGACGGCCACTGAGGTAGCAAGCAAAGCACCTAAAAATTTCCCTTTTGACATCATGGATTCCCTTCTACTTTTGTTATCGTTTCATTCCAGATTCTCGCTCGCTAAGAAGACAGTTCCCTTCCACTTCAGCAAACGGTCACAAAGACAATATTGAGTATGTGAAAAAAGTGGTTAAAAGCCATAATGATGAATTAGTATGATATACATAGCCTATCGCTATGGGTATTTTTCAAAAATTACAATTCAAGGAAAGAGGCACATGCTCAACCCGAAAGACCGCCTGCTGCGTAATCTCGACTGGAACTTACTGTATACATTTTTAACCATCGTTAATGAAGGCGGTATCAGTGCTGCTGCGCGTAAATTGTCTCTCAGCCAGCCCAGCGTCAGTAATGCATTGAAGCGACTCGAAGAACACGTAGATAAGAGGCTCATCCTGCGTAAAAAAGGGGTGTTTTCTCTTACTCTGCACGGAATGCGAGTCTATGAATATGCCTCTTCAGTGAGTCGCATTATCGGCAATATGGCGGATCAATTTGTTGATCAAGCGGATAATATTCAAGGCGAGCTGACGATTGAGATAGCCAGTCATCTGCAGTGCCCGGCGTTCGATGCCACACTGACGAACTATCACGCGCTGTACCCTAACGTTATTTTTAACGTTAATACCCATCCAAGCGCTGACATCGTCAGTCACGTTGCGGACGGTTTATTACGTATAGGACTGAGTAACAAGAAAATTGCCAAAACTGGAATTCGCTGTGACTTTCTCGGCTACGAGCAAATGGGATTTTACTGTGGGCGGGCACACCCTTGCTTTGGACGTGAAGACCTGACTCTCGAAGAAATCAAAGGCCTGTCATACATTTCATTTGAAAGTGATCAGCCCGGAGAAGGATTAGATGCGATTGCTCACTTTCGTGAACAACAGCAGTTTTGGGGTAAATTAGTTGCCGTTTCGTCCAATGTTGAGGAAGTTCGCCGTATGATCATGACAGGCATCGGCTTTGGTGCACTGACTGTCGAAAGTGCCAAACCGTACGTTGCACAAGGTCTGCTCTGGCCCCTCCCGCCTTACGAATCATTACCCGTGACTGAGATGTATCTTGTAACGCCAGAAACGGTCTCGTTGAGCGATATTGAAGTACAGTTTGTTAAACTGCTCAAGCAAAAAACTCAAGAGTTGGTGCGCGATACCCTTAATGCGATTCAGACCGCTCATCACCAGCCTCAGGGAGATTAAGTCACACTTTCACATTGGAAAAAGACTGAAAACTTAGCGCAGCCCAGCTAACGCAAGTGTCATCTCTTTTGCGGATATTTCACGGCAACCTTGCGTATTTTGTCCACACCACAAAGGCGAGAAGTCATCCATACCTTGGCTCTCAGCTTGCTTACTCTACTGGATTCCTAAATACCGTGCTCTAAAGATTACCAACAACATTTTGGATAATTTCCCTACCTGAATCAGTCAGGGACCAAGTAAACGCACAGATATTCAAAGCCACCGTAATCCAAAGAATAAATTTGAAGGGCTGCTTTTTGGACTTATGTCGTAACTGAAATTGAGCCAACAGTGCTCCTGGCCAACCGCCTGCTAATGAAAGCAAATGCAGAGTATTTTCAGGTGTTCTCCAGTTTCCATTTTGAGCGGCCTGTTTATCCCACGCGAACATTAGATAGGTAAATACGCTAATAGCCAGGTAAAAAGGGATAAGTAATAACGAGCCATCAAAAACCACAACGGACGCGAACGCAGCTACCAAAAAAGTAAAACCAAATAATACAGCAACTGGAAAACCGTTCGCTCCTTGTATCACTACGTTTTCCGCGTTGAAACGACCTTTATTGTCTTTACTAACTTCAAATGTAACCGTGTCATTTAATTTAGGACGGCGTCTCGATTTCTTGACTGATGACACATGAACGAAAACCTTTCGTTCACCATTTGAAGCAGAGATAAAGCCGTAACCTTTCGAATCATGCCACTCTACAATTTGACCTTTCATCTTAATTCCTCATTCTAAGCGACGGTAAGAGGCTATTGGCTCACTTTCTAAGTACGTTTCAATGCGCATAATAATGCAACCTTTTGCTCATTCAGACAATCTATGAGTATCTCTGAGGCTCAAGATTTTAGAGGCTAGGAGTAATTACATGAAACAGAGCGTAATTTTAGGGTGGGCTAAGGTTCCCGAGAGACCTTAATTTCCCCATCAATATGCACATCACGTTGAGGAAATGCGATCTCAATGCCTTTTCGCTCAAAGGCTTCATAAATTTCAAAACGTATCTGACTGGATACCGCACGAATCCCTCCTTCAACCGTTGAATGGATCCAAAAATATGATTCGAAGATCAATGCGTTATCACCGAAATCTTGAAAGAACACATCTGGCGCGGGATTATCCAGTACTGGTTCTTGTCTTGAGGTAGCTTCTTTCATCAAAGAGGCGACCAGTTTGACGTCACTACCATACGCGACACCTACGACAACGGTCCCTCTCACCAATCTGTCGCATAACGTCCAGTTAATCACCGCATTTTCAATAAGTTGACTGTTCGGTATTAACATGTGCACACCATCAGTACGTCGGATTCGTGTTGAACGGGTGTTAATCTGTTCTACCGTCCCTTTCGCACCTTCTACTTCTAAAAAGTCACCGATTCTAATTGGCTTCTCACCAATCAAGATCCAACCACTAATAAAGTTGTTAATGATGTTCTGCGCCCCGAAACCGAACCCAATAGCGATAGCGCCAGATAAGAAAGCAAACGCGGTAATAGGCACATTAATCATCGAAAGCGTAGTTAAAAAGACAATCCCAAGAGCCATAACGAAGAGTATTCGTTTAACCAGATGAATCACATTGGGGTCTTTTCCGGCAGACGACATTCTGGATGTTACCGTTGTGATTAATATTTTTGCCACCCACAGACTTACCACTATCCAAGTAGGTACCATCAATATCGCCCACAAAGTGATGGGTTGCTCGTTAAAGGTAAATAACGTTGTTTCCAAAATTGAAATTACTTTTTCGAACATAGGAACTCACTTTTATTTCATTGATTTTGGTGAATACATAGTGCGTTAACTAAATTGTAATCCACATAATGATGAGTGAATGTTTTAATCGCCTCCTCTTAAATTGCATTAGTTCTATTGAGTTGAGCGAAGATATGTAAACCACTCCTCGAACCAACACACAAGTTGATGGTGTTCCGGTTGTTGGACCCCCATTATGGGGATTAGCAGAACGTGATATTGCGAGCTTTGAGGACTTCAATTACAGCGAAGGCCTCAAACAGCATCGAGGAAAATGGGATGCTGAAAAGCTTGATACGTTTCTATCTTCACCCACAGATTTTGCCACAGGAACTAATATGGTGTTCCCAGGGGTAAAAGATCCGGGAGCTCGTGCCGCGATCATCGCTTGGCTTGCAACTAAAAACCCTACTCCTCCCAACTGGGATACCTCCTCCTCTGGAATGGAGGTCAAGTCCGCTGGTGATGGGATATTAACGCCAGGGGAAAACATGGAACTTGTGGCAGCAATATGCTCTGCGTGTCACTCGTTACATATGGTAGCTCAGCAGGGCTTAAGCCGATCGCGGTGGGATAAAATGCTCGACTGGATGATTGAGGAACAAGGGATGGAAGAGCTAGCTGGCGACGACCGGGAAGCTGTTCTTGATTATTTATCAATGTACTACGGAGAATAGCAATAATAATTAGCACAATATTAACGTGGTGCAATATATCCTCAATTATTTCAAATTTCTATTATCAATCGATTCTCTATTATACTTTTCAAATAGAGTTAAAACTCCATTTCTGGTTGCAATACCCATGTAAGAATGTAACTATCTAAATTCAATAGCTAATTATTTAATGACGTTTATAAACTTATAATTAAAATTGTAAATACTGGATAAAATTATATGAAGCAAGGTGCCTATTGGTGTAATTGAATTGATTCTAACAATTGCAGTCATAAATAAATTACTTTAAATTCATATACTAATAACATACCTACTAATTATCTTCGTTCATCTGTCATTATGCACTCCCTCACCAAACAACATTTCTTGCAGCAAACAATATGATATACCCAGTAAAAATATAAATTTCCCACCAATAAGAAAAATGTTTTTGTGCAATCTATTTATATTCAACTAGTATTTTATTCAATGGTTTTTATTAAGGATTAATTTAAAGACCATGCCAGCCATGAATTTAATTTAAACGTGGCTAATCATTTTATTGTCATACACCCATTTCGTTATTGATTGTATTAAGAATCTGGGGAACTTATTGTTTCAATAATCAGGAGTTAGACATGAATTTTAAAAAATTATTGTTATTAACAGCTATCACAGGTGTCATTGGTTCTACTTCGGTAATTGCGGCACCATCAGCCAAATTCGCAGCTGCGTGGGACGTAAAATCACCTAAGTACGTATCCGTTGCGGTAATTGAAAATGCTACGACAGATACACCAGTAGTACTGGATAGAAGTAAAGGCTACCTACTTACTACTATGAAAGTTCCGCAAGACAAAGAACTGCTGGTCGGTGTTTCTGCCGAAATTGGCATCGTGACTGACACTTCGGTTAAAGGGAAAGACGGAGGTTCAGCAAGAGCCATTGCTGGTGGCGTTGCTAAAGTTTTAGTGACGGCGACACCTGTAGGTGGTGGAGAATCAGTGATTGCCGCTCCGGGAACAATAACTCTTTCTAAAAGAATTCAAGAGCTGAGTGCCACACTCGGTGGGGACGACGTCTGTACAGACACGATCGGTGCTACCGACGAAAGTGGTAATGATATCCCAGATGGCACAATAGATGTGTTACTAGAATGTACAGTGACAGATGAAGAGGTCGGCTTGATGCAAAAGACGCTCGCGTCGCAGCATTTCAATTTTGTTTTACCTAACATGGACGCTGGTGAGTACGAGATTAGAGCCCACTTTGTAACCAAAGCAACAGCGGAAGTTGATATAGACGAAATTTCAGTACAGGACGGTGGAACCGTTTCAGGCAGTGCTTATGCAAAAGCCTTCGTAGGTAAAAATATGATAACGGTGCAGCAAGTGCGTGCGGCCCAATCCTTGTCTGACTTCGATATAGTTGAATAAAAACTTAACATGACAAAATAAGCCATCGTAATCCTCTTATTTTCCCAGTAGTAAAAATGTGAACGATGGCTTGTCTCTCTCCACATTACAGATTGATACTCCTCTAGACCAAATAGCCAGTACACCAGCCTCAAACTCGAACTTAAGTTTTTGATCCTTTTTTAATTTTATAAACTAACGATTTAGCCAGTATGCGTCAAAAAATGCATCAAGCTCACAGTTCATTCTTTATGCTACTAAATGCAAACAATCAGCTCCTAAATGTTTAAAACAGATAACTAATGCACTGTTAATGTTTCGACCGAAAACAAGATAAATAACAAAAGGTAATCGAAACATGAGAACACCTCTAAACCCTATCGCTATTGCCGTCGCAGGGGCAATATTATTATCTGGGTGTAATGACTCAGATACAGACACCGTTTCCATTCAAGATCAAGTTGAGCTATCAACTCAAGCTTTAACACTACTGAATAAAGATGATTTGCAGTTTAAAGATCACAATAAAAACGGTGTACTTGACCCTTATGAAGATTGGCGGCTTACTCCGTCTGAACGAGCTACGGATTTAGTAGAGCGTATGACGGTTGAAGAAAAAGCTGGCATGATGATGCACGGAACGCTCGTCATCAATGACAATAACCGTATTGAAGTGGATACCGATTCAGATAACTATGAATTGATTGCTCGCCGATATATCACTACGTTGATCACAAGACAAGCGGGTGAAGTGGCAAATATGGCCACCGACAACAATGCCCTTCAGACACTGGCAGAAAGCACCAGACTCGGCATTCCTTTATCTATCTCTACTGATCCCCGTAACCATTTTGATGAAGCATTTGGCGGGTCACACAGCGCTGGTGACTTCTCTATGTGGCCAGAAACTCTCGGCTTGGCTGCGCTTGATGATGTCGAACTCACAAAGCGTTTTGCCGATATCATCAGGCAGGAATACCTCGCTGTAGGGATAAACCAAGCTTTGCACCCAACTGCTGATATAGCGACAGAACCTCGCTGGGGACGTAACTACTCGACTTTCGGTGAAGACGCGTATTTATCGCAGAGAATGACAAAAGCTTACACTCAAGGGCTCCAACATTCCGATACCGGCTTAGTTAAAGACGGCGTATGGGCCGTGGTGAAACACTATGCTGGTGGTGGTCCTCAGAAAAATGGTATCGATGCCCACCACTATATCGGTCGCCATCAGATCTATCCGGGTAATAACTTTGACTACCACCGTATTCCATTCCAAGGCGCTTTTGAGGCTGGCGTTGCTGGTGTCATGCCTTATTACGGTGTACCAGTCGGCCAGTTACCAGAAAGCGAAGGGAACATTGGTTTTGGTTTTAGTAAGTACATCCTGACTGACTTGCTTCGCGGGGAAGATAACTTCGAAGGTGTGCTTGTGTCTGACTGGCTCATCGGTGATAACTGTGATGGCGCATGTAGAACTGGCGTTCGTACTCCAGAGGACTTAACCAACTTCAGTTTAGGGATGCCTTGGGGTACCGAGGATATGGACAAGACCGAACGTTTCGCGCTTTCTGTTGACGCAGGTATTGACCAGTTCGGCGGTATTGACGATCCGAGTTTCCTACTTGCAAACATCAATAGCGGTCGCATTAGTGAAGAACGTATCGATGTATCGGTTCAACGCATTCTTGAACAAAAATTTAAACAAGGTCTTTTTGAGAGCCCATTTGTCGACGTGGAACAAGCAATCGAAATCGTGGGGAATGCCGAGTTCCAACGACAAGCAGACGACACTCAACGCCGCTCTTACACCTTGTTGAAAAACGCGAACAATGTATTACCAATCTCAGTCGATACCATGCAGACTGTGTACCTTTACGGCATTGACCGAGATGTCGCTGAAAGCTACGGCCTGACAGTGACGGATAATATGTCAGAAGCGGACACGATCCTAATGCGTGTTGTTACGCCAGCGACGGAATGGAATGCTTGGGTACCATTTGGAGCAATTAATGCGTCTGGCGAACTCGCATTCGTTTCTGAAGAAGATTTCGCCTTGAGGGATTACGAGCTAGAAGCAGATCCAGAACAGACTGATGCTGCCGTTTGTTATGACCCGACTCAATACCCAGAAGCTGGGCAATGTGAATATACGGGCTTTGATGACTATAACGCGATTCGTGCAGCAATTGATTCAGGTAAGCGATTGATTCTGGACGTTAAACTACACAGAGCCGTGGCATTAGGCAATATTGACGCTCAACTGAATACTATTCTTGCCAACTATGGTGCTTCTGATCAGGCCTTCCTGGATATCGTTACTGGTGTCGCATCACCAGAAGGTAAACTACCATTTGGTCTGCCTGTATCAACCGACGCAGTCGAAGAACTTGGTATGGAAGATGTCCCTTCATTTGAACTGCCTGAAGAAATGACGCTATACCCATTTGGCCATGGACTTAGCTACTAATATTGTTTATCGACTAACATAAATTTATCTACTAAAAAGTGACACCCCTAAGAAAAGTACTGCTTTCACTAGCAGTGCTTTTCTTCCTCAAAATAGTGAGTTAGCCGATCTAGCTAACAAAAAACGGGGTTGCGATTAGCTCTGGTGCAATCTCTGATTTAACCTGATTGTAGTTTCAAGGAGCGAACATCAATGAGCCTAATTAGTTATCCATTGTTTGAACATTGCTATCAGTCAGTAACGAAATCTAACCGTACAATTGCACTGACTCAATTGCATTCACAAGCCCTCTCTACAATGGTCGCTGAACACTACGTTCCTGAAAATTTGTGGCGCAGATTGGTGGCTGAAGTGAATAAATTGGTCAAAGCCCCTGTGTCGCTGCCAACGTTTGAGTGGTTATTATCTATCATCCCTGAGCTTGCCTGTGTAGCCAACAGTCCTAATGGCCAGATTGCCATCGAAAGATATATCAAGTATCAAAACTTGATAGGGACGTCAGACTCTTATTTGTTGACGCCAACAACGACGGGAATCTTTATTGAGTACGTACCCGATAAATTTGATGGGCACGGCATCTTAAGTGCTATCAGTAATTTTTCGATTATTAGTCACCTGATTAAAGATCTCTATGACATACAAAATCCACCAATAACTTGGTATTTTCCTAGTGACCGAATCAGTAAACCACTAAACAAGCTGATAAAAGATGATATTCGACTTAGTCAAACTACCTGTAATCTATTCATTCCATCTGATTATCTCACAGCACCAGCATTACACTTCAATGCGAGTATTGATTCAGCACTAATCAGTTTAGCGGAGTCACAATTAGATTATGTCGACAGCTACTTAAGTACACACCTAATTGTGCAAAAGGTTAAAGTTCATATACTGCGTTTGTATCAAAATGAGCAACTCGAACACTGCTTAGAAAGAATTTGTGAATCGTTGCACCTTTCACGCTGGACACTTAATCGACAACTGAAAAAAGAAGGCACAAGCTATCAGTATCTGCTTACACAATTTCGCAACAAAAAAAGCAGAGAGCTACTTATGCAACCCAACATTCCACTAAGCGAAATCGCATTTAGACTGGGGTTTCAATCACAAAGCAGCTTCAATCGTTATATCAAAAGCACATTCAACTGCACGCCAAAGGATCTCAGAGACACGTTTTTACAACGAGATTAGATAGTTGCAAATTCGAGTAATCAGTGAATTTTTACCTATCGTTACTTCTTCTGCCACACCATCCAATACTCTTTGCCTTTAAACACATCAACGCTATTTGTGACAGGTGACGATTCGAGCAGATTGAAGGATGACTCTAACCTTCTTTCCAACTCTCCATTACGTAAACAAAACGGAGGAAAGCGCGATAGATAGTCGTTATCGATAACGAAATAACCCACCAGAAGACCTTTGCTTGGTAATAACCGCTGAATCATTGCAAAGTAATCGTCCCACTTCTCTTTTGGTAATGCGGCTAAAAATGCTCGTTCATAAATCACATCAAACGGCTCGGAGAATTCCGCGCTAAACACGTCCCCTAACCTGACTTTATCTTTGTGCCTGCCAAGCTTTGATTGAGCCATTTTCACGGCTTCTTCGCTGTAATCCATCGCGACAACATCATGTCCATGTTCAAGAAAGCTCGATACTTCATGCGCCGCGCCGCATCCAGGAATAATCACAGATTGTACTTCACCAAAAGTGCAATTTAGATAATGTTTCAATGCTTCAGGTGCTTGATTACAATCCCACGGCATTGTGCCTTTGACAAACAAATCATCCCAGAAATTCACATCAATACTTGGTGAGTCTGTCGTTTTCATCGCACTTCCTTTAAAGCGGTATTGTTTAACTTAAAAATAACTTAAAAAGGGATACGCGACTAATCTCGGTATCCCTTTTCTCCTAGCCTTACCCTGTTATATCTAACGTTGCTAATTGCGTAAATCGTTAATCAGAGGTTGCTCTGCACTGTTCGGCACAAACTGGACCTTGCCCTTGAGCTTAGTAACAGACTGCAACGTTGCTTGAATATCATCGGCAGAAACGTGATCTTCCTGGCAACAGAATGTAATCGTATCGCTGAAACCATCGCGCTCAATTTTTAACGAGCCAGTGATTTCATGACGACGACACACTTCCTGTATCTGATGTGGATAGACAAATAGACCTTTTACCTTAACAGCAGAATCCGCACGCCCCAGCCAGCCCTTTATACGCATATTTGTACGCGGTGAGTCAGATTTTCTTTCGATGTAAGCAGATAGATCACCGGTTGCGTAGCGAATAAGCGGAAACTTTTCATCCAGAGAAGTGACCACCACCTCACCGATTTCACCTGATTGAACAGGCATACCATCAGGGTCAACGATTTCAACAATGATATCCTCTGCAATCACTAAGCCTTGTTCACCAGAAACCTGATAAGCAATCAAACCAAGTTCTGCGCTCGCATACGCTTGAGACACTGCAATGCCCAAGTCTGAAAACGCTTTTTGCATGTCTGCCGTGACCGCTTCTCCAGAAACCAGAGCCTTGGTAATACTCGGCTTCTCACCATATTGCTCTTGATACTTGGTTAGCAAAGTAATTAGGTAAGATGGTGTCCCGGTGTAGCCCGTTGGCTGAAGCTGTTTGATCGCTTCTATCTGCGCTTCGGTATTCCCTACCCCAGCCGGAAATACCGCACAGCCACAGGCTCTTGCTCCGCCATCCATGATAAATCCACCAGGAGAGAAGTGATAAGAGAGCGTATTGTGGACTAAATCCCCACTGCGAAATCCTGCTGCATGGAATGCTCGCCCCATTCGCCAGAAGTCAGCTTCATCCGTTTGCGCTTCATACAATGGGCCTGGAGATTGAAACACGCGAACCATTTGCCCGATACTGACGCTGTTCAAGCCCCCAAACGGCGGCTTAAGTTGCTGCTGGCTTGGCACATTAAACTTGCGTGTAATCGGCAACTTCGATAGCCCTTCGCGACAACTTACCGCGGTAGGATCAATATCTGCGAATAGTTTAGCGTAATGCTCGCTGTGCGCTTTTGCATTTTCAATCAGTGTCGGCAGACGTTTAAACAGAGATTCTTCTCTCTCTGTTGACGGCAGAGACTCTTTCGCATCAAATAATTCGTTCATCACCACTCCTTACAACCAACGCTTACGACGTTTGTAAGATTTTAAGTTCTTAAAGCTTTTGCGCTCTTCATCGCCACCACCAAGGTAGAACTCTTTCACGTCTTCATTGTTAAGCAGCTCATGCTTGGTGCCATCGAGTACAATTTTGCCTGACTCCATGATGTAACCGTAATCGGCTGCATGAAGGGCAAAGTTCGCGTTCTGCTCCACCAGCAACATGGTAATACCTTGGTCTTTGTTGATCTTCTCAATGATGCTGAACACTTCTTTCACCAGCAGTGGCGAAAGCCCCATCGACGGTTCATCAAGTAAGATCATTTTTGGGCGAGCCATGAGTGCACGGCCAATTGCGAGCATTTGCTGCTCACCGCCAGACAAATAGCCCGCGAGACCAGTACGTTCTTTGAGTCGAGGGAAGTAGTCAAACACCATTTCGATGTCTTTCTCGACCTCGTTGTCATTGCGGGTAAATGCACCTAAGCGAAGGTTCTCGATAACCGTCATATCTTCGACAATCCGACGTCCTTCCATCACCTGGAATATCCCTGACCGGACAATTTCTTCCGGGCTCTTGTTGTCGATACGCTCGCCCATGAAGGTAATTTCACCACGGGTCACTTCGCCATCTTCGGTTTTCAACAAACCAGAAATCGCTTTTAGTGTGGTAGATTTACCCGCCCCGTTTGCGCCTAATAGCGTCACGATTTGACCCTTTGGCACTTCAAGGCTTACACCACGCAGAACCAAGATTACTTCGTCGTAGACCACTTCGATATTGTTAACCGAGAGCAGGATTTCTGCTGGTTCTATATTCGTTGCTAATTCACTCATCAAGCCACTCCTGTGCAGGTGAGAGTTTCCTCTCACCTGTTCTCGTTTGAAATTAGTAACCTAGCCAATCATCACGACGTGACAATGTAACTTGAGACACTTTCTTGATGTCTACCGCGCCACCCTGGTTATTACCCATAAACACGTTTACGGTTGTTGTGCCACGGTGATCTTCTGGTTGCCAGTTAGCAGGAATACATACACCCTCCAGGCCTTTTGGTACCCAGTTGGTGTGTACGTACATGCCTTTCTTGATATTTTCACCGGTAATACCACCGTTGTCTTTCGCCCACTCCATCGCTTCTTTCATGTAGAACGCAGAGCACACGCCACGGATGTAGTGGTGAGTTCGAAACTCTCCTGGTTCCGACTCTGACAGTTTGGAAATTTCCTCAACCAGTTTCATTCCTTCTGTATCATCACCCCAGAATGCGGTCATACCCGGGAAAACATAGTCTTTCAGACCGTCACCCGCCGCTTCAATAACTGGTTTATCACCGCCCCAGATGTTCGCCATGTATTGGAAGTCGGTGCCGACCGTGTTACACGACTTCACCAGAGAAATCACCGAACCACCTAAGTTTGCGATGTAGCCGTAGTTGGTACCAGACTCTTTAAGTGACAGACATTGCGCTTTAAAATCGCCCGGTTTAAGTGACACAACCACTGGATTTTGCACTTCAAAGCCCAGTTCTTTGGCATACTCTGCACACGCCTCTTTTGGCGCATTCGGGAACGGGTGGTTATCGCCGATGTGAGTAAATTTAGGCGCAGTGGTATTGCCTTTCGCTTCCCAGTCTTCTTTCGCCCATTTCACCAATGCACGACAGGCATCTGAATAAGAAGCGCCATAGAAGAAGTTGTACGGAGCAGGTTTGGCGGTTTTCGGGTTTTTACCTGTTGGGTCTGTTAAGTGGCCCGAGTAAGATGCCGAAAAGACTGGCACTTTGTCTTTGGTGACAAAAGAGATTAACGCTTCGGTATCCGCCGTACCCCAACCTTGCAGCGCTACCATGTTCTTACGGGCAACCCAACGTTTGTAGTTAGAAATCGCAACTGGCACTTTGTACGCCATATCCACCGTTTCAAATTCTAATTCGGTACCGTTGATGCCGCCATTTTCGTTAATCCACTGCAGTGCATCTCGTACACCAGAGCCGTACGGTTTACTTACATAAGCCGTTGGACCAGAGAAATCCACCAGATGCCCGACAAACACGGAATCTTTTGCCCAAGATGCGGTAGTAAACAGTGCCGAAGATAGCACCAACGTTGTCGCTAAATGTCCTTTGTTCATAACTCGTTGTCCTTGTTATTGAGGTATATTCCACTTAAGTACACGTTAATAAGAGAACGGATAATGTTTCCAATATGCTCGAATCTGCTGCCAGCGATGTGACAACCCTTGAGGTTCGAAAATCAGAAACAGCATGATGACCAGACCAATTGCCATTTCTTTGAAGTAAGCCAGCCCATCAATAAACGAAGTGTTATCGCTAAACGCAGCCAAACCCGTTACGCTAAACTCTAAAACTTCTGGCAGCAATACGATAAATATCGTGCCCATTAAGGTGCCTTTTACTGAGCCCAGACCACCGATGATGATCATCGCCAGGAACTGGATAGACATCATGATGGTGAAGCCTTCCGCAGAGACAAAGCCTAAGTAGTGACCGTAGAGTGCGCCGCCGATACCTGCGTAAAATGCGCAGACACCAAAAGAAAGCAGACGATACTTGGTCAGATTTATACCCATGATTTCTGCGGATAAGTAGTGATCTCGTACTGAGACAAACGCACGTCCATCACGCGAGCGGATGAGGTTCGATGCCCACATGTACATAAAGATCAGCGCAAACAGTGCAACATAGAAGAAGCTTTCATCGGTCGAAAATTCGAAACCAAACAGATTGATTGGGTTTGCACTTGCGCCGTATGAACCACCACTGAACCACTCAGCGCGAGCAAAGAAATCTTCTAAGATGAACTGTGCAGCTAAGGTTGCGATTGCAAGGTACAATCCTTTGATACGCGCCGCTGGCAGACCAAAGATCATCCCGACAATCATGGTAAGGTAACCCGCGAGCGGAATGGCAAGCACCACAGGAATGTTGTATTGGTTATTCAGCCATGCCGATGCAAATGCGCCAAAGCCAAAGAACGCACCGTGACCTAACGAAATTTGCCCGGTAAAGCCAACCAGAATGTTCAGACCCAGCGCTGCAATACCCAGATATGCAATCTGAATAAATAGGTTGAGGAAGTAGATATCCAGAACCAGCGGCGCTGCAAGCATCGCGATAACACCCGCTATCGCTAGTCTTCTAATGGTTTTGGTTTCAAAAATCGGCGTATCACTTTTGTATGTGGTTCGAAAATCCCCACATGGGCGCATGCTAAGTTGAGCCATGTTATTTCTCCTTAAATACGCTCAATATCTTTGGTACCAAACAGGCCATATGGCTTGAAGGCAAGAATGATTAACAGCACATAGAAAGGTGCGATGTTGTACAGGTTACCCACTTGCAGGTATTGGCTATCAAAAAACTCAGCCAGATTCTCTAGTAACCCGATAGTGATACCACCAACAATCGCCCCGACCACCGAGTCCAAGCCACCTAAAATAACCGCTGGGAATACTTTGATGCCGATGATGGATAGCGCGTCAGAAACACCGTTTACAATCCCGATAACAATCCCTGCTGTCGCGGATACCATCGCCGAAATAGCCCAACTGATTGCAAACACTTTCTTGATGGAAATGCCAAGACTCTGGGCTACTTGCTGGTTAAATGCTGTCGCTCGCATCGCCAAACCCATTTTGCTGAATTTGAAGAACCAGTAGAACGCACCCATGATGATCATTGAGATGATCAAGCTAAGGATGTAAGCAAACTCAACGTTGAGACCACCGATATTCACTACGTTTGTTTCGAATACTTGTGGGTACGATACCGCTGATACACCAAATATCCATTTCATCAGTGCCTGGAAGAACATCGACAGACCAATGGTCACCATAATGACCGAGATGATCGGCTCACCAATTAAAGGTCTGAGCACAATGGTTTGGACCGCGATACCAAACACCATCATAAAGGCGAGTGTCAGTAAGAAGCCGACAAAGAAAGGTAATTGAAGGTGAACCAACGCCGCCCAGCACACCCATGCGCCGATCAGTAGAAATTCACCTTGCGCGAAGTTCACCACCTGAGTCGATTTGTAAATCAATACGAAGCACATGGCGACCACGCCATACAACATGCCGACGATTACGCCATTAATGACGAGTTGCAGTAATAAATCCGTATTCACTATGCGATCCTCCGTTGTTCGCTATCCACCAGTGTCAGCTCATGTTGAATAAGCGTTTCAATCACCAGTGACGTTTGAATGCGTGTCTTAGTCCCATCCTGATAAGTAATCACCGTATCGACATCGACATTTGGCGCAGCACTGTAAATGGTTTCGATGATGTCAGCGTATTTCTCCGCAACCACACCACGACGAACTTTACGAGTACGGGTTAACTCGCCGTCATCGGCATCCAACTCTTTATAAAGCAGAATAAATTTGCTGATTTTCTGTGCGTCCGGCAGAGACTCGTTAACTTTGAGTACTTCTTCGCGAATCGCTTTATACACCTCAGGTTGCGCAGAAAGGTTGGTGTAGTTGGTGAACGCAATACCCTTTTGCTCTGCCCATTTGGCGACGATCGCGTAACGAATACAGATAATTGCAGAGAGCCAAGGTCTGTCTTTACCCACCACAACTGCTTCTGCGATAAATGGTGAGAACTTGAGTTTGTTTTCAATAAACTGCGGAGAGTAACGGTCGCCATGGCTGGTTTCCGACATGTCTTTCAGACGGTCGATCACCACTAAGTGGCCAGATTCTTTAAAATAGCCCGCGTCGCCAGTATGCATCCAGCCATCCAGGACATCTTCATCGTAAGCGGCTTGGTTATTGAGGTAGCCGGTAAACATGCCAGTACTTTTGGCAATGATCTCACCAACCCCATTGCTGTCTGGGTTGATGACTTTCACTTCCGCATTGTCAAACGCCACACCAACTGAGTCGTAGTCGACATCATCCGCTTTATGCACGGTGTACGCGCCACACATTTCGGTCTGACCATAAAGCTGTTTGAGTGGCACACCAATCGCTTGCAAGTAACGGAAAGTATCTGGGCCCATTGCCGCACCGCCTGTTGCAGCAGAGGTCAGATTCGAGAATCCTAAACGGTCACGCAGTGCTCGCAGAAGAATCCATTCGGCTAACTTGGAGCGTTTACCCTGATCCAAGGCTTGATTCGCCAACTTCATTCCGAGTTTGTACATTTTCTGCTTAAACGGTGTAGAGTCCATCATTCGAGCAGACACGTCTGCCACAATGTTTTCCCATACACGTGGAGCCAATAAAACGAAGTTTGGGCCAATCTCGCGTAAGTCCGCCATCATGGTTTCCTGCTCTTCGACAAAGTTGACGATTTGACGGGAAATCAACGCCTGACCAACCACATATACCTGCTCCATGATCCAAGGCAGTGGAAGTACCGAAACGTAGTTATCACCTGGAGAACGTGGGTCGGCACGCAGATAAGCCGCACAGTGATCCAAGAAGTTACCACTATGTAACTGAGCCAGTTTCGGTTTTGAAGTCGTACCCGAAGTAGTACAAAGAATCGAGAGGTCGCTGCCTTTCGTTGCCGCTACCATGTTCGGGTACTTGTCTGGATCTGCTTTGTCTATAAGCTGACCTTTTTTGTACACTTGCTCGACGTCAATCAGTCGCGGATCATCGTACTTACGCATCCCGCGAGGGTCACAATAAATGATGTATTCAACACTTGGGATCTCATTACCAAGTTCAAGCAATTTGTCACATTGCTCTTCGTCTTCTGCAATCACTACTTTCGCTTTGGCATAGTTGATTAAATACGCCACTTCCTCGTGCATCGAGTCTTGATAGATGCCCAGTGAATAACCTTTGATCGCATGCGCGGCCAGTTCACCCCACACCCATTCAGGTCGGTTGTCGCCTAAAAGCCCCACAACGTCTTGCTCACCAACACCTAAATCTTGCAGTGCAAGCGCCATCCACTTGACTCGATCTTCATAATCCTGCCAAGTAAATTCTCGCCAAATACCAAATTCCTTCTCGCGCATTGCGACCTGATCTGGCCAGTGCTTGGCGTTGTGCTGCAACACTTTTGGAAAGGTATCTAAGCTGGTTATATCTGCCCAATCATTATGTTGCTGTGCCATTATGCACTCTCCTCTAATGTCGGAAGTTCTTCACCTAAGTAGGCTTGTTTCACGTGAGGGTTCGCCATGACTTCTTCTGGCTGCCCCATCGCAATGTGTTTACCAAAATCCAAAACGAGCACTCGGTTAGAGATGTCCATGACCACACCCATATCGTGCTCGATCATGATGATGGTGATGTCCAGTTCTTCGTTGAGATCCATGATGTAACGTGCCATGTCTTCCTTTTCTTCCAGGTTCATGCCGGCCATCGGTTCATCAAGCAGGAGAAGTTTTGGTTTCAAAGCTATAGCGCGAGCAAGCTCAACACGCTTACGTAACCCGTAAGAAAGCGTGCCAGCGGTGGCTTTACGGATGTGTTGGATTTCTAAAAAGTCGATGACGTCTTCTACGTACTTGCGGTGTGCCATCTCTTCTTTTTGTGCGTTAGAGAACCAGTAAAGCGGACCTGTTACAAAGTTGTTTTTCAACAGGTGATGGCGGCCAACCATGATGTTATCGAGTACAGACATATGAGAAAAAAGCGCCAGGTTCTGGAACGTTCTACCCAGACCTAACTCTGCTCGTTGACTCGGTGTACGCTTGGTGACGTCATTTCCGGCAAACACTACGGAGCCTTTGTTAGGCGTGTATCGTCCTGAAATGCAGTTGAGCATTGATGTTTTACCAGCACCGTTGGGACCAATGATTGAAAAGATTTCCTTTTCGTTCACATGGAAGCTCACATCGGTTAAAGCTTTAACCCCACCAAAGGCCAATGAAATATCGTTTACCTGCAAAAGAGGTGTTTCCGATACCATAGTTGATCTCCCTTTCTTTTTGAGTGCGTTCCGTGAAGCACTATTTCCATATCCAGCCTGACGTTGATACTGGCAACTGCTTATACACCTATGCATCAACTCATTTATTCAGTTTACGTAAACGTCAAGTTAAAATCAGAATAGTGCCTAGAAGTTGAAGTTGCAATCCAGTTCATCGATTAAGATTTGAACCAACGCAAAGTTTAAGTAAATAATTTGTTAACAAAAGTTAATGTCAGATATTACATGTTTGGGTAGTTGGGACCACCACCACCCTCCGGAGGTGTCCAGGTTATATTTTGACTTGGGTCCTTGATGTCGCAGGTTTTACAGTGAATGCAGTTTGCCGCATTAATCTGTAATTGGGCTTGATCTTCACCCTGCACAACCTCATAGACCCCTGCTGGACAGTAGCGCTGTGCGGGTTCTGCGTAGAGTGCTAAGTTCTGCTCTATAGGGATACGCGGACTAGTGAGTTGCAGATGACAAGGCTGATCTTCTTCGTGATAGATATTGGACAGATAGACAGAAGAAAGACGGTCAAAACTCAGTACGCCGTCAGGTTTTGGATAGACAATCTCATTACTCTTTTCTGCCAAAAGTAACGACTGATGATCGGGATTATTACAACGTACATTCCACTTTGCTTTGCCTTTTAACACGTTGTGTTCCAGCATGGCTAAGCCTCCACCTAACCAAGCGCCAAAGCGGTGAATACCACTAGAAAAGTTACGTGCTTGATAAAGCTCTTCATACAGCCACGACTGTTGGAAATGCTTTTGATAATCAGCAGTAACCGATTGATTTGAAATTGCTTCGAATACCGCTTCGGCGGCAAGCATCCCCGATTTCATTGCGGTATGAGTGCCTTTGATTTTCGCACCGTTGAGCGTTCCAGCATCGCAGCCAATCAATAATCCACCCGCAAATTGTTGAGTCGGAAGAGAATGAAATCCGCCTTTAGCGATCGCTCTCGCGCCATAGCTGATGCGCTTACCATTTTTAAGGTACTGCTCAATCATCGGGTGATGTTTGAACCGTTGGAATTCGTCAAACGGGCTGAGATGAGGGTTCGTATAATTAAGGTCGACGATCAGACCAACCGCAACTTGGTTACCTTCCAAATGATAAAGGTAGCTTCCCCCTGTTGCCTCACTAGCAAGTGGCCAGCCTAATCCATGCACAACTAACCCTTGCTTATGCTGCTCGGCTGGAACTTCCCACAGCTCTTTAAAGCCAATCGCATAGTGCTGAGGCGTTTTATCATCGGCCAGATTAAATGTGTTAATCAACTGCTTACCAATATGACCACGTGCACCTTCGGCAAACAGGGTAAACTTAGCGCGAAGCTCAATACCCGGCTCAAAATTGGCTTTCTGCTCGCCATTTTTATCCAAGCCCATATCGCCAGTGATTACGCCACAAACACGGTTTTGCTCGTCAAAGATAGCCTGACTGGCACTGAAACCTGGGTAAATTTCTACGCCTAAGTTTTCCGCTTCATTCGCCATCCAGCGGCATAAGTTACCTAAGCTTATTATGTAGTTACCTTCGTTGTGTAACGTATTAGGCACCGCCCACGTTGGCAGCTCATGACCATTGAGTTCATTACTCAGATAGTAGGTTTTATCCTGATTGACTTTGGTATTCAGTGGGGCACCCATTGCCTCCCAATCAGGAAACAGCTCCTCCAGACCGCGCGTTTCAAACACCGCGCCAGAGAGAATGTGCGCGCCGACTTCTGAACCTTTCTCGACAACACAAACTGAGATTTCCTGGTCTTTTTCCATTGCCAACTGTTTAATGCGACAGGCAGCAGACAAGCCCGCAGGCCCTGCGCCAACAATCAGAACATCAAACTCCATGCAGTCTCTTTCCATGGTTGTATTCCCTTCTTCTTTTTGCATGTTGCCAACTTGTTAAGCAACAATATATTTAAAGTTGACGCAAACGTAAAGGTAAATTAACATCAATTTAAAGACGTCATCACATCGTCTTCACTGTAAACACATAGTCTTCACTGTAAAAAGGAATCTAACGTGAAAATACTAGTGCCAATTAAAAGGGTCATTGATCCTTACATTAAGGTCCGTGTTAAGTCGGACAACAGCGATGTTGAAACCAATAACGTCAAGATGACTATCAACCCTTTCTGTGAAATCGCCGTTGAAGAAGCTGTGCGACTTAAAGAACAAGGGATTGCAGAAGAAGTCATCGTTGTGAGTGCGGGTGGCACACAGTGTCAGGAACAATTGCGTACTGCCCTAGCGCTAGGCGCAGATCGAGCCATTCATATTGAAACTGCAGATAAAATTGAGCCGCTAGTTGTATCGAAGCTACTAAAAACAATCGTCGAGCAAGAGCAGGCTCAACTGGTGATCACGGGTAAACAATCCATCGACACCGACAACAATCAGGTCGCACAGATGCTGGCCGGCCTACTTGACTGGCCTCAGGCAACCTTCGCTTCCGATGTAAAGATTGAAGATCAAAAAGTTCAGGTAGTGAGAGAAGTTGACGGCGGTTTGATGACAGTAGCAATGAGCCTACCGGCGGTGATCAGCACCGATTTGCGCTTAAATGAGCCTCGCTTTGCGTCTTTGCCAAACATCATGAAAGCCAAACGCAAACCTTTAGACACCATCACACCTGAGAGTCTGGGTGTCGAAGTCGTGTTTAGCCAAACCATCACTGAAGTGACACCACCAGCGCAGAGAAAAGCAGGCATCAAAGTGGCGTCTGTCTCGGAATTGATCGATAAGCTACGTAACGAAGCGAAGGTGATTTCATGAAAAATCTAATTATTGCAGAACATGACAACCGCCAGTTGCATGCGGATACGTTAAAAGTGGTAAAAGCTGCAACTCAGGCGAGCCAGGACAATACCTTGCTCGTGGTTGGCTATCAGTGTGAAGACGTCGCACAACAAGCAAGCCGAGTTGACGGTATTTCGAAAGTCATTTGTATTGATGACGAGTCGTTAGTGCATCAATTCGCTGAAAATATCGCGCCTGTCGTGACAAGTCTTGCGGAAAATTTCGACGGTATCTGGGCAAACTCATCATCAAAAGGCAAAGATCTTGCGCCACGTATTGCTGCAAAATGCGGTGTGGGACAAATTTCAGATATTGTTCAAGTCGTTGATGAAAAGACGTTTATTCGCCCGATTTATGCTGGTAACGCCTTCGCCAAAGTGACTTCAAATGACAATTTGCGGGTAGTAACAGTACGCGCTTCTGCCTTTGATCCTGTTGCTTGTCATAACCAAGTCGACATTGAACATCAACAAGTCACGGTTCAGTCGCCTGTGGTTGAATTGATCGCTATCGAAAAGACCGTTTCTGAACGACCAGAATTGACTGCGGCAGAAATCGTAATTTCTGGTGGTCGCGGTGTGGGTAGCAAAGAGAATTTCGCACTGATAGAAAAAGTCGCGGACAAACTTGGCGCGGCTATTGGCGCTTCTCGTGCTGCGGTTGATGCTGGCTTTGTTGCCAACGACTTACAAGTTGGTCAAACCGGTAAAATCGTAGCGCCTAAGCTTTACATTGCGGTTGGGATCTCTGGCGCAATCCAGCACCTCGCAGGTATGAAAGAGTCAAAGGTGATCGTTGCAATCAACAAAGATCCTGACTCCCCTATCTTTGAAGTAGCAGACTACGGATTAGTAGGCGATCTGTTCGAAATATTGCCTCAACTTGCTGAACAACTGTAAATAAACCCGACTCTGGGCGAGCATGATTATGCTCGCCCTTTTCGATCCGTTCGAACTAACTAGCTATTGCTTACGTTTCGAGGTTCCGCTCCAGCCACCGTGTCATAATTATGCGCTTCCTCAACATCTAACTGATCTTCCGGCAAGAACGTTTTAGCGTACTCAATGTGAAGATTTTTACTTAACATTAGCTCAAACAGATCTTTATCTAAGTGCCCATCTTGAACCATAAAGTTGAGTATTTTTATCGCTTCGCTTAATGGCTTCGCTTTCTTATAAGGTCGGTCTGATGCGGTGAGCGCTTCGAAGACGTCCGCAATGGCTAAGATTCGCGTTGCTGTTGTTAACTCTTCTGCGCTGAGCTGCTTCGGATATCCGTCACCTCTAAGGGTTTCGTGGTGTCCACCCGCATATTCTGGTACCCGCTTTAACTCTTCAGGTAATGGTAAGGCTTCGAGCATGCGTATCGTAGAAACGATATGTTCATTGATTCGGTAACGATCTTCTACCGTTAAAGTACCTCGGCCAATACTTAAGTTGTACAGTTCCCCTTGGTTGGCCTGATATTCCGGGGCTCTCATTTTGATATCATCGCCAATTTTGTTATTCGGATCCTGTGGCCATTTAATCAAATGTTCTGGTTTGTCAGACAGCAAGTTCTCTTCACAAGGTAAGTTCTGAGATGGTATGTCTTCCATGCGTCGGCTTTCTTCCGGTGATAAACCCAATCGATCATCTAAGTTTCGCACCCATGTCTGCGCAGCAATATCTTTCAACCTCTCTATGTGCTCGTCAGACATAAACTCGCCCCCCACATTGGATTGGGCAACAAAGTCAAAGTCATCTCTAATCTGGTCCTGACGCTGGTAAAGTGCGCGCTTCAATTCACCAGCATCTTTGCCCTCATCAATACCTTTCCAGTATTCGATCTCTGCGTCTCTTAGCAGAACCTCAAATCGCATTCTAACCAAGTGGATACGATTACATATTGCTTCTAGCTTACTTCCCTTATCCACGATATGTTCTGGCGTAGTAACTTTACCGCAGTCATGTAACCAAGCTGCGATTTCAAACTCTCGCCACTCATCTTCCGTTTTCAGTTTGAAGTCTTTAAAAGCGGGCAAATCACTCTTGTTGGCGGCTTTAGCAAGTTCAATCGCTAGGATAGGCACCCTCTCACAATGCCCCGCCGTATAAGGTGACTTGTCATCAATGGCTTGTGCAATCAGTTTGACGAACGAGTCCATGAGTTCTTGCTGATTCTTCTGATATTGCTCGATAGAACGAGACATCGAAAACATCGAGTCTGAAAGTGCTGCGAGTTCAGATATCCAACTCGGTACGTTCTTTAACGTTTTGAAATCTCGTTTCTTGATTTTTTCACTCTCGCTATATAGAGCCCGGACTGGACGAACGATGATGTTAGCAAAGAACAAGAGCACTGGTAGTAGCAATAATATTGCGCCAAATGTAATCATCGTGGCTTTGTTTACTTTATCCATATACGGAGCTTGAATGGACTCGGTAGGAACCACAAACCCAACATACTCATCCGTTCCAAAGCTTGCTTCAACGCGTTGAACATACAAGGTGAACGCTTGCCCTTGGCTCTTGATCGATTGCAGTACAGAACTTTGAGTATCACTTTGCTTTGCCATTTCGACGAGCTCACGAAAAGGGACAATCCCCGCTTTAAGCGCGCGAACAATATTATTGTTATGGTTACTGTTGTCTCTATCGTTTTCTGCCCACTTATGTTCTATTGCGCGCTTTTCAGCTTCCGAGGCAGAAGCCATTGCCTTATTGAGTAAAGTGATTAGAGGTCTTTTGTCTTCGTTAACCATTAGCGCTAACGATTGATGAAAGCCCTTGAGTTCAGGCTGAACTTCTAACCCGGTAAAGGAATAAGCGCTCACTAAATAGTTAGCCACTTTTTTGGCCTCTAGCGCCGCATCTGCCCTGCCGTTTACCACGGCTTGCAATGCACTCAGGCTGTCTTTGACTTTAAGTACATTTATCCCCGGATAGTCACGCTGAATGACATCAATTAGTCCTGAGTCTACCTGAATAGCCAACGATTTCCCTGCTAACTGCTCTACGGAAGCAAGTGTTGGCGTGTCTTTTTTTGTCACGACAACACTAGACAATTCTAAATATGGCGTAGTAAATAAGTCCATATCTTGGCTGGACTCAGTGATTATGGCAGATTGGAAAATATCAATGCTGTCTGACTCAAACAGAGTATCCAATTCTTGCGAACTGTAGCCATTGACGTATTTGATCTCCAACCCCAGTTTTTGAGCCAGAAGGTTAATCAAATCTGTCGAATATCCTTGAGGTAGTCCACTGTATGAGAAATCAAAAGGTGGAAAGTTGGACTTGTTAGCTATTCTCACGACGCCTAGCGAATCGACATAACGCCTCTCTTCTTCCGATAGCTTGAGCGGTACTACAGGAATGAGAAACTTTTCCGCCTCTACATCAAACGAATGGGCGTGAATCTTACCGTTATTATCAAATATCATCGCTTCGCCATTGGGGTTATTTTTGGCGAGAAAGCCAGATAATGACGAAAGGGAAATGTCGGCGGCTATGACACTGTCCGTATTATGGATCCGCTTGGCGTAAGTGACACCCGGAGTTTGTAGATTGTGGAAAAGATACGGGGCGGTTTTGATGACATACGTTGCGTTAATCGCTTTTCTATACCACGGCCGCTTATTCGCATAGTAAGTCGTTGGCTCTATTTTTTGGTGGGTCAAATTAAAGTTGACGTCATAATATTCCGACTCTCTTTTTCTCCCGGTTGGCGTGTCGTGAATCTTAATGATCAGCCAACTATCATCGGCAGTAGCGCCATGTTTTGCTTTGAAATCATTATTACTGCCTAAATTAATTAGTTCATAAAAATCTCCATTCCCGTAGCCAATATACATCCCGTATAAATTCGGATTTTTTAACATGGCTTGGGCGATGACTTCTGTGGCTGGTGGTGGTGACTGGAAACTCACCTTTTCATCTATGTAGGGAAAATAAGACAAAACATTGATGAGATTACTGGTCTGAGTATTAAGTGAATCGATTTTTTCACTAAAGCTATTCGCGGTGCGGTTAAAGGCAATGGATGCCGAATCTTTGGCGAGTCCCTGACTAAAGTAATACTGTAATGAAAGGGCTAAAATGACGATTAACGAAGATAAAAATAAGAAAACGGTAACGACCGTTACTTTCATACTGAAAGTATTTTTCCTGACCACATCACCCATGCACTCTGGCCTCCCGGGATAACAGATCCTTTGCCAACGATATAATTATTAGTATCGCTAAAATATTAGGTTAGATCAGATACTTAAATAATCAAGAATGAGTTTTATCTTCAATTTGCTCAAAGAGCTCCACCGCATGAGTGTGGTAAGTTTCTTTCCCGACAACGGCAGGACAAAAATAATATTCTCTATTTATCCTTCAATTAGAATGAATGGAGATCATTCCTGTGTGCATTCAAAGGGATAAGTGACATAAAAAAGGAGCCGCTTTTACGACCCCTTGTTGTGATGCTTCAGGCTTTAAAGCTTATCAGTCCTCGCTTTCTGTTGATCCTTCGAAAACAGACAAGTCCAAAGCAAGACTGTCACCGAGCCAGTAAGCATAAAGAGTATGATCTTCCCACTCGTTACCTGAAAGCGCGTGAACCAAAATTGACAAACCTTCTCGATTTTCATCTAACCATGGAATGAGCTCATCGAAATCCTTAGACGTGAACTTGAGCTGACAGCTCCATTTCGGGTGCGGACCAACCAATTTCTCATGGACTCGTCCCATTTTGACTCGGAACCTTTCTTCCGCTTCGCGGCAAAGTGCCGTCGCAAACGCCAGGGTTTCGTGATCAAAATATACATGGGCATGATAAGCCCGATGAGAGTTTACAGGTCGCTTAATTTCATTCATGTTTTACTTCCATATCCTTATTCACAAAGGATTTATAAATTTTAAGTCAGATAACTGACAGTGTAGACTATCTCCACTGCCATCGGCGGTAAAGGTGATCGAGTCTATTTAAAGACCATGTTTTTAGATGTCGATATAGGATTGATGCTACTCGATCAAATCTCTTTCCCACGGTGGTATCTCACCACCAAAACGCTCAACTAAAAAGTCAACCAATAATCTCAAACTAACGGGTTGATACTTACGTGATAAATATACGGCATGTATCCCCAGTACTTCAGGCTCTTCTTGGGGAAGAATACTCACTAACCTCCCTTGCCTGAGGTCATTACCCACATAAAACGTAGGTAACATACCAATCCCTGCGCCGGAAATAACGGAACGGCGTAAAATCTCTGTTTCGTTAGTTTGGAAATTGCCAGCAACTTGATACTCCACTATCTCGCCATTTCGCACAAAACGATAATGTCGGAAAACTCCGGCAATATGAGTAATGCAGTTGTGATTCTGTAGATCCTGAAGAGAATTCGGGCAACCATTTTTTTTAAGGTAATCCGGGGAGGCACAGAGCACCGAACGACACAACGCAAGTGGGCGACTTATTAAGGTTGGATCGAGTGTATTAGTAATACGAATGGCAAGATCGACTCTATCCTCGACCAAATTCGTTAAGTTATCGGCTACCGAAAGTACAATATTAATTCGGGGATAAATTCGCTGAAAATCGACAATAGCTTGGGTAAGTTGCGTATCAGCAAACGATCCAGTCGCATTAACACGAAGTTCTCCCTGAACTTCTCCACTATGTTCCTGGGCAACATTTCTCGCATCTTCTGCCGCAAGAAGCATTTGTTTACACACGGGTAAACTCGCAACGCCCGCTGCAGTCAGGCTGACATGACGTGTCGTGCGATGTAGTAAGCGTGCACCAAACCAACTCTCAATTGCGACTAGATAACGGCTGACCATCGCAGTCGACATATCTAACTGTTTCGCAGCTTTAGTTAAACTGCCCTGTTCCGAAATCTCAACAAACACTCGTGCAGCGGTAAATCTATCCATTATTTCAATCTATGCAATAATCATTTAACTCAATCGCAATTTATCAGCACTACTATTACAGGTACATTGATCTGCGTTCTAATTAACTAACAAATATGGGAAGTTTAAATGACTACGTTTAATCGTATTTTCGCTCCTGCTTTACTTTTAGGAGCCATCATGTCAACCAGTTCTGCATTTGCTGCCATCAAAGAAGCGCCTTCGACTGTCGATGCTGTCTACAAAGTTCAGTCCAGCTCTCAAGCTTTAAATCCCGGTGAAAAAGTGGCTGACCTCTTCCAGCTTAATATGACCACACCCTACGTTTTGCAACGTTTAACTGAGCACACTTATTGGTATGAGTCTGGTTTTTACGCAACCATTTTTTATGTAGGTGACAAAGGCGTACTGCTGTTTGACCCGCTAGAAATGCGCGCCGATAAAATTTTAGAAGCGATTCGTTCTGTAACCGACAAACCAATCGCAACCATCGTTTACTCTCACGACCATGCAGACCATATTTCTGGTACCGCAGAGATTCTTGAAGCGATTAAAAGTACGCAAACTATCGCGCCAGAGATTGTCGCTTCTCAAGCAACCGTCGATAAAATGGAGCTATTAGGAAGCAAGATACCTCGCCCGACCAAAGTGCTCGAGTGGCCAGAAAGTAAATTCCAGTTTGAAGATCAGACTATCGAACTTCACGGATTCGCCCATGCCGCTCACACTGACGACCACTCTGCATGGTTGCTTGTTCAGGAACGCGTAATGCACGCGCCTGACTTACTCAATGCGGATCAACCACCATTCTGGAACTTTGCAGGCTCAGAACGCTTTACCTACCTGGTACAAAACCTAAAGACAGTTAATGCATTGGAATGGGATCACTTCAACGGTGGCCACGGTAACGTCGGCTCACATGATGACTTTAATTTCCACCTGACCTTTATTGCAGAGCTAGAAAGTGCTGTAGCGAAAGCGATGCAGGAAGTCCCATTTGGTTTTGGTGTTGAGATGGATAAAATCAACGCACATACCGTAATGCTACCAGCATGGTACGGTGAGATCGCTCGTAAGGCGACAGAGGAACTTCGTCCTAAATACGGTAAATACTACGGATATGAGACAGCTGTACCTGCTAACGCACAAATGATTGCCGAGTACCTATACAGCTATCGTTAATCACATTTAGTGCCATTCTAAGCACAAAAATTCCTACTGTTACTTTTCTTAGTTAGTTTGGTGGCTTACTCCTTCAACCCAGGACAAGCCACCTTTTTTTGTTTGCGCAATGGGTATACCATCATGGCAACTCATCGGGACACTGAAACGGATGACCATTTAATGCTTGATCCACAGGCTCACCGTGATATTGATTAGATAAATTTGCTCAAACGAATAACAGGAATTATTGATGACGTTAGATGAATGCTTGGACTACATGCGCCAAGGCGGAGTGATTGAAGGCGGCTCAGACATCCACCAACAATGTTATGAATTAGCTCAGCAAGCGCTTAAAATCACATCAGAGCTTAACGGCAGCTACCACACTTCAGAAGAAATTCGAGAGTTCATGTCTTTAATAACGGGTAAGCCGGTCGACGATAGCTTCATGATGTTCCCTCCGTTTAACACTGACTGCGGCAAGAATATTACCATCGGCAAAAATGTGTTTATCAATTCAGGTTGCTGTTTTCAGGATCATGGTGGTATCACCCTAGGTGATGGCGCATTAGTCGGTCACAATGTGGTTTTAGCAACACTAAACCACGACTTAGATCCTCGTAAACGCGGAACAACCATTCCAGCACCGATTGTTATCGGTAATGACGTATGGATTGGGGCTAACGCGACAATACTGCAAGGCGTAACAATTGGTGACGGTTCTGTTGTTGCTGCAGGTGCTGTGGTGAGTAAAGATGTTCCGCCTAATACTGTCGTCGGTGGCGTACCAGCCAAAGTCATTAAACAAATAGAACTCGAAGACTGAACATCCATCAATTAAAGTAAAGAGCCTCAACAGGCTCTTTGTTACTTTAATAGAGAACAATAGTAGGTAGTCATCGGTATTAATCTAGACTTGTTCACTTACCTCAACACCAGCCTTTTCTCGATTTTTTAACGATAAATTAAGCATGAAGGCAACAAGCACGATCAAGGCTGCCACCATGACCGTCGTCCCCCACCCGTAGTGGCTATAAATCCAAGGTCCTAACCAAGAGCCGAGAGCTCCACCGATAAAAGTAGCGCCAATACACAAGGCGTTAATACGACTACGAGCCTGCGGCGCCAGAGAAATCACCGACTGTTGAATCACAACATTGGTCATCTGGACACCTGGATCCAATAACAGACCTGCGACGAAAAATGAGGCCACAAATAGACCGAATATCGGTGTCACAACGAAAGCACAGGCAACCATCGCAATACTGATTACCGTAAGCACAAAACCTTTACCACGGTCGATCATCTTACCCGCCATAATCGCACAAGGCGGCGCCGCTAAACCAAGCAACGAATATAATGCAACGTCTGAGTGACTGAACCCAAGTAAGTCCTGCAGAGCGATTGGCACCGTTGCCCAAAACAGAGTAAACGTAGTGAATACCAGAGACATTGTACCTAAGCGTCTTTTTACACCACGAACTGAAACCAACAGTCGAAGCATGGACGTCAACATTTCAGGATATCTCAGCCCCTTTGCATCGGGCTTTCTACGTGGAATGTATTGTAAGCAAACAAGCACCACCAGCATTAGAATGGCGGCGAAAATATAGCTCACTCTCCAACCATACAACCCTGTGATATAGCTCGAAATAGGCCGTGAAAGAACAATGCCCAACAAGGCACCAGAAATAATCAACCCGACTACCTGGCCCCGATCTTTGTCATCAGCCATCCCTACACTCATAGGAATAATGATTTGCACTGAGCAGGACAGCAAACCAACAAAAAACATTGAGATTAAGAATATCGTCTGCCCCGTTGCTGTAGCGGCACTGAGTAACGCTAACGCGGAAACACCCACAAGACTTCTGATTAACCGGCGACTTTCCAGTACATCACCCAGAGGCACCAGAAACAAAACACCAAGGCAATAGCCTATCTGGGTGATAGTAACAATTACGCCACTGGATGATGCGTTTATGCCCAAATCGCGAGCAATATCGGCAATAATTGGCTGCGAGTAATATAAGTTACCCAGAATAAAGCAGCAAACCAATGCCAACATGTATTTTAAATGGCCCGACATACTATCTCCATGCATTCGATGTTTCGATTCAACACAACTCTCGTACTCAGAATACCAACCTGTATTATCACAACTCGCGCTGAACTGACGACACCAAATCAGCCTTTCGTTTGAACCAACGCTGACCAAAGACGTTAATCGCTAGACCCAATGCAATCACGATAACGCCAATTACTTGATACAGGCTCAGGCTTTCGTCCAACAATATCCATGCGCTAAGCAAACCGAAGACTGGCACTAACAGAGACAAAGGCGCGACTAATGCGGTGGCATAGCGGCTTAATAGGTAACTCCAACTACCGTAGCCAACAATCGTTGCCAGAAGTGACAGGTATACTATTGAGAACACATTGTGCCATTGCATGTTTGCCAACGAGCTCTGAATGACCTCTGGACCTTCAATAAAATATGACGCAACAGCAAATGCGGAAAAAGGAACTAATGCACTCCAGACAATCAGAGACATGGTCGGAACAGTGTAGTTTTGCATGATCACTTTATTGGTAATATTACCGAGCGCCCAGCAGGTAGCTGCGCCAAGGATCAATATCAGTGTAAGGCCAGTAAGCGATGCAGCCCCGTCGTGCTGAGCGGCTGCAAGCAGGTAAATGCCGCCTGCTGCTGTAACCACAGCGATTATATTGTGGACACGTATTTTCTCCTTCAGTAGCAACACCCCAAACCCTAAAGTTATAAAAGCTTGAGCCTGTAAAAGTAATGATGCTAACCCCGCCGCCAAACCAACATTTAACGCCCAGAAAAGTAGTGCAAACTGGCCAAAACTGATCGTTAAACCGTAAGCGACAATCCATTTTAAAGGCACTTTTGGACGCGGAATGAACAATAATGCGGGAAATGCAACCAGCGCAAATCGTAATCCAGCTAACAGCAAAGGCGGCATTCCTTCCAAACCGACTTTAATGACGACAAAATTCACGCCCCACACCAGTACGATGGTGAGAGCCAATAACCGATCGCGTAATGACATTATGCTTCCTTTCAGGCGTCCAAATTTGGTAAATAATGCAGGTAAGAGTTATACCGATTACCTTTCAATGGTTAACAAGGGTAGAACTGAAGAAACCAGACTGCCTGAAACATAAGTTCAACACAAGCTTTGCTTATGCATTGCTTTGATTATCATTAAAAGTAAAAGAGCCCTCTGCAGGCTCTTTCTTATATTTAACGACAACTTTTCTCTGAAGACGGACAGCTACGGCATTGCGGGAGAATGATTGTCTTTACGCATGCTGATCCACTGGTAAATGATCACCAAAAGAATACACAGCGCTAGTGCAATACGTGTTGCGCCCAAAATACCCTGCCATCCCCACGCTTGGTAAAACGGTTCGAGGAAAAATACCCCCAGGCTTGCCCCAGAGTAATAAAACAGACTGTATAACGCTTGTGCGCTGCCTTTCGATCTGGTGGCTTTTCGGCCAATTAAGGTGCTGGCTTGTGCATGACAGAAGAAGAACCCAACCGAGACCATCACCATACCGATCACCATGGTATAAATATTCGACCAACTCATCAGGAAGTTTGCCGCTAACATAATGATAGCGCCGAACGCGACTCCGGCAATCTGGCTATGCCTTTTAGCGAATTTGCCTGCTAGAGATGAACTGGTTGTGCCACCAAGTAAGGTTAAAAACATCAAGCTACGGATGTCACTCGGTAAGTTGTAAGGGAAGTCACTTAGCACCATCATCAAATAGTTGGAAAGGTTAACAAAAGTGCCGAATGCCAGACCTATCAGAAGGTACAGAACCACGAGCTGAGGGTTTTTCAGATGATAGCCGTAAGCTTTAAGGCATTTACCCACTTTGAGCGGTGCCGGTTTGAAATGACGCTGAGCAGGCAATAGATAGTAGATAATGGCATACAGTACCGCGCTAATGCCCGCAATAAAGTAGCCTGCATACGCCCAGTTTCCTAATAGTTCAGCACTAAGTCCCCCCATTATGCGGCTACAAATTCCGCCTAATGTATTAGAGGCCACATAAAAGCCAACCGCGCCTGCTAACCAACTTTTTCTTAGCTCTTCGCCCATTAATGGAACCGCTAACGCCGGACAAACCGCGAGGAACATTCCCTGTAGAAAGCGAAGAGATAAGAAAACATTATAATTTTCCACCAGAGGCAGAGCGAGTGACACCAACAATCCAATCGCCGTCCCGACTAGTAGTACTTTACAGCGCCCGATAGCGTCAGACAGACTGGCGAAAACCAGTAACCCTAACCCCATACCAAATAAAGGCGCTGACATCGCGAGGTTGGCTGCCAGAGAAGTGACCTGAAACTCTTTCTGAATCACTGGTAGCAGAGGCTGCAACCAATAGATATTGGAAAAAGTGACGATTGAAAAGAGACAGACACAAATGACGACTCTGCTGTAATGGGCTGATTTTTTCACTGCTTACTACTACTTTTTTGTAAATTAATGAAACTGGTTACAGCACTAGGGTATCTACGAATTGACAATAAAAAAAATATTTTGTATTTATCTGTTCCATAAAAAATATTTATACCTTCAAAAAGAGCAGTGACATTAGAGGCATATCGGGATATAGGATGATTTGATATGGAGTTACGTCAGCTAAAACATTTCGTCGAGGCAGCAGAGCACGGCTCTATATCTGCCGCCGCCAGACTTCTGAACTTAGCACAGCCAGCAATCAGCAGTAGTATCAAGAAGCTAGAGCAAGAGCTCAAAGCACCGCTATTTAATCGTAGAGATCGTGGTATTACTCTGACTGTCGCTGGTAATGAATTTCTTTCTCACGCCAAACAAATCTTAAAACAAGCCGAGGACGCCAAGCTGGCAATGCAGGCGATGGAAGGATTGGATCAGGGTTTGGTTGACGTTGCTGTACCCAGCATGCTTGGCTCCTACTATTTTCCGCCTATTGTGATGGCATTCAGACATCAATACCCGAATATTGACATGAACATCCTCGATACAGGTACTCGTAATATTCGGCGACTGCTGCTTGAAGGAGAAGTTGAGCTGGGCGTCATCGCCAGTAAAGATCTTACGCCCGAATTAGACAGTGGCTTCCTGATCCGTGAAGAAATGGTGGTGTGTATGGCTGTCGATCATCCTTTAGCTGAAAAGGAAGTGATCGAATATGCGGATTTCCTCGCGCACGATTTGGTGCTGTTCCAAAAAGGCTACTATCACCACACCTTGCTCGACAGAGTTTCTCAGCAAGTAAATATCAAACCAAAAGTCGCGTTTAGCAGCAATTTATTGCCTTTGATCAAATCCGTAATTCGACAAGGTTACGCGATTTCTCCAATGTGGAAAGTCGTAATCGGTGAAGACGATGACATCGTAACCAGACCATTTGCAGAGACATTCGAAATCGATTTAAGTCTTGCGTGGCGTAAGGACAGTTACCTTTCACGTGCGAATCAGGCTTTTCGTGATTTCATCTTGTCTGAAGTAAAGGGGAGCTGATTCTATGCCATCAATTTATCCGAAGCCTTAGGGAAAATCGTCTCTTAGAGCTGTGCTATGCTTGAAAGAGTTGTCGCTGATCAGGCAAGAATATTGATATGACCACTCCTTCTGACATACCGCTACATACCCATTTCAGCCAAAATAAACAAGGCAAAGATTGGTTTGTCGGCGATATTCATGGCGACTTTCCACTGCTTATTCATGCGTTAAAGTCGCTGCATTTCGACAAATACCAAGACCGTGTTTTTTCGGTCGGTGATTTAACTGACCGTGGCGTGGACTCGTTTCACTGTTTAAATCTCGCCAGAGAAAAGTGGTTCTTCCCCGTGTTAGGCAACCATGAATACTTCATTCTCGAAAGATACGATGAAAACCCGAACACAAAAGCCACATGGATGATGAACGGTGGTGAATGGTGGTTATCGCTGAATCGTACCGAGCGAGAGGCTGCCAGAGAAACCATCGCTTCGTTTTATAGCCTGACAATTAGCGTTGAAGTTGATGATTTACTTATCGGTGTATTGCACGCTGAGTATCCGTTTAAACATTGGCCACCCGATCCTGCACTCATCGATAAAGAATCACGCAAAACAATGCTTTGGGGACGCGACGATATACTCAGGAGCACAGGAAAACATATTGCTGGCGTTGATGTTGTTGTGTCCGGACACACCCCATTAAATACCCCGAAAATGAAGCGGAATAAGTTATTTATTGATACTGGCGCTGGCTATAGTGCAAATAACTTTATTCCAGATCCACGTATTAGCCTATGCGAGTTTCGTGCTGGCACAATTGAAGTCCATTCATTTAGTATGCAGGATGAAAAGCACCTTCAATTCGAAATTATTTAGTTGCCTCTTTTACTCAGTTTGCGTCAAATATGCAATCTCCCTTGCGCCAAATAGAAATGCAATGATTTTTAAAATCTAACATTACCGAACTTTGGAAATTTTTTGACTAAGCTTTAAATATCAAGGCGCTAATCAGTCGAGGTCATCATGAGAAAGCCGCTTAAAGTTGTGGTAACTGGCGGTCCAGGTGGAGGAAAAACCACTGCATTGGACCTATTTCGCAGGGAGTTGAAAGAACAAATCGTGGTTGTTCCTGAAGCTGCAACATTGCTTTTTTCCGGCGGTATTACTCGTTCTGATAATGAGCAATGTATAAAGATGGTGCAAAAGACCATTTTTCAACTGCAAAAAAATATGGAAGAAATCCACAAAATACAGTATCCGGATCGGTTATTAGTGTGTGATAGAGGCTCGCTTGATGGTCTCGCTTATTGGCCCGACTCAGAGGAAGACTTTTTCACACAAGTAAACTCGACGTTCGAGAAGGAGCTTGAAAGATATGATGCGGTGATTTTTTTTGAGTCCGCCGCAGCCTCTGGGCAGGATATCAGCAGCAACAACCCGACAAGGCATGAGTCCTTGGAACAAGCGGCAAAATTAGACAAAAAGTTACAACGGGTCTGGTCCAGGCATCCCCATTTTTACTTTGTGGGTAGTTCCGAGTCTTTTGTCAGAAAGATCATGTTCGGGATTATGACGTTAGAAAATGTCATCAATCGCTACCCTTCTCCTTAGCGCTCCTATGCTTTGTTCGCGCACATATATTCAGGAGTAGCGATCGTTATCGACAACTATTTCTGGTTGTCAGCAATCACAGCTGTCGTAAAGCGATGGAGGGTAATATTTTCGCTCCAATAATGTTCCGGCCATCCTCCTTTACGCTTTAATGCGCGAACAAATTGCTCGGGGGTTGGCAAGACCTCCCATACCGATGGAAGAAACACGGCACGATGCCAATCATCTTCCAATAGCAGTCCGTCAACACCGGGGCGTAACGTAGTCATTAAGATTGATTCACCTTCATTCTCTAATGGAATGAGGTCCGACAAAACAGAAATCTCCAGACTCAGACCATCACGATCTTCTGGTGCCAGTGGCAAAAATCGGGTGTCCTGAAAACCGCTGGCATACGCGTTTTTGCAGGCATTGCGCCATAGAGGCTCATTCGCCTGTAGAGAACCAATGCAACCACGCAGCTCTCCGTTATGGTGTAAGGTAACAAAACACGCGGCGGGCAAAAGCAGTTCTTCTCTATTTGGCTCAGCAGGTAATTGAAATCCATTACCTTTCAGCGCTTCATCAAGAACTTGCCAAACCATTTCTAGCAAATAAAGGCTTGCATCCTTGCTTAACTCAAAACAAGACGAAGCTTGCATAACCAACTACCCCCTCTGAAGGTTCCGGGGCCCGATTCTCATGATCAGCCATGACATCTCCGGAATTAGTATAATTCACGCACTTAATCTCCCAGTGCTGCTCTTTAGCATACTCGAGCAACCCATTGATTGCATTGCAGCCACATGCGCGTTCCGGATGAATATTACTGCCAAACGACAGAACTCGTTGAATAGTATCCGCATCAATCTCATTAGCCTCACTGTATGGATGGTAGTGGCTGAGATCGCTACTAACAACAATCAGAGTTTCTGGTAATTGCGCGACTGCGGCCAATATTCGCTTAACGTACCCTTGGAGGTCACGCCCGACAACGACTGGCAGAAGTGTAAAATCTTCTAGGCAATATTGTAGGAAAGGAAGCTGAACTTCCAGAGAGTGCTCCCAGTGGTGGGCTTGGTCTGATTCTACTGCCAACCCTTGTGATAAAAGTAACGCCACACTTTCACGATCGATCGTCACTTCTCCTGTAGGGGTCAGGAACACATCACTGCTTGGTACCGCACACCCTTCAAGCGCGACATGATGGCTTGGTCCAAACAATACAACGCGCGAAAAGTGTTGCTTTCGATTAGCAAGCAAGCGATACGCTTTAGCAGCAACCGCCCCAGAATAGAAATAACCAGCATGAGGCACAATCAGAGCCTTTGGAACCTCTGGCAAAATGGCTTGCTCAGAAAAGTAACCAGCCAGTTGGTTTCTGAGTTCTTTTGCTGCTGCGGGATAAAATCTTCCGGCAACTGCGGCTTCCCGATATTTCATAGTCGTCTTACTCGTATTGCATCAACTATACTTTCAGTGTAGGTCATCAGAGGGCTAATTCACTATGCAAACCTCTCCTCCTGATTATTTCCCGACCCAATACTGGCATAAGCTCGAAGACGGGAGAGTGTGCTGCGATGTGTGTCCAAGAAAATGCTCGCTTCGAGAAGGTAAGCGAGGTGCTTGTTTTGTGCGTATGCACAGAGACGGAGAAATTGTACTGACCAGTTATGGTCGTTCGTCAGGATTCTGCATCGATCCCATCGAGAAAAAGCCCCTCAACCACTTTTATCCGGGATCAAGCGTGCTAAGTTTCGGTACCGCAGGCTGTAACCTAAGCTGTGAATTCTGCCAGAACTGGGATATTAGCAAATCACGAGAAGTAGACACCTTATGTGATGCCGCGATGCCGGAAGAGTTGGCAAACACAGCATTAAAATACGGTTGTAAAAGTTTAGCGTTTACCTATAACGACCCTGTCGTATTTATGGAATATGCGATAGATGTAGCGATAGCGGCTCGACTACTTGGTTTGCAAAGTGTTGCCGTGAGTGCGGGTTACATCTGTGAAGAACCGAGAGAAGAGTTCTACCGCCACATGGATGCAGCCAATATCGATTTAAAAGGATTCAGTGAGCGCTTCTACCACAAAATCTGCCACGGTCATTTGCAGCCTGTGCTGGATACCTTGTTGTATCTGAAAAAGGAAACCGATGTGTGGTTTGAACTGACTACCCTTCTCATCCCTGACGAAAATGACAGTGACGAAGAACTCAACGCCATGTGCCAATGGATCTTTGAAAATCTGGGACCCGATGTGCCACTGCATTTCAGTGCGTTTCATCCGGATTTCAAAATGTTAGATAAAGGCAGAACACCACTGAGTACGCTATTACGAGCCCGCAATATCGCAATCTCACACGGTCTGCATTTTGTCTATTGTGGAAACGTTCACGATCCAGCGTCTGACGCTACCTATTGTCCTGCCTGTGGCAAACAAGTCATTGAAAGAGACTGGTATCAACTCGGTGAATACACATTAGATGACACCGGTCACTGCATTCATTGCGGACACAAAATACCAGGACGTTTTGCTGGACCAAGAGAAAATTTTGGCCCTCGGCGTATCCCTGTTGCTATTCATCGGATTTAATTTTTTGGTCCTGAACAAGAAAAAACGCTTATTGGACTACGTGTACTAACGAGATTTAATCTGGTACCCGCCATTTCCAAATAATAAATTTCACAATTATTCATACAGATACTTCTCCCGAACTCATTCTACGAACTTGTCAAATTCATTTGGTTGAACTTATGTTTCACTTTTAACTAGTGTGCAACTTAAGTAAACGGATTAGTTTATATAACACATCAGTAACAACGGAGAGACGACTATGAAAGTACTTATTCAATACACTCAAGCTGGTAAATACAGAGACCAGGCATGGGAAGCACTAACGCTTAAGTCTATAGGTCAAATTCAGGCCGTTACCCCAGCTTGTGCGGCACAGTTGATTGAACAGAAGAAAGCCAGTTTGGTCATGTCTGATGATAACCAGATCATCTTCTACACTTAGTCACTTAGCGGACATTACGTAAGCAAAAATTAAGAAAATGCTTCAGTTAATTAACTGTTTTTAAAATAAATCAGAAAACTGAATAGAAGCCAAAACCGATAGAAAACTACTCAGCTGTCTGGCATCCATTGATTAGATTTTCGATGCAGGCAAGCTCTTCTTGGTATCCAGAACTTAGTAGCGGAAAGCGCTTATAGGTTTTTGGATCCAGGCTATTTACTTCGATATGAAAGCCAGGAGCCTGACGATCACGCTTCCACTGATTACGGAACAGTAGCCTAAAAAATTTGACGATGTAGCCGGCCATCGTTTTCTTATCTACCGAGTCAAACTCTTCCGTCATCGCATCGAAAATATCTTTCGGTGGCATACCTGCTTCCAAAGTGAGAAAGACCATACGGTCAAGTACATCAAAGGGCATCAAATCATCTTCGTCCCGCTGTTCTTCAGGTCGAAGTTCTGCCGTTGGACGTTGGTTGTTGATATAGGAGAGTGCGGTCAACTTCATGATTTGGCCATCTGAGAAGTAAAATCCCTTTCGCTCTAACCACACTAATAGTTTCAATATTCGGCTTTTGGTGACGCCAGAAACAGGGGCGAGCACACCAGAGGAATCACCATCCATAGTACAATATCCGACCGCACCTTCTGACATATTACTGGTGGTCAGCAGCAGCTTGTTTTCCAGGTTCGCAATAAACCAGATACTGGGTGAACGCACACGAGCCTGAATATTTTGCAGCGCGATATCGTGATCTTTCCAATTGAGAGATAGATGAGTGGCTTTCGATATCATCGACTCGTAATGCTCAACCACTTTAGAGATATTGAGGTTTATAAATTTAGCCCCATAGGATTCGGCGACCTTTTGCGCGGCGACGCTAGTGATTGAACCACTATTGGCACTGGCTTGATACGCCGTGGTCAGCATGTTTGCCATAATAGAAGACGCAATGTCCATGACCAGTTCGTATTGGTTGTCAATGACCAACGCATTTCGGAATTCTGTCGCCTGCTCGTCCGTGACAAATTTATTCAAATGCTCAGGCAATAAGCAGTCGCTACCTTGCTCGGTTTTAGACACCAGCTCCCACAGCTCGAGGATAACGGCTGTATAAACAGCGCTGGCAACTAAGGCTGAATCAGCACCACCACTCAGTGAAAGCGCGTAACCGCCAGTATGTGTTTTTTTAAGCCAGTCTCGCAGACCGATCGAAATAGCACGCAACGCTTCTTCATGCTCCAGAAACTCACTCTCTTCCCAGCTCTGATACAAGGGTTTAGCCGGAAGTTTGTTGGTTTTGACCGCTTTGCCAAGGTCTACTTTTATTACGGTTTCAGTATCAAAATCGTGTTCTTCGTAGTAACGCTGACTATTGTTTATTTGCCCAATCCTGCTGCGAGATAAGTTAATATCGGTCGTGATCACTGCAACATCACTCATGTGAAGCCGCTCACCTTTAGCAACTAAACTGCCATCGACTGCGATCATCACCCCAGCATCATAGATAGCTCGTCCAGACTCACAACCACAAAGGTTGGAGTAGACATAGCAAGCAGAATAAACACGACTTGATTCTTCTACGAGTCTCTTGCGTGTGAGAAATTTACCAATCGCAAAGTGGCTTGCGCTCGGATTCGCAATCACTTCTACTCCCTGATTAAAGAAACGCTCAGAAGTGCGATTCGCAACCCAGGCGTCTTCACATATCTCAATGCCTAGTTTTACTCCGTGAATACTGTACACAAGATTTCCGATCGGCACTGACGATGCTATTCCATCGAGCAAAACCGTCGCATTTTTGTCTCTGGTCCACGGCGTAAACCATCTCTGCTCATAATGCAGGCCATTCGCCGCCAGATTGCGTTTTAGGGAAATCCCCTGAATGCCTTTGCTCGTAAGTAGGGCAACCCCGTTATAGATTCGGTTGTTGATCAAAACGGGTAGCCCCACCGTCACCGCCATGCTATCCGGAATGAATCTAGTCAGTTCACGTAAGCTTTTGAGCGCTCGATTGGCAACATGGGGGCTATGGAAAAAATCTTCGCATCCGTAACCAGAAATACACAGCTCTGGAGTGATGAGTAGCTCTGAGCCGGATGCATGCGCGACATTAATCGCTTGCTGAATGTTTTTCAGGTTTCCACTCCAGTCCATCGGAGTCTGGTTTAAAGAGCATGAGCTAATACGCAATTTATTCACGATACTTCCTTTTGCCAGTTGCTTCTCTCAAGTCCAGTAAGTATCGGTGAATAAAGCAAAAGTCGCAAAACCAGTTAAGGTAACGATTAGATGGCAATATATTAATCTGCGTAGAGGTATTCACATTAAATTTTAACGCACCACTTCAGGTCAAATGTTCATTTTTTCTCACCAGTTTGGTTAGAAAAAATCTCCAAAATCGGAGGAAACACTTACTCAGCCATTGGGCTATCTCCAACCGGATGCCATTTCAAAACTGGCATACTTCTGGCAGTAATACTTTGCTTTTAATGGTTTTCGGTTGTTACATACACTACTCTATTGACAAGGACTTACAAAGATAAGTCAAAAACCATGGGTATCGAACATATTCAATGGAGTGACTTATGGGCAACAAACCTATCGTTCTTTCTTTAAAGAAAACGGGGCAACTTTCTTCTGGCATCACGTCAAAAGCAACCGCTATACGTGCGAGCTTTCTTCACTTTTACAATGACCCAGCCAGGGTCGATAACCTCGAAGAATCTTTTCAATATATTGAAGATGGCCTGTTGGTCATTGAAGGTGGCTTTATTAAAGCGGTTGGAGAGTTCAGTGATGTAGAAGCAGCGCAATACAATGAGTTTATCGATTACCGGGGAAAACTTATTGTGCCAGGCTTTATTGATACGCACATCCACTACCCTCAGACTGAGATGATCGCATCTTATGGCAAGCAGTTACTTGAGTGGTTAGAGAACTACACCTTCCCAACAGAAAAGCAGTTTGAAGACAAAGCACATGCGAAAGCCGTTTCTGATTTCTTTATCAATGAGCTATTAAAAAACGGCACCACCAGCGCTCTGGTGTTTGGCACTGTTCATCCCCAATCCGTGGATGCGCTGTTTGAAGAAGCGCAGAAAAAAAACATGCGCATTATTGCCGGAAAAGTGATGATGGACCGCAACGCGCCGGACTTTTTGCTCGACACGCCAGAGTCGGGTTACCGGGATAGCAAAGCGCTGATCCAAAAATGGCATAATCACAAACGCCTGCAATATGCTATCACCCCTCGATTTGCTCCTACTTCGTCGAGAGAACAATTAGCCGCCGCTGGAAAACTCAAAGCTGAATTTCCTGATGTGTACGTGCAAACGCATCTCTCTGAAAGCAAGAACGAAGTTGAATGGGTGAAATCGCTTTTTCCTGAGCACGAGGATTACTTTAAAGTGTACGAACATTATGGATTGACCGGCAATCGATCCGTATTCGCCCATGCTATTCATCTGACCGACAGAGAGTGGACGGCCTTTGAGCACTCCGATTCAGTGATCGCATTCTGCCCGACTTCAAACCTCTTCCTCGGCAGCGGGCTGTTCAATTTAGAGAAAGCAGAACAGAAGAACGTTCGTGTTGGATTGGGCACCGACGTTGGCGCAGGCACCAGCTTTAGTCAACTACAAACGTTAAATGAAGCCTATAAAGTCATGCAGTTACAAGATCAAAAACTATCCGCATTCAAAGGCTTATATCTTGCGACGCTTGGTGGAGCACAAGCACTGAGCATCGACGACAAAGTGGGTAACTTTGAAATAGGAAAAGAGGCCGATTTCGTGGTCTTAGACTGGGCTGCAACGGACTTACAAAAGCTGCGACATCAACATGCGAAAAGTTTAGAAGACAAACTGTTCGCCTTGATGATTTTAGGTGATGAGAGAAACGTGTATGCCACTTATGTTGATGGCAAGCTGGTGTATGGCACCGCAACCACTTCAACCGTTTCGGTATAATCTAAAAACGATGTCAGCCGGATTGTTACCGATCCGGCTGCTGTTTTACTTGCTATTCTGGTTTCCCCACTGATCACTGTTTTGGCGGTTGAGGCCATTGAATATAAGGCGTTTTTGGCTCCTCTTCAGGAGGAACAAATGATGGAACGCTATTCTCTAACGTGCCTAAACTCTTAATGTATTGATAGATAGCCCTTAAATCATCTTCTGTCATTTCATTGAGAATCCACCAAGGCATAGGAGGCCGGGTTTTAAGTTCTTTGGCTTTGCTTATCCATTCTGCTTCAGACAGCTTATCCATATATTCGCGTAAGTTAACCGGATAAGTGGTGCCCCATGGCCCTCTGAACCCTACTTGATCTCCCAAAAGCCATTGTGATTCTGGTGTTGTTCCACCGCTAGGCGCATACCCAGCGGTATGACAATCATTACAACCACCGATTTTGACGAGGTATTTTCCTTTCGCATGCTCTTCACTCATCTCATTTGAAACAGCAACAGGTACAACAATGAGCGATAGCAGCAATAGGGAGAATCGTGTTTTTCTTATAAACATAATGAGCATACCTATGCTGATGCAACAGGCTAATTATAGTTCTATAAATAAAAACACTCTTGTTAGTAGTAATAATATTATTGATTATCACCATTAAGAACATTCATCAGGCTAAATGGTGATGATCAAGCAGCGGAAAACCAGCTATTAGGTACCTTGACCGCGACAACCTGACTTGTACAACAAAGATCATCACCGGAAAACAGTTCACAGCGCAATGTCATCTTGTTGCCGTTAACGCTTTCAATGGTCGCTATCAGTTGTACATTTTGATCAATTGGCACTGGTTTAAGGTAGTTCACTTCTAATTTTCCAGTCGCGTACCATACCGCTTCACCGACGCCTATTTCTCGTACCTGTAACTGATACCCTTTCGCTATCGCCGTGCAGATGCAATGGCAATCGATAATTGTAGAAATGACCCCACCATTCAGGAACTGTGTAGGTCCGGCACATTGATGCGGTAGTGGCACGAATGTACAGGCTGATTTATCTTCTTCAATCCAGTGACTCTTGATTTGTAAGCCAGATGTATTCTCTGGTCCACAACCAAAGCAGTGATTATTTGGTATCTGATCTTGAAACGCTTTCCCTTGCTGCATACTTCCTCCTGAAACTAACGCTTATCGAAATGCTGACTGATTTTTCAGTCAGGATGGCAACTTCATTGAGATTAGACAAGTTTAACAATAAAAATTCAAAGACTTATCAAAAGTCAGAACAGACAGAGTCAAGTGTATTGGAGCAAAGACAAATGGGGAGATAAGAAAAGAGAGCGCGCAGCCCGTCGACAAAGACAGCAAGAGAAAGCAACTGAGGAAGATTGCTTTCTCTTCATTTTAAGGTGGACTATTTGTTTTGCTTACCAGGCAGCATACTTCGTAGGTAAGAATGGCCAGTAATTCGGGTCATTAGCACCACAGCGCCCACGTGAATACAAACACAGAAGAAGGTGATATTAACAGCAGCCTCGTGAATCTCTTTAACCCAATCCTCTCCCCAGAACTGGTCGGTTTCCATCATATACCCTGAGATTCCGATGACGATCAGCCCTATCCACATGCACCAAATCATTATCGCGCCTGCAGGATTATGACCATGGTGATAATCAACTCGGGTCTGATACACCTCTTTTAAATGTCCTATCGCTTTAGGAACGGACGGTAAGAAGGATGAAAGACGTGCCGGGGGCTTAGCGACACATCCCCATAGCAACCTTAGTACGACCACTCCAACCGCTGTATAGCCAACCCACTGGTGAAGAGTGCTACCGTCCTCGGTAATGAAATAGTTTATCAAGAACAAACTCGCCACCAACCAGTGGGTGAACTTAACAACTCGATCCCACTGAGTTTTTTTAATCATCGACTTCCTCTTTTACTACCGTCATGTCAACCGGGTTGTAATAGATTTCAACACGCTTACCACTAGTGTCATGACCATATAACTCGTAACACCCAGTATCGGTTTTTTTAAACTTCTTAATTTTATATCCTTGTGACTCTACCATTTTCTGAGCCGAGTCAAATGGCATCCAGTTATCCGGACTCTCTTCGGTACAAGTAGGGTCAGAAGCATAAGCACCAAAAGAAAGTAGTCCTGCCAGCATTACTGTTGAAGCTAAAATTGTTTTACGTTCCATATTAGTTATTCCTGTTAGTGGTAAGAAAGGTTCAAACTCACCACCAACATTAATCCTCATAACTTAAGAACTACTTAAGATTCTTCCAATTAAACGAAATTACTTTTTTCAACGTTTTTCCGGATACAACTCGCTTGATAATATTCTGCTTCTCTCCAACATCAAGCAGCAGTGTGAGCGTTCAAATTATAGAATTTCACAATACGTGGCTGCGTTCATTAGGCTTCACTCGACCTGTACTTATCGCATCCACCATGTGCTGAATAATTGGGCTCGGATTGCCATTCTTGTCATCAAGAAAGTAGGTATGACCTTTTAAATCAAATTTTGTGTTGAAGTTATCGCAGTCAACCTCAAAAACACTTTTTGGCAATTTTGATATATCTTCAGGACCCGTCATCCCCATTCTTCGCGAAAGTGTTCTGTTTTTAAGATTGGCCAATTTCGAAGCTGGCATAGCCAAGTCATCATTGGCGAAGTAAACAATCACATTTCTACTGGAATCAACGATACAGCGCCCCTCTTCTCCCATCTCTAACACTTCATTTTCCACGTCAGCCGCTACCATAAATACGTTGCGAAAGAGTTGTGGCATGTTCCCGGACGAAAACTTGTTAGCCCAATTAGCCAATGCATTCTTTAATGTTCGGTTGCCCATCGAATGGGCTAAAATGTTAATACGCTTTAAACATGGGATTTCTTGCTGCTTCTCGTCTCGACGCCATTCGTCAAACTTTCCGAGTAGTCGCGCGAAGACCGGACCACTGGCATCTGCAGCGTCTTGATCATCCCAGTAATCATCCGCAAATGCGGTCACTCCGTCATCATCACAAGGCCATATCACAGGAACCACATAAACAAGATCGGGAATATGATGGTTGATCAGCTTTTGCAGTTTCTCTGCATTGGTAAAAATGGTGGGTTCCATGTTGTTATTGAAGCCATGGATATAGAAAAGCAGCTGGGTTTGAGGAGGAAGTTCTTTTAGACGGCTGAAGAATGCTTTACTCATCACTTCTCGGTAGTTATCTTTACCTAACCTCTCGCAAAAGTAGAGATATTGAGCCACAGCAGTATTCTGGTAGTTAAAGCTAATATTACGGCTCTTTTTTGACTTTGCTGATTGTCTGGGTGTTCTATTGGTAATGAATAGCATGATGATGCTCCTGACGTTGATTCATCGTTACTTCTTCGTCGTCCGCGTTGTTTTAGCTGCTGTGGACACAGTTTTGATATTGGTCGTTGCTTTAACTGTCTCTTTTGGATTCACTTTCGTACTGGGCGTGGTTGGGCTTGCAGGTTTAACTACGGTGTCCTTTAATTCCTGATCCGGCACCATCTGCTCGAAACGCTCGATTTCAACGAGTTGTTTTTTCTCACGAGCTATCGCTTCATCCATTTTTTTATTAAACGCCGCCCGTTGCTGTTCGAGTTCAGATATTCGACTTTCAATCCTGACTTTCTTTTCAGCAGCAGCGGTTTTCGTTGCTATGACCGGGTTGTTCACTTTGTCAGTTTGGCTCGCCTTTTCCATCTCTTTGATGAGCGAGAAATGCTTTTTCAGTGTTGTACTCGCGTTTGCCATGATTTCGCTCCTTAATTAAATCCGCGAATTAAAGCCAGATTCTGGTACTGGGAATTCAGGGTGGTTGATAGCGTTGCCCTCAGTAATATTACCGATGTAGGGACCCGCCATATTTTGGAAGTTAAACGATGGAAGAAACCGAGTGCCCGACTTGATTTGGTTACCCATCACAACGCCTCGGGTTCCGCTCAAAATGACAGTTGCACCACTTGCTATATCCCTACCGTTACTTCCAAAGTGTTCGACAAGATTATGGTTAAAAAACACTCGCTCAAATCTGAGTCGAACCAGATCAGTAAGCTCTGTAGAACGAAGTTCCACCAGAGTATCTGCGCCCTGACCAAGAAACTTGTTGTTTGAGATTTGAGCTGCATATCCCAATAATGATTTATTTTTCCCGTTGGCATCTGACAAAACCACTTCCCACAACCCCTGCATCAATAGCGCCCGGTCATCAAGTATTCTTTCACGAGTCAATAAATCCGAATACGAAACAAGGTTACTTTCCACACGGGCTTCGAGCACATATAGCCCCCCAATTCCAACCGTAGCGTTGCCATTAACCTTATCGTCCCGACCCACTCCCGTATTAAGCACCTCATTAGACTCGATGTGACATTCACCAAAATGGAAAATACTCATAATCGACGAAGCAAATACGCCCTGAGCTGACCCGCCGACATAATTCAAGCGATTGCCAATTACCCCAGCGCGTGCGAAACAGAACAGCAAAACTATCCCACCAAGGTGGCAGTGGTTAATTTGGTTGTTGGTGACATCGACTCGAATACACTGAACACACCCAATTGCAATGCCATCATCGCGAATGTGATTGCTACTGATTTGAACGTCTTCACATTGGGTGACCATAATGGCCAGTAACGCTGAAACAATGATGTTATTTTCGATGCTGACCAGCGAACACCCCTGCACCGACACCGCCAGTTCTTCATCAACGTCACCAGCAATATCATTATTATCGATACGAAGCCCTTTGACTCCCTCAGCCAATATGCCTCCACTGCAGCCATGCAACCAATTTTGCGCCACACTAATACCGCCGGAAAACAATTTTCCATCACCGCCAACCAAAATTGCGATTTGTGATTGAACTTTCCCTTGTGTCTCTATCCGGTTACGCTCGACCAATGTACCGAGACCTTGCACCATCACCCCGATGCTCCCCTCTGATAACAGCACAATTTGGTTCTCTGAAACCGTGCCATATGAACAATTGCACTCCACAGCAACCGCACCTTGATCGACCACAATCTCGCTTAGGGTAATGCGGTTACCTTTGACTTCACTGTAAGAAGCCGTCGAAAATGCGTCTTCAAATATTTGATTGTTAACCACCACACCTCGAATGAAGCCAATGATGTCGTTCTCGAACACTCTTACCCTGCCGGACAATTTACAAACCGCTATACCTACGAGTCCGGGAAGTTGTTCGGCATTAAAACGGATCACATTGCTATGAATGGTTAGATCTTCACCGTCATTATCCAGCCAAACACCCACTGGAGAACCCTCCAGCTGACAGTGGCACACACGCACTCTCTGACAGTCAAACAATGCCACAGCCGGGCTATCGGTTGACTGAACACTCGCATCCAGTGTTTGAACTCGACAATCCTCAATCAGACTATCGCTAACCGTTTTTAGGGAGATGATGCCATCGGAGCCTTTCGTTTCTCCACGACTAAGAATGGTAAACCCTGAGAGATGAATGCCAGAAAGCTGGCTGCCATCTTCTGAACTCACTGTAATCGCGTTTTCATTGCTGAGATTGATGATTTGCGCACCGTGGCTTTCTCCATGCAACGTGACATTGGGATAACGAATACGAAGCGGTCTGTGAATGGTATGGACACCCACTTTTAGGCAAACGCAGCCACCAAATTCAGGAGAAAGACTATCTAACGCTGTCTGAATATCTTCGCCCGGCCGCACGACAACAGTGCAGCAACCCGCATTGCCGATGGGGTCCCGACAGTCCTGTACAATCGGTTCAACAAATTCCCCACTCAAAACATCTAAAACAGCCAGTCGGCAATAGTGATGATGAAATGCCTGAGGGGGAGCGTTGGTTAAGGTTTCAACTGAGCTGTCCGCGTAACGGGTGACAAAGCTCCAATTATCACTCATATGATAATCGCCGGTCCCTTGTAAAGAAATCGCCGCTTCAACACCGTCCTCTAAAGCAATAAAAACTCCTTCTGGAGCCGGGATTAAGCCATGACTTCCCGGGGCATCGAGATTTATCACTTCAGCACCATCCGTGTCCAATACCACACCCGACTGATCCCAACGTCGTAAAATAGGATGGAGAGATTTATCAGCAACTGCGGAGGCAGGAATCAGCACGATATCATCGGCGCTCAAAGGGTTGGTAAGCACCACGCTATTCGTCGCGTAATTGACGGAAAGTATTTGAACCATGGTACCGGGATTGCCTTCCAATACGCGGACATCATCAGTAATCTCCGCCCAATCACCTGCGCTGAATCTCAGGTAATCATCTTTGGCAACTTGTTCCAGAGTGATAGTGTTATTCGCTGGCTGAGAAAGAATGCGCCCAGCGAAAGAGCCATTAACCCGAGACCATTTAAGCAACGCAACGCCATCTTCATTAACATCATGGACTGCAACCATGTAAGTGCGGTTTTCCAGACCACGATACCCACCTTCTGGTGGCAGCAGACAGGGATCATCAACGGCGGATGCGGGATTGGCACGAGTGGATAAACGAGAAGACGATGGCTGAATAAACTCTGCCCAGTCATCAATATCTTCATCTTCAGTACTACACGTTACGCCATCATCTACCGAAAAGAGTTTTACCTGCCAGACGGTTTGCAAGCGAGCGCTGGTATCGACCCCCACTGCCGGATCGATTAAATCAGGGTCTTCAAGGAAAGTGACCGGACGCTTCCATACATCCAGAAAGACCAGATAACGGCCGTCATCCAGATCCAGAGGTTCCATAATTGGCAGGTATGGCTGAGATTGAAAAGGTACAGGCTCATTACTGCGCATCTCTTCCAACGGAAAATAAAATTCATCTTCGCCGTAACCAAAGTTCTCTGCAAGCAAACCATCGACATAATAACGCCCCGGGTGGATAAGCAACTCTCCGCCAGTAACCTCAATGCGAAAGCTGTCTGGCAGATGCGCTGGATAGCCACAAAAGCCAGCCAGGTCGATGGTTTCAGCACGAAAGCGCCTATCTACAATCTCCGCGCCCTCATTGAGCGGTGTATCCAACACCACCCTTCCTTGCATTGACACCAGTCCGGAGTAGTTATGACGTGGGTCAAACGTTTTTCCTGAAATATCTACAGCCATGAGTCCCTCCTCAGGTCACATAGATCAAGCCTGCATCGAGGCCAATAGGTAAAAATTCATTAAGACGAAACAGCAAAGCATCATGCCGCTGTGGGTAATAAAGATGATGATAAACGCCCATCTCTCCACCACTGTCGGCACCGCGGCGTAATTCTACCGGCGCAGAGAGTAGCAGTTGACCATAGGCAGGATCGTTATATCGGGTAGATGTAAAGGCAGCGACGACACGTGCTCTAACCCCACGAGTGATGTTAGCGCGTTCAGTATCCGTCAGAGCCGGATTTCTCGCTTCGGCAGCTTCTATTGCCTTAGCAGCTGCAAACTGTGGTTGGCATCTGTGTTGGCGAGGAACCCTTGAATTAGGAGGTATGTAAGAGAAACGGACACACCCGGTTTGTCGTTGCAATGCCCACACTGGTGCCGTCCAGGGATCAGTTTCGACCAGTGCAGCATCTACAATACAGTTTGAGATGAGTGGAAACGATCGTGCTCCAACTTTACCGATCACCGTCGATTCACACAGTGTCAGTACGCCACCATGACCGTCTCCACCCAGTGATGAAAAGGCGATGTTAGTGTTTGATGTCGCATCAACAATACTGTCTTTAATAGTGACTGAAGCACCTTCTACGGTACGAATCGCACCAACGATTGAACGCTCAATTTCTACAGTAACATTAGCGATTTCGACAACCAGCGAAGGCAACTCAGGAAAGAGTGGCTCACCATCCATGCTCACAGAGTGTCCCGGAACCAATGTGATATTCCGCAAAACTAAACGGCGCAGTGAATTATCTCCGGTATCCTGAATCACAAGACGCCCACCGATAATGACCAAGCCATCTAAAATGATTTCAGATTCAGCGCCACCTTCCAGAGTCATATCATTGCCACCAAGCTGAACAAACCCGCGATGACCATCTTTAGCGCGTAATGACAATGTTCGATCTGCGGCTACGTCTACAGATAACGCCTCATTAAACACATGGGACACAGCAATTTCTGCTACGCCACCATCGGTAATCAAATCGAGCGCAGTCTGAATACTCTCTCCTCCACCAACGACCTCTGGAGGGCGTTCAGAAACAATAAACCCTTCACCACGCGAATAAGCGCCTCCACCAATATCCGCACTCGCCCCGTAGTGATATGTTACTTCAACAGACTCTGGCTCTGGCATGGATGCCGGAAGCGATAATCGGCCAAGCTCCGGGTCAACCGATATCAAATTAACGGGAGAATACGCCCAATCCGAACCATCATCGCTTAGATTACAGATTTGTAATTGATCAGCGGTTTTCAATATCCCATCAATCACCAAAGTAAAGGCATGGGGATAGAAAACAGCTAAGCGATCACCGGCGATATTGCTTCGTTTCAACGCAACGGGTAAGTTTTCTTCACGAGCAAGATGATTGATATCCGGCTCAGGTACTGGCTGATTAAACAGCTTGGTATTACAACCTAGCGGATTAAAGAGAAATCGCCGCTCAGCAACCCTGTGAGCAGGCACAATCGGCTGACGATAATGGTCTAGCCTCCAGAGGCACAAACCTATGTGACGAAAATGGTGCTTCCCTTCACTCTGGCTAATTCTCCCCACCGATGTTGTATAACTTGCAGAATCAAAAGCAGAACCAATCGCATCGCACTTGCGGCTGTTTCTTAAATCCAAAGTGTAGTGATTTTGGAGATGGACTGCCGCCATATGCTCTGGCCGTGCCAAAAGCTTGAAAAACTCCACCACTCTCGCGGGCCAGCGCGTGGTATCCGTTGCCATTTGCTCCAGCGCCAACGCAACCCCGCGTTTTCTCGCGAGTCGGATTTGATTGGCTGCCGCTGCACGTTGACTGACACCAGGTATTTCAGCGCCATATCGATAACCGACCAACTCTCCCAGATAAGGTGCGGCCCATTCATCACAGGTTTCGATGAACTGATTATCGTAAAGACGGTCGATGTCATATTTTACGATGTTCGCCTGCTCAGCCAGAATCTCCATCAACGCTTTAAGTGGAAACCCCTGATCTTCGTCTCGACGACGATAGACTTCTGGCAACAGGTTGTACAAAGATTCAGGTGACAAACTACTCATAAGCAGGCCCCCAGAAAATCAAGTCCACTAGGGTGCAAGCTTAGGATTGACGCACCAACGATTTCACCATCCACTATTTCGGCCATAGGTGCCGCGATCCCTTCATATCGCGTTGGCGAACTGCCCATATAGAGTCGTTCGATGACGACAGCGTCTATGCCTTCAACATCATGAAGCAATGCAATGACTTCACTGGCAAAAACAGGCTGGCCAAAGTCCCTGGCCTCGAAGGAAAACGACTCAAAAATGACCATTTCAGCTCGGTTGAGCACGTCGTCTTCCAGATAATCAGGATTCACTTTGACTTTGACCCCAAGACGAAAATAGGTTTGTCGAAAACTTCGCAGCACAAATCGTGCGAAAGGATCACCCACATCCATCAATGCCTGCGTTAATGCATTATGAAGATCACTGCCTTCGGGTACCTGAGCTCCCGCTTCCGCCGCTACCGTCACGACCACATGGTGCCCACCACTAACGTGAAGCCATTGTGATGTCGCTTTAGCGATTCCTCCGTAAGCACGCGAGAAATCGGCATAATCCGTTAGTGAAACAACACGTCCTAACGTTCTGCAAGAAAGCGGTGCACTGACGCGGATATCATCCATACCTTCCGGATCGGCACCGCCTTCTGCATCCAACGGGTTATTTACCCCCTGAACACCCAATGGTTGCGACATTAACAGGTTGAGTTGACCAGCTTTCACCCTGCCTTCCAGTCCCAATGTCTTGCGATAACTGGCTCGGATGTTTTGTTGTCCTTTACCTGGTATCGCGCCTAACGTCCCATCTCCAAACGCTACATGACTGTATCCGTTCTCATCGATGCGCATGGTGTAGACGCGATCGGTCGGTGAGGCATCAAGAAAATGGGGCACTTGCTTCCAGAGGACCTTATTGACACGAATTTCCATTGTTGGCTTCACTCCGGATTCGGTCGCAGCAGGCACGAAGGTTTGAGGAGCCTGTTTAGATTTAAAGGCTAAGTGTGGTGTCGCGTTACTGTCACCAAGTACTTCAGCCACCGACTCTCCCTGTGAGGCATCTGCAACGTTGGCATAAATACGAAGACTTTGCGGCAAGTAAGGCGCACCTATCGATTCGGAGAATGTCAGAGTCGTGCCTCCATTTTCGGCGAAACTGTGACTCACCGATTGCACGATTCTCGTCGCGACAACAGGCTCAGTACCTGCATTTTCGGCTTCCCCCTTGAGTATCATTTTCCGGCCTTCTTCTAACCCCGGATACCAGCCATTTAATTCAATCGAAAGACTCTCCTCGTCCATCGCCTCCGTAATGGGTGGATCGGCGATGTCCATCCACTCACTAGCACCAAATACCACAGTACCTCTGATGGAGAGTTCATCAAAATGAGCATCGCTGTTTAATGTCAGACGCGTGCTTTTACCGGTGACAGAGAAGAACGAGACAGACGTTTCGTTGGTATCAGTCACACTGTAACGTGACCACTTATGACCATCCCGAAGTACAACCTCGCTATCCTTACCGATGTCGGTGACCGGGCGTTCTAAGAAAACATGATGTGACGCGCTATCGTCCATTACGTCCAGCGTGCCACCCGCCCATTCAATCTCTTCTAAACCCGCATATGGTCCGCTAGCAACATCTTCGACGACAACATCATCACCAGATTTTTTGTAAACAGGAAATGTGCCTGTTAATGAATAATGTAAACTCGCCAAGGGAGGGGCTGCATGACCGAAAATCGCTGCTTTGGCACGAAACAGTTGTACTTTTCGCGTTGTTTTGGTGGATTCAATTAGTGGAGAAAAGAAAGCCTTTTCTTTAAAGGACTCCTGCTTTAGTACGCCCGCCAGCTCTTTGGCATCAACGGTTTTCCCTTTATAGTTCGCTATCTTATCTGCCAGAGATCGAGCGGTTCCACCTGACAGGTCTGAATGAGAAGTCGCAAGCGGTTCAGACAATACTGGAGATATATCGATCCAGGTAAGGTCTTTTGAATCAGGATCTTTGGCTATGTTTGCGAGCACAGGAGTGACAGAATTAATAGTCGCGAAGACTTGCTCACCATCATCCGACACAAAATAAACCGCATCGCCAGTTTTCAGATTAAGGTTAGTGCCGGGCAGCGGAATCTTTTGGGTTGTCTTGGTTAACGGATGTGGTGCAGTCAATTTGGGACGAATCGCATTCCACGCTGCACGAGTGGTCAACGCGCTCAACGTCTCGTAAATCACTGGCTTCTCGTCCTGGGCGGGAGTACTTTGCACTTTAGTACCCGCTGGAACAATAATTTCTTCCGGAATGCCCTCTCCTGCAGCGATCGTAAATGCTAGATTTGTGGTGGCGGCAGCGCCAGGGGGAGGAACATAATTCGTCAGCATGGCTAATTCATAGAGAGAGCCGGTTTCCATCGCCGTGTTGACATAAGCTTCATTCAGCCACATTTCATTGTAGAACGTCAGTACATCGCAACTGGCGGCCCATGCATCTATTAGCGCTAGAGTAAAATCGCTCGACTCACGTGTAGTCAGTGTTCCAAGAGCGCCATATTTAGCTGAGGATAAGCGCGCGACCATACTGAGATAAAAGTCGTTGTATTCACCGATTCGATAATTAACGTGTGATAAACCAGCCGTGTTATCGGGTGCTCTAGGAGTTCGTACTTCAATACCATTACAGGCTCCACAATGGGATTCGTGATCTGACATATCAACGCCCTCCATCCATGTCGAGTAGGAACACACCATGACCAGGGTGACTGAAATCATTGTCGATTCGGGCGATTTCCGTGCGACCGAATTTCAGTTTTCTGTCGGCAAGGCCACTGGTACGTGCATCACCAAATCTTCTGAATCGTATGATTTTCGCCGCAACGACACCCTCTACGTGTTGTGCCGCAGCGATCCATGGCGACAAATGTAATGTTTCCCCTGCGCGGAACCGATCAGGATGCAATAAACCTAAAGAACCATCGGGTAGACGACTAGTAGAGAAAAGTTTGAGCAGTTGCTGCCGTACGTAAGATTTAGAGGCATTTGGCGCGACACAAACATGTAAAGTCACTTCCAAAGGCACATAGACCGGTGATGACACCTCAATATCATGCGCTGCAAGCCGGAACTTTTCATAATGATCTCGAAGTGTGGAACGCAGGGCTTGAGGAACGTCCACTCTCTCTTCCGGATCCGGTAAAGCAAACGTGGTCACCCAACTCCCTGTATGGATGTACGCACAACTGACATCCTGAATGCCTGTAACGCGGCGGCCCAGCGTCTGATAGTCTTCACGTGTGACGGCGCGTTCCTGATTTTTGAAGATAAAGGGAGCACGTTTGCGGATTTCCGCATTCGTTTCCGGATTTCGGCCGCCTTCTCCCGGCGTAATATTTCGTACTTCTGCCACTTCCGGTATCGGTAAAGCGAGATGATAGAGTTTGTCGGCACCGATATTTCCAGCCTCCCCAATACCCACGCGGTAGGTTGCGAGAAATTGGGTTTCTGGCAGCGGACGGTGGCCAAATACGTTGTCACCAAAACGGAGATAAACCCGACCATCACGCTCAATTTCCGTAGTAAAGACGAAAGCGGAATCATCGCTTGCCAATAAGTCCCTCACAACCTGATAAGGACGTTCTTCACCGGCTTCATCCGCCTTGAGTGAAATGTTGGCAACCGCTTCGTTTGGGCTCGGCGTCCGTAATAGTACGGATGCGGGTGCACCAGCTTGATAGGCCGGAGAAAACGTAAGAGGCAGGATGGCGAGCGAAGGTCGATAGCGAGGAGTGATCGATTCGGCCTGATTTTGTTCACAATGTTGTTGCTCACAACTGGCGCTTTTTGAAGTTGCAGATTGCATGCCACGCCCCGGAGCCCAACTAAGCGTTGGCAGTGGTACATCGGGCAAGCGTTCGTCGGTAATTGTCTGACCATGATCAACCAGCACCAAATTACCACGCGCGACAGAAACAGGGTCGATATAACGTCGCCCTTCTTCGATCGAAGTTTCTGATGAGATGCAGAGTGAAAATTTCAACGCATCAGCACTGTGCCAAAAAATTTCTGTGATTGGCGCTTCTGTCACAGGATCAATCAGAAGTTCGTCGTCAACATCAAACGCCTGAACCTTTGTGAGTAATACTACCTGACGATGCGATAACCGGCGGTCGGCTTGATTGCCACTTCTTGCCCCAATCACCTCCTCTAGCGCTAGGTACATCCCTGCCGTTAAATCAGGATAGTGCCCGTCCAAAGTCGCGCTCACTGCTCCTTTTGCCAGATAACAACGCGCGTTGCTCCAGGTGTAGAACTTCATTTCGTTGTGCAACCTATAGAGCGCAGGAACGTCAAAACAGGTCTCATAAACTGCGCCACTTTTGGCTAATACAAACTCGTTTCGAACAAACGTTCTCGGCAGCTCACTGAGTTGAGTGCAGACCGCACTTCCCTTAGGGATAACTGCGCTCGCTGGTGCCATTGGCAACACATCCGCCGTCACCGAAAAATGGCAAAAGCAGTGCGCATTACAGCCTTCATCGACGGTGTAATCAACCAACCGTGTCATTCGCTTGAGGGAGATACGTGATCGCGCTTTATTCAGGTACGCTTCCGTCGTTGCAGCATCCTGATAATAAGCGAGTTGATCAGCGGTATAGGCAAGTACTTCGATTATCGCTGTAGAGAGATCTGCCGGATGTCCCGTCGCTGCCTCTTTAGCCGTCACGGATAGTCTGTCTAACATCATGCGGCGAAATGATTGGAAATCACGCGCGGTATAGTCAATTTCAGAATCAAGAGCTTCAGGTTCCGGGCAATCACAACGACTCTGACAGTCCAACTGCGTAGGACACTCAACCTTGAACGAGAAGGTAACGGAAGCCAGTGCAGGATCAATTTCTGGTGGCGGCAAAGGGTTCAACGAACTGGTGACAATATTAATGGTATAAGGAGAAAAATCTCCAGGCTCATCAACTTCAATGACCAAAACGTTAGTTTGTCCATCAAATCCCATCGAAACGTTGACCACTTTAATCGCAGTCGCCCCTTCAATTCGGATGTTATCAACCTGGTAAACAAATGCTCCTGGGTCGTTGACCAGATGAAGATGCAGAAAGCGCTGGCGATCGGCTTCCACTGCCGCTTCTCGATCAATGACTTCGACAAAATCGATACCATTGAAGTCAGAATTGCGCACAGCCTCGCGCCGACGTTGGTCGCAGCAGAAATAGATCATATTGACACCTCACGCTCAAACGTTGCCTGCTGCTCTTCCCCTGTTGGCAGCACCAAGTAAGCAACATCAATAAACAGGGCTCCATTTTCGAATCGCACATCCACTTCCGTCAGTTCAATGTCATCCTGCATCCAGGTTTGAAGGGAAGTCGCAATCAAACTGCGCGTATTTTCGATCACTGAATCACTGACGCCTGTAAACAACAGCCGATTTAACCCACATCCGAATGTAGGCATCATCACGCGCTCGCCCGGCTCAGTAAAAAGGAGTTGTTCAATGCGGTCACGAACAAGATCAAACGGCGTAGTAGTTGCCGTTTTGCCACGTGTATCAATTCGATAAGGAAAATCTGGATAAGCCATACCCTTTCACTCCTTTTCAGGTCGCCAGAACACGAGCTTGAACTACTGATGTAAACATCGGTGTGCCTGTCGGTGCGCAGATCGACTGCCCAACTTGCAGCGCAAAAGTCTGACCTTGCGACAGTACTCGCATTGACCCCGTGAGCCATTGACCAGTTAGGCAAGGACCATTACCAGCAGTCGGTGGTGGCATCGAACAACCAGCTATTACATAAGGTGCTGTCTGCAGCACTGTCGGCTGACCAGACACCATCACCCGAGGGTTTGGTATTGTCGGTGTGGCCTGCCCTCCATGAGCACAGGTGACGGTCGCACCAACGTGAAGAATCGCTCCTGGCATATCTGCTCCTCACCAATCAGGTTATGGTCAGCGCACCATTATTGATATCTACGGTTGGCCCAACCATTGATATCTGCGCCCCTCTGCCGTTGTTAATGAAAATACCCGCATCGGTAACCGACAGCGTCGCGCCAGTCCCGGTTTGCAACGTAATCCCGCCCATACCCATAGGTCCACCAACATCGCAAATGACAATTCCGTTCATTGCCAAGGTTTGCAATGTAATGGCGGAAATTGGCGGAACCGCCGTTCTCGCCAACGTCGGTACATCGGTTGGAGCGCCAGCAAAACAACCCGTCCAAATTGGATAATCGACATCTCCCTGCTCAAACTCAATCCATACGCCAGCTCCAACAGGTGGTACAGTAAACATCCCTGAGTTAACGCCGAGAACTGGCAAACAAGGCATACACCAGCTACCGGGTATCATTCCGGACACACTGGGAACGGTCGCCTGGATTCGACCTTGCTGCATAGGATCAACATTGTTCACGACCGTTCCCCTAAATTTCCCGTACAATGGCTGCGTCATGCTGACACCTTGCTAACAGTCGATAACAGACCGTCCCTACTGAGTTGAAAATTCTGTTTCAGCTCACCCTCTTTGAAAGTGGTGGTTACTGACTCAACATAATGAACACCATTGAACGCCGGACTAGCACCTCTCACATAGACCAATCGTCTCGCTTTCAGTAACGAGCCGTACGACAAGACGTCAAGTGAACCTGTCATTTTCAAAGCACGGACTGCCGAACGTGCCGCTTTGGCCATACCAATCATTGCCGCTTGTACCGGAGAATATTTCGCCGTCTCATAAATATTTTGCGTATTCAGCGTGATCGGTCGGATTATCCCTAACGGCGGATTCAGCGGATTTACATCTGGCACCGGAATCGTGATTGGTAGTTTGGTTTGCGGGTTTTGAATAGTAATGAGAGGGATAAACGCGCCTTGCGAGTTATAAGTCCCCGTCAGAGAAGTCACATTACGGCTGGCATCTAAATCATCATTCAACGGTTTTTGCACGTTTCCGAAACGCACATCTGGTCCCCAATAAGCCACAGAAGATCCCACGGTATCGGTCGGTTCGATATAGAACACGTACCCCACTTTTTCTGCGAGCGACTGAATGTAAGCCAAGTCTTTCCCCTGCTGTGTCGGTATGCGATCCGTTGGGATTGGCACATCAATCAACACTGAAGGTATCACTTTAGGAATGAGCCCTAAAAAGGCATATTTTGCCAGCACCAGATTTACCCTCACAAAATCCGGCATTGCGGGGTAGCGCATAAAGCTGAAGTCGATGTAATCAAGTACCTTACTGAGGTCTTCACCCGTTATGGTCATACGCGATACACCGGGTGAGTCGCCCGGACTGACGCTGTGCTCCGTAATAACGCCATCAATCAGCACATTCTTTTTACCGTTCATTTCAACCACTATCACTGTACGCACCAAGGGAATCGGATTATTGCTCGCCAACATAAACAGAGTATGTAAAGGCGAGTTGTTGTCGATTTCGAACACCAACTGAAATCCCGAAGCATCTGTCGTGCTTGACCGTACCTCACAGGACACGAAAGCGTTGATCACGGCCTTTGACACCGGTATCGGTGCAACAGGGCCAATGTAAAGACTCATAACAATCTCAGACATCAGCTCTCCTCATCGCCTGTTGAAAGCGAGATTTTACGACCGGGAGTTGCAACTAAATGACCGGGATAAACCTCAAGGTTTGCATCGGCAATACGCCACCACTGTGAAGGATCGGCATAATATGCAGCACCGAGTAAATCAAGACGATCGCCTTCTCTCACCAATAACATAGGAACGGTACCTTCCACTGCGGGTTGAGGCAAAAAACGTCGACTGACGAAAACACGTTCAACTCCGTTACTGTCTTTCATCACTTTCAGCGGCGAACCCGCATAGCGACTATTCGACGGAAAATCAGCCGTTTCATCCGTATTGCCGAGAAGATATTGCGTTAAGTCTGTCATCGTTAATGTTCCTCACTCTAACCAACCGGTTGCGGGTTTGAAGACTTTAACTGCCTGTTTTTCAATGCCATCGAGGTAATTAAGAAACAATGCCGATGCCGGATGATCGAAGCCAAGATCATCAACCGATAGCACCTGTAGAGAAAGACTCGCCTTGGCACGCAGAGGATTGAGATGCGCACTAAAGAATTCTTCCGCCACCGAAAGGCTGCCCACTTTCACGGGTATTCTGCGATGTAGCCCCCAACAGAAGACTGGCAAAGGTTGAAGCATCGGAATGATGGTAAGTTTGCCCTGACGTGCCAAGCTGTCGTTATCTAAAAGCTGCCGTTTCGTGGGTGAAATTAAACTTCTGAGCGCCGCGATATAATGGCCAATCCCATATTTCATCGCGTCTTCATCACCACGTGACATGGCATCCGTCGCATCCAGTATCGCATCAAACGTTATGGTTTCTTTCGGTGGTCCGTTAAGACGCAATTGCTCATTACGCGTACCTGATGCCACAGGCGCTTTCACTTCAAATTGAGTATTAAGCGTATCGGGATTGATCAGCAGTGGAATCGCATTTATCGGCTCTCCACTTTTCTGATCCAACAGCACGATGCCCGCTTTGAGATAATTCGGTTGAGAAGACAACATTTATCGTATCCTCCTTGCGGCTACCGTTCTTGATAGCTGCTTTGTCATCGCAACAACAGCGCGTTGCTGTGCTAACCTCTGCTGCTCAACTGACACCGATGTAAGATTTGGCCAGTTTTGACGCACAGCTTTTGACAACTCAGTGTAGATCTCACTGTAAGAGGCGTTTTCTGCAATCTGAATGTGGTCAAAACCAATCGTGATTTTCATGCTTCCTTCCATACATTGAGCCATTAATTGAGCTGACCTACCGACTTCCAATCGTCTTCACTAAGCCGAGCGAGCTCTCCACCATTTCAACAACGCGAACTTAACCATAATCCAAGTCTCCCGCTTTTAAAGGACGCTCCAATTTTTGCAGTTCTGCAGCAGCGGCCTCCATTAATCTGCGCATTGAAACAGGCTCATCATATTTCGCTGCCAGAAAAGCACCATTAAGCGCAACATTGTGAATGCTGCCACCAGCCAAATTTAGGCGAGCGAGTCTGGCTGGATCCACATCAGCAGCGAGTGGTGTCTGTTTTGGGAATACAGTGCGCCAGATTCGTTCTCTCTCTGAGGGAGAGGGAAATGGAAAGTCAATGACAAACCTCAGACGACGCATAAACGCTTTATCAACTTGAGATTTCAGGTTAGTAGCAAGAATCGCAAGGCCGTTGTACATCTCGATACGCTGAAGTAAGTCGTCGGTCCCCATGTTTGCAAAGCGATCGTTGCTGTTTTTTACTTCTGCTCGCTTACCGAACAGTGCGTCGGCTTCATCAAAGAAAAGAATCGCGCCGCAACGTTCTGCTGCATTAAACAACGCTCGCATTTGTTTCTCAGTTTCACCGATATACTTGCTTATCACACTGGCAAGATCGATGCGGTAGAGATCAAGATTCAAGGTGGTGGCGATCACTTCTGCTGCCATGGTTTTCCCTGTACCACTTTCACCACTAAACATGGCGCTGATCCCCATGCCACGGCTCATTCTGCTGCGAAAGCCCCAATGCTGATAAACACGGTTACGAAGTGCGACCTGAGATGACAACTGGTGCAACATTCGGGTTTGAGTTTCCGGTAAGACAAGATTGTCCCACGTTGCTTTGCACTCTATCCGTTGCGCCAGTTTCGATAACTCTGAGGAGGAACCACGCTGACATACACGCCAGAGCGTACTTTCCATTTGCTCGTTATTAACACCAGATTGTGCCACGGCAATCGCCACTGAACGCACGATGTCGGGCTCATTCATTGAAAATTGTTCTGCAAGACGCGAAGGTAATTCGTTTTTAATTGGCAAGACGCCCCGCCAGATAGACTCCTGCTCTTCCACCGTAGGGCGTTTAACCTCCAGTGGAAAGCTGTTTACTGTCAATGCAGCCGGGGCTTCTCCAGTATCTATCAGAACCAGACCTCTCAACCTTGCAATCAATTGCAGTGCAACTATTTGTTTTGCAGCCTCGTCGGCGTCTTCCACCAAAAGCAACATAGGAATCAAACAGGATTCACGAATCCAAAGTCGGACTAATGCATCGATATCATTAGACCGAGATGGTAAGTTCCCCGCTCTGATACGTTGTAAACTCGCACCAATTTCTGTTGCGATCACCTCCGCCATCGCCGCTCGGGCAGGAGCATCATCGCCGAACAACTCAAACACGGTTAAGGCTCCGCTTTGCTCCCGCCGCTGAATTTGAGCGAGGTAGTTCGTGGCAGTCTCCAACTGTTTACGTTGTGATGGCATCAGTGACACTGTGATATCGGCTATTGACGGCTCAAGCAGCACAGAAAGTCGCTCATCAAGGTAATTAATGCCACGAACAAAATTCACCACACGTTCATCAGCGATAAGCACGCCATCTCCAGAACCATGCGGTTGCCATTCGATCAGCAGCCAATAGCGCAGCGGTGACTGCGGCGAGAAGCTGCTCCAGTCGCATTCTGGTAAACGAGAAACACAAAGCATCGCAGTAACTAAAGGCATCGTAGTAAAAGAAGACTGAGAAATATGACCCGCAAGCTGTGCGCAGCGCTCTGCCACTTTTGGCTCCAAAGCCGATGCTATGAGTAAGGCCAGTGCCGCCTGATCGCTGTCGTTCAGACCGAATTGCTCGATCAATACGTTCAGCGCAGTTGGATTTTCGTTTGATGTTTTTGTGCGATAACGAGCATTAATGGCAGAAACAGATTCACGCGACGCATCTCCTTCGTGCTCTCCAAGCATACTTATCGCCCAATCCACAACCGCCGCCAGATGCTCGTTGTTTTGCTGTTGCCAGTGATTCAAGGCTTCATGTTTCTCGAGTGACGAAAATTGGATAGATTCAGACATCATGGCACCACCACTACCTGAGTTGGGTCAAAAATTGGCGCTCTTGGCTCAAAGTCCGGTGCAATCGGCGGTCTGTCACGAAGAATGAACCAGCTATCGACGCCATCAACACGAAGTCTCGCTGGGTATGACCCCGCAGCTAAAGGTCCAAAGATAAACACTAAAGTGTCTGTCTGAGACGACACGGTTTCTGATATTGCGCCTTCTGCACCAAGCCACATCATGGCTTTTTGGCCGGGATGCATATGGGGCGAAACCTGTACTGTAACGACAACAGTCTGACCATTTCGTACCACACTGGTTGGTGGCAGAGTCATGACTGGTGCAATCTGAACCGCCAGTTGATTTGACTGCTGATTTTGACCATCAATCTCGACAGAATAAAGTAAGGAATAGAGGCCGGCAGCCCAATTTGCCGCATCATTCGGCAAAATGACTGACTGTAGACGTGCCGTTCCACCTACCTGTGCATTGATGGTATGCGTTACTGCCAGTGAGGTGTGCGTCAATGTGAAGCCTGGATTATTGCCATCCAATGCAAAGCCTTCTACATCTAGCGGCTCTCCCAGTCTTGCACTTGGCTGTAGAGCGGGAGTAATCACACGTTTAAGCTGGGGTAAAGAAGCAAGCAAAGTTGGCTGGACATCAGGCCCGGTATTATTCGGGCCGATGGTTAACACCGGAAGAGCTTGACTCACGCCGTACTCGGCTTCTATCAATACCGTAGACACGCGATATGTCGCAGAAGGACGATACTGGCTTTGAAAAGCGCTCCATAATGAGGACTTTTCAGAGACAGACATTGAGTGCGGAGCAATTCGGATCGCCTCAGCTTGATCGGCCAGCCCAGTCGTAGCAAGTGCTTCAAGAAGTGGTGGGAGGCCTGCATCAATAACCGTTGAAGCGGTCAGCGCAGACTGAATCTCCGCACGAGTGAACCCGGGATGCTCATGTAGAATTTGCATTGCATAGCCAAGAAGTACATCGTTATGCAGATCTGCCGTTCCGTATGCGCTGACGATATAAAAAAGATCAAGCGGTAACGGCGTGTTGTTGATTCTATCCCCTTGGCTATTTTGCGTAGGTAAACACTGATTCGCCCATGCACCATTTACTTCGGTGTGATAGAGGAACACATTTAACATCGGTGCGTTATCCGCCTCCTGAGCCAACATCTGATCAGGCGCTAGCGCATGCACCGTCACATTGCTGTTGACCACAGTAGCTACATCGTTATCCACCAGACCGTCATTCAATAAATCGCGGAGAAGTTGGGTTATACCGGCAATCGCTAGTGCACTGCTCATCGTTTACCCTCCTGACGTTCACGAAGATAATCACTGAGGCTAATTGGCGGTTTCCAGTTTGACTGATGTTTCTCTGCACCATTAGAAGAAGACATGATAGTCACCTGACGGATAGTCACCGATACCTCGAGATTCTCTCCATCTCTGCTGTGACCTTTAGTGTCAAACTCAGCACCATTCCAAGTGATGGTCGGAGATTTTGGAGAGCTCTCGTAAGCAGCATCATTTCCTAAAATCGCCTGCGCAACTTGCTTGGTGAAATCTCTACGCTTTAATGGCTTAGAAAGTGCGTCGTAACCAGAATCCGTTGTAGAGCTTGCCTCTAAATCTTTTAACTCACCCTGATGGATAAGCACACTTTCGTTTTCCAGGTTGTGCTCTGAGATAACAGCAGAATATTTAGATTCAAATTGCGCTTCATCAATGTGACCCACTTGGCTGTCCCTGTTTAGCTCTGATGTATCTCTCATAGAAGCGTCTTGCTCGACAGTAAGACTCTCCGCGTGGCTACTTTCCTCTGGGTGGTACTCCGAAGTTACTTGTGTAGAGGCATCAATGTTTCTGTCTAAATCCGGTTGGGCATTGTCAGCGGCAGGGGTAGCTTCGGACAGGAACTTTCTTGCAGGCGTAGATGCTGTAGAAGCAGATTCGTCGTCCATTGATGGTTCAGAATTCATCCAAGATCTGGCGTCATTATGTTGAACGCTTGCCTCGTAATGAGCATTTGGAGTGATATCAGAATAATAGGAGCGCACCACCGGGTTGAGAGATTGCTCTCCGGTCAGATTTCGGTGGATAAACTGGCTAAGCGTTCGGCTCATCATACTCTCCTGACATCACTCGATGATCATCGAGATGTGGCGTCGTCTACGTGCAGGGCTCATCGCGAGAATGTCCTGACTCGACCAACCGTATGCGGATGCCAAGAGATGAACATCCCAGAGCTGCTTTTCGACATGAGCAGAAAGCTGAGCCCAAAATTGACTCGCGATATCAAACTGATGTTCGTTTTTCGCGCCACATTCAGGACAAGCGGTAACCAAAGAGACGACTGACAGAGGCTCACACTCAAGCATGCCTCTTTCTAGCTCATCAAAAAGTTCTTCCCATGCTGCATGCACATCCTCTTTTTCAGCCAATTTGCGACTGACCTGCTCAAAGGACTCTTGATCCAACACACGTTGCGCAAACTGAAACAGCACTGAATCCCCTTGTTTTAACGCCATCAAGTCAGCAATACAGGGAAGACGGAAACGGCATTGAACACCATCAATATGGATTTCATGGTAGCGAGGAAGGTAAACCTCTGTATCCAATGTTCTGGTTACCGCATCCCAGCCATTATTAAATGACACGGATGCCGTACTCAGAATTTGGGAGGCAGTAAAACTGAGCTCTGCTTTCTCACCACATTCAGTACAGGACGTAGACACGTTGATATCATCACCAAACTGACATTGATACGCCAATAGCAACAGGTGATCGCGTCCGGCTACAGACCAGTTATTGAAAGAGGGCTTTAATGAGTCAGGCAGGTAGGCACTGGCTATAATGGCTGCACGATTTTGAGCCCGACAAGAAGAGGCCAACTCCCAAACCTCTACTTGTTTGTTATCGCTGAGTGCGTTTAATACAAATCTCATGTGTAAGACAAAGCTCATGTGCGATTACTCATTGCTCTGGATGAACAAAACTTGGCTCTTTCGGAGTCGTAACAGGTACGCGTTCCCACCCCTCATTTTCCAGTTTGATCGTCTGAATCATGAACGCAGAACTTGAGGCATCCAAACCCGGCAGTGCTTTATATTCCGAGACCCAACACCGGTAGATAACGTAGCTGAGCACCTTCTGTCCGGCTTCATTCATTACTTCCAGAATCAAGTCTTTGTGCAGATCAGCCAGCGATACCTCGCCCCCTTCTTTGGTGCCAATCCGCCAGACCTTATTTGCCCATTGTTCAAACTGGAGGTTTTCTGTTACCCCACGCTCCAACGTAATCGCTTCGAACTTAACCTGACCGGGCGATTTTCGAGTGTGAGAAGCGTCTCCACCCGCTCGATACTCATTCACTTCCACAGTACGGCTAAGACCAGAAACTTTTTGTACGGCGGCCAACACTTCACCACCCGCTTCCTTGATGATGAATTTATATCCAGGATATGGAACGACTCGTTGACCATTTACATTAAGCTGAGACATAACGCCCCCTCGCTACCTGTCCATAGAGATGATTAACATAGCCGGAAAACGAGCCACCGTTTCCGGCATGAGAAATTAGCTTGCTCGGTTGTTCATCAGTTGAAGACTGACGACGACAAATTCCGCAGGTTTGAGCGGTGCGAACCCGACTAATACATTGACGACACCTGCATCAATATCAGCCTGCGTTGTTGTTTCGGAATCACACTTCACAAAGAAAGCCTGCTCCGGTGTACTCCCCTGAAACGCGCCTTGACGGAAAAGTCCTTGCATAAAGCTGGTCACCGCGATGCGTATCTCGGACCAGAGCGGCTCATCGTTTGGCATAAAGAGCGACCATTGCAACCCCCGGAATAAAGATTCCTCAACGAAAAGTGCCATCCTGCGAACCGGGACATATTTCCACTCCGATGCCAGTTCATTTGCACCACGAAGTGTTCTTGCACCCCAGATGATGTTACCGCTAATACCACCATTTCTGAGGCAGTTCAGGCCGATAGGATTAAGTAACCCTATCTCGTTGTTGGTGAGGTTCTGATTAAAACTGATCACATTACGAAGACTGGCAGTAACGCCTGCGGCTGCAGTCCAAATACCAGATTCAACATCTTTCCTCGCATATACGCCCGCAACCGTACCACTTGGTGCGATAGTACGAAGCCGGTTATCACTGTTTGGATCCGGCACCTGTACTCGAGGGTAGTAAGCAGCAGTGTTACGATGACGAAGCCCTGCTCCGGCGACTTCATCCAACCACTCGATGGCTTCATCCGCACTATTTACGTTCGCAGGTGGATCAATCAGCAAGAACGCTCGCTGCTCTTCACAATAGGCAATGGCTTGGCTCATTACGCTCGACATCGCGGCAACGCTGCCATTATTAAGATCAGACGCTTCAGGAATAAGCAACAGATTGAAAAGATCGACATCTTCCAGCGCATAAATACCCGTGCGCTGATTTCGGTTACCGCGTAATTGCGCAGCCGTTGGTGCGGAGCCTGCGGTCCCCGCTACTGCCAAAGTTTGGTGTCCGGCTGGTGCGGTAGTATTCATGGCATATTGCTGAACATTGTCTTCAACACCAGCACCAACTAGTCCGGTTACCGTAGCAAAATTTCCGACTGATTCTGCAATAGCAATGACCTGTCCTGCACGATACTCAGTACTGTTACGTCCACTAAATATGGCCAAACGCTGGCCGCGAACCAACACCTGACATTGAGCCCAAAGTGGGTCAGCAGGACGCTCTTCGCGAACTGCGTTCTGAAGCATGAGTGCAGCTTCTGCCATGGTAGTCGGCGGTGTTGAGCCATCAATGTCAACGTCTACAACACCAGCCCCCAAATTTATTTGCAGAGTACTCAGTGCTGCGAGACTCGCGTATTGCGCAGTGTCTTGCAAAGCGGAGTAAAAACCGGTTGGTGCGGGCATAGCTGTACCCGTCGCGGTAATCTGAACCATCATGGAGTCATCATTGACCACGTCCTCGACATAACGAGGATGTGTAGTAACCATAGAAACGTTTCGGTACGTCTCATTTCTGACTGGCACTTCCAAGCCGTCAACATGTCTGATTTCAGTTACAGAGAGATTAAAAAGAGAGGTAGGGTCAGAGGTGAGATAGTCGATTTCTACACGAATATTGTTGTTCCAGGTACCCGGGTCTTCGACAGCATTCCCCTGAAACTGTCTCCCAGCAGAGAATGCAAGTGTACTGGCACCGTTCCAACTCTCCGCAGTCATGCTGCCAGTAGTGCCACCACCGACTCTAACAGCGAAAGATTCTCCCCCGCCATTAGCAAAAAACTGAGATACGGCATAGCTGGTTTCACTGTCTGAGTGAACACCACCCATGTGAGTGTCAAAGTCACCGACATGAAACATCCTAACCGGTGTATTTAAAGGTCCTCGAGAAAAGCTGCCAACAAACGCAGCGATGGATGTTGCGGCGCCACTAATAGAGCGACTGCCGCTGGAAATTTCCTGGATGTAAACACCTGGATATGTCAGTGCAACGGGCATGATTGACTCCTCCAATAGAACAGTTGGCCCTGACGGTACTATTTACGACGTGAATCAATGGCAAAATTACCTAAGATAAAAACGTACCTGATATGAACCTATGCACACTTATAGAAACAACCTTGGATTAAAGCGTAGCAGCTTATTTGTGACATGAAAGCGAGTGTTTTGAACGTTTCTGCAGTGAAAAAAACAGAGTAAATGAGGTGGATTATTTATTGTTACATTTATCAGTTAATTATGCATTCACACACTAATCGTTTAGGTGAATAAAATAATTAAAATTTTTTTTTCTAATTTACGTTGGCACGGAATTTTCTTTAAAAAGTAAGCAATGGACGACACAATTAGCCATGCCTCAGGGGATAAAGCCAATCGATTAACGATTTTATCTGTGTCATTCCAGCGAGCTCAAGCGAGACTAGGAATCTAATAGCAGCGCGCTGAGCGGTTAATGAAATAATTTCGGCCATAAAGTGAGCGGAAATTAGATCCTGAATAACACTCCTTCGTCGTTGTTCAGGATGACTGGAGGCTTAAACATGCCGTTAGCGACTAAACGAACGGCATTTACCTCAGGGTGCGGCTGGGGCAGCGGCATTCCTTTCTGCCAGAAAATCTTCGGCAGACATTCTTCGACCATCTTGGGTTCTTACCGATATTTCCGCTCCCCGACGTTCTCGCCCACCGCCACGAATGATAATAAATATCTGGTAGTGCCCATCCCTGCTTCGGAATGCAGATATTAATCTAGAAGCGTTTTCATCAACCCAGTTGTGATAAATACTTGGATCGTTGAAAACATCCTGCAGAAACTCTGCTTCAGCTCTGATGCCAAGCGGGTGAACGCGATCCCATTCCGCATCTAGATTCAACATACCAAGCCGTCTATCGTAGTTACGCACATTGAAGCGTTCAGTTAGAAAGTGAAGCATAACCGATTGGAATCCCAAATCATCACTTGCCATCAAGTCATCAAGATCGACATAACCACGCCGTAGTTCATCCATTAAAAGTGGGGCTCCTCCGACATAACCAGCGCCCGTGATTAGCCTCATAGGAACCATCTCCGCTCGATCTATAAAGCCCGTAATCCGCTGATCAAATGGAGTGAGCGCATTTTCATCGATGACGTTATAGCGAAGAACTCCACCTTCTAACCTATATTCAATCCCCGTAGATAATCCATTCATCCTGTCTATAAGTTCCTGTGCTCGGTCGAACGCTGAAGCACTGCTACTCCCGGGTGGTTGTATCTGAATCTCACGCTGGATCCCCGGAACATGCGCCGTGCTATTTGATTTAGCTCCTCCGGTTTGCTGCATCACGTGAGTTAATTCGTGGGCGAGTAATGTTTTTCCTGCAACAGAGGTAGGACGGTATTGACCAGAACCGAATACAATATGATTTCCAGCCGTATACGCTTTTGCATTGATCGATTTAGCGGACGTTGCTGCCAACGCATTATCGTGAATACGGACACCGCTCAAATCCTGATCTAATCGGGGTTCAAAAAAAGCTCGAACGTCTGGGTGAAGCGGTTCACCCGCTGAACGTAACACATCGTGAATAATAGTCGGGGCTGTAACCTTCCCAATGCCGCTATCTTGAATACGTTGGGCTTGAATACGCTTGGGCTGTATTCGCTTACCGTTCTGAATGAGTTGTTCACCTCTATTTTTGGGACAGAGACCACCATTAGCAAAAGACCTCATTAGCTTAGGTTCAGGCATTCGCATCACCTGGTCAGCAACACGATCCGCCTCCTGCTCATAGACATCCCCTGGCTCATTTATCGTCAACTTCGTCTGAATCGCGACCGACCTGCGACTTATCGACGGACGTGCGTCGACACCTGACATGACTCTGGGTGATATTAATGGATTGTGGGCGTTTTCATTTGAAGAGACGACGGAACTTTCAGAGTTCGAAAGCTGGGATTGGAAAGTAAACATGTCAAAGCTCTCTTGCCCGTTCCAAGCGCAGACATCTAACATCCACTTGGCTGGGACATTGTGATGAGGTTGAAATTAAACATAGTTCATATACGCCAAGATGTACAAATAGGTGAGACTAGCCTCATCGACGAGTTAGCGTTGCTTTTGCTCGTCGGCGCACTTTGTCTCACCCAGTTTAGATATTTAATCTGTTGATTATGCTCCGCTTCAGTTCTGGGGCATCAAATTTTTACATGAACTACGCAACGATGCTGACTACTGCAAAGTAAAGCAGAGATGGACCAAGCAAGCAGCCTAATGCCGTATAAAATGCTGCAGTGATACATCCATAAGGAACCAGTTTTTCATCTGTGGCTGCCAACCCTGCTGCTACACCGCTAGACGTTCCTATCAGACCGCCAAACACAATCGCAGAGCGAGGAGAATTCAACCCGATAAATGGCGCAATAAATGGTGTTAGGATCATCACCAGAATTGATTTCACCAAACCTGCTGCAATAGAGAGCGCCATCACTTCAGAGCTTGCCCCCAGAGCAGCGCCCGTAACTGGCCCCACAATATATGTCACTGCTCCAGCACCAATGGTGGTAATACTGACCGGATCGGTATAGCCAAATGCCATCGCAATTGCTGCGCCAGACACAAAGGACATAACCACACCTAAAATTAGAGCCGTAACGCCGGACATCCCGGATTGCTTTAATTCATCTAGTTTGACACCAAACCCCGTAGCTATGATGGCGAAATCTCGCAACATCGCACCGCCCAGCAAACCAATTCCTGAAAGGAATGGAATATCCACAGCGCCTTTTGTACCACCAGTCAGTGCGCCTGAAACATAGGCCAGCGTTAGTCCCAACATTATCGCGATCGCTGAGCCATGTATTCTGCCTTTAGTCCATTTGTCCGATACCCAGAAAGAGAACCACATCATTAGACCAATGACCGCAAAGCCGACTATTAGCTCATATTTATTTGATACAGAGATAAGAGATTCAAACATGACGGCCCCACTTACGCTTGTTGTTTGTCAAGTTGGGACACTGAGCTTGTCCCCATTTTTGTAATAACTGGTACTAATGCAAACCCAACAGCGACGGCAGTCACGCCAGCCAGAATCGCCATAGGCCCGCCGGTAATTGCACCAATCACATTTTGTTTTGCTGCCATCGCGACGACGATTGGGATGTATATTGCGCTCCAAAAAGCGACGCCTTGCTCCGTTTTAACGTCGATCTTTTTATGTTTCTGAAGATAATCACTCGCAACAATTAAAATCACCATTGCGATACCCACCCCACCGACATTTGACGGTATGCCGAACATGTAACCCAACATTTGCCCGATACCCAAACCAGCGAGTGTACAAAGAGAAAGTAGTGCTACTCCGTAAATGATCATTAAGTCACCTCCAATATGTGATACTTTCGTTTTGAACCTTACCAATTGTTATCACATTGTTAATACCAATCAATTAACATATTTCCAAAACTGTTAACCTCAGGGTAATTATTCACTGTGCATTTCTAAAGAAGATCTAACAAATAAATATAAATAATTTTAATATCAATTATTTATATCTAAAATCAGCCCACAAGGCTTGATCATTCCATGAAGGGTTAAACGTGTTTCTAAAGTGAAATTTTGTGATCAAAAGAAGAGATAAAGAAACATTTATTTTACATTGCTAGCGTGAGTTTTGTGCGCCATAGAAAAGGTTCACAGCAGCTTTTCAGTATCTAATAGAAACAGATATCGCCTACCGGCACTCTTTAAAATGAAATTATCCTAAAGAGTATCGCTAATCTTTTATCATCAACGTTTCATTAAATTGGTTATCTAATAACTGATAGACGCTCTTGCCTTCTCCACTGATCCAGTTCATGACTTCATTATCTGGAATCAATAACGGCATGCGGTGGTGAAATTTGCTGCATTGTTGATTTGATTCGGTGGTTAGCGTTACGAGTTCTCGCCCATTTTCCACCGCAATACCTGCCATATATAAAACGTGGTTATCTCCAAGGCTGAAAAGGTACTTTACCTTTCTGCCATGTTCTTCTCGCCACTCATACCAACCCGTGCACGGTACGATGACTCGGTTAAATTCAAACGCATTCGCAAATGTTGCTTTAACAGCAACAGTCTCGGCTTTCGCGTTGATGATCAGGTGGTTTGCCCAGTCAGGTTGTATTCCCCAAGGTAAATCGAGTTGTTTTAATTCACCGTGTTGGGCGCCGACAGTAGAAACTATTTGACTGGGCCTGAGATCTCTATTGGTTTCGGTTATAAAACTGATGCCTAGTTGCTCGGAAACAATTCGACAAAGCGGTTCGTTGATCACATTTAACCGGCCACACATATCACACTCCTAAGAAACAACAGATGTAACACAAATTATAGTAACTTTTTTACTCCCTTCTTTTTCATGAATTGATATCACGAATAACCAGGAGTTAATACCTAAACCATGTCTATTATTAGACATTAATATCAATAAGATAAGACAAAAAAAGCTATAGTTACCGCCCAGTAATCATCTCAAAATAACGTCGCCGAATTTCAAAAATTGAATAGCCTTTTCTTTTTTCTAACTAACGTGATGACGAATCAAGTGTTAACTTAACATTAACATCTCAAACAGGATAGAACTCGCTAATCGGGACAAAGTTGACACTTTTATTCAGCCCCAAGAAAAAGAATAACCTGATTAAAAGAGCGCTTTATAAAAACACTCTACTAACATTTGGACGTTTAAGTATGAACACGATTATTAAAAAGACTGCTGCCACTGCATTGTCATCACTTCTGCTAGCTTCACCGGCGTTCGCCGCAGACGTTACATTGAGATTTGGGCACTTTTGGCCTTCCGTATCTGATATTCATAAAGAGATTTATCAAAAGTGGGCTGACGCTGTTGAAACGGATTCAAATGGACGCATTAAAGTAGAGTTATACCCGTCCTCTACCCTTGCTAAGCCACCAGCGCAATACGATGCCGTTAAACACCGTATTTTAGATGTTACGGCAACAGTGCAAGGTTACTCTGCTAACCGATTCCCGTTAACTCAAATCGTTGAACTACCTGGGGTCGTGCAAAATGCCAATCAAGGTTCTTGCGTGATTCAAAAGCTTTACGAAGAAGGGGCTTTTGCAAATGAATACAAAGATTCTAAACCACTGTTCTTATTTACTCACGGCGCGGGCTTATTGCACGTAAAAGGCAAAAATATCGAACAGCCTGGTGATCTGGAGGGCCTGCGTATCCGCCGTCCAACGGCCGTCATCGGTGGTTTGCTTGAAGAACTAGGCGCACTTCCTGTCGGTATGCCAGCACCGCAATCTTACCAATCTCTTCAGCGTGGTGTTATCGATGGCGTGGCACTGCCTTGGGAAGGCGTAAAGAGCTTTAGAATTAACGAACTAGCGGAAAACCATACTGAAGTAGGTGGTTTGTACTCCCTTGCCTTCATCGTGACGATGAATAGCGACGTATACAACTCGCTTGATGATGAGCTTAAAGCGGTTGTCGACAAGAACTCAGGTGCCGCATGGTCGAAAATTGCAGCACAAGTGTTTGATAGTTTGGACAATCAAGGTATGGAAGAAGCTAAAGCCGCAGGTCACACGATTAACCGTATTGATGCATCAAGTAACGAAACAACCTGGAAACCAATATTCGACAAAGTGATTGAAAACTACTTGTCTGATTTGGAATCGAAAGGGCTCGCTGCACGTGATGTTTACAAGCGAGCAATGGAACTGTCGCAAGACTGTAGTATTTAACCGCTGCCTTTCAGCATGAATTAAGGGAATGAGATTATGAAAATACTCATCAACCTAGTCAATCGCGCGGCACATATTGCCCATCTGGTCGCTGGTTTTATTTTAGTGTCGATGATGTTCATCACTCTCGCTGACGTCATCACTCGCGCGATGTTTAATTTTACCGATGGCAGTATCGACTTGACGTTTGTTGGCGGTATAGAGCTCATCAAATTTGGATTGTTATTTGCCATTTTGTTGACGATGCCTCATTCGGTAGCTAAATCTCAGGTCATTGTTGATTTGTTTACCGATAAAATGAATCAGCGTTTGAAGATATATCTTGAAGCCTTCTACAACCTCGGCTTTGCACTACTGGGCGCGGGGATGTCAGTGCGCTTTTTTGAAGCGATTGAATCAGCCGCTCTTACTGGAGAAACCACTCAGGATTTACAAATCCCGCTGGAATATATCTATATTGGTGTCGTTGTAGCCACAGCACTACTTACAATCCGAGCGTTAATCATTGCCGGTGAACTTATTTTTCACTGCCATACACCAGAGAAAAAAAATGGCGGTGATGAACCAGCAAAGTTAAGCGACAAAAAAAGTAACGTGCAACAACGAAATAAAGAGGAGTTAGTCTAATGGATGCTTCAACGATTGGTCTAATTTGTATTGCGTTAATGTTAGTAATGATGGCGTTCAGAGCCCCTATCGCGTTATCGATGGCGGTAACCGGATTTGTTGGGTTCGGATCTATCGTTGCTTTTCCTTCAGCGATGGCTATTTTGGACAGCGGTCCGTTTGAGACCCTGTCTAACTACAGCTTCAGCCCGATTCCTATGTTTATCCTCATGGGTGTCTTTGCCTCTAAAGCGCAAATGTCTCAAGAATTGTTCCATGGTGCGAGAACGCTATTCGGTCGCTGGCGCGGCGGTATGGCACTGGCTGCGGTCACCTCTTGTGGCGTTTTCTCAGCTATCTCGGGGTCTTCTCTGGCGACTGCGGCTAGTATGTCTCGCGTGGCATTGCCAGAAATGGAAAAGAATGGCTACTCGATGTCATTGGCTACCGGTACACTTGCGGCAGGTGGTACATTAGGTATCATGATCCCGCCTTCAATTGCACTTCTTCTTTACGCGTTAATCACAGAACAGTCTGTGGGTGACATGTTCATCGCCGGTCTAATCCCAGGGTTACTCGGGCTATTCCTTTACTGCGCAACGATTGCGATTACCGTTTGGCTAAAACCTGATCTCGCAACGCCAGGTGAGCAAACATCATTTGCAGAGAAGATCAAAGGGCTTAAAGGCTTGGTTCCGTTCACCGGTATCTTCGCTTTCATCATCTGCGGTATTTATTTTGGCCTGTTTACACCAACCGAAGCGGCGGCTATTGGTGCAGCTGGTACATTAGTCATCGCTTTGTTCCGAGGAATGAAATGGAAACAATTTGTTGAAGCGGTAGAAGAAACGCTGGCTCTCTCTTCCATGATCTTCTTTATGATCATTGGCGCAGAAATTTTTGGCTACTTCCTTTCAGTTTCAAGAATCTCTTACACCTTGGTGGAAGTGGTCGATAGCCTGCAGCTTTCTCCTTACATGGTTCTGTTTGCTGTGCTGTTGCTGTTCATCCTACTCGGTTGTGTCATGGACAGTATTGCGATGCTGCTGCTGACCGTCCCTGTCGTTTACCCTCTTATTGAGGCAGCAGGCTTTGACCCAATCTGGTTCGGTATCGTTGCAGTGATTACGGTTGAGCTTGGCCTGATTACGCCTCCTGTCGGAATGAACGTATTTGTCATCAAGTCACTAGCGCCCGATGTTTCCATTAAAGAAATGTACAAAGGCGTATTCCCGTTCGTCATGTCGGACGTTGTGCGCCTGCTATTGATAATTGGCTTCCCAACCCTAGCTCTTGGACTGCTTTAATTCCCCCACAACCCTTGCCACACAGACTGTGGTGAGGGTTTCCTTCCCCAACAAATTTCTTGGAGAATCTAATGAAAGCCTTTAGATCTGGTGTTTTTGTGCCTGCGATAACCTGCGCCCTAGGCCTAATGTTATCCATCAGTGCATCAGCCAAAACCGATGTTATTCTGTTAGGAACGGGGACCCCTGTTCCTGATGCTGACCGATCTGGCCCATCAACCGCCGTTGTTTACAACGATACTGCGTTTGTCTTCGATGCAGGTGGCGGCATGGTACAGAAAGCGATTGAAGCGGCGCAAAAGAAAGGCATCAACGCTCTCTACCCGACCAACATCAAACACGTTTTCATCACACACCTTCACAGTGACCATATTCTAGACATTTCGGAGCTGGCTGCTACTTATTGGTGGCGACGTGACGACAAAGTGTCACTGTATGGCCCAGTTGGTACAGAAAAATTTGTCACTGGTTACTATGACATGTTGTCCGTTGACATTGGCTTGCGCACAAGCGGTAAACAGCCATTAAAAGATCCAACCAACTATCAAATGATCGTGAAGGAATACACCGAAAGTAACACCGTTTATGATCAAGATGGTGTCACGATTGAAGCCTTTACCGTCCCTCATGGTGATATCCGTCCAGCCTTTGGCTACAAAGTGACAACACCAGACAAAGTTGTGGTTATCAGTGGCGATACCGCCTATTCAGAGAAGATGATTGAAATTGCGAAAGGTGCCGATGTGCTGGTGCATGAAGTGATCAGTGAACAAGGGTTGTCAGGACTTTCTGAGTTTTGGCAAAAATACCATTCGACAAGCCACACCAGAACTAGTGAGCTAGCAAAAATTGCTTCTGAAGCGAAACCTAAATTACTGGTGCTTAGCCATATACTTCATTACAGCGCACCTATCGAATCGGTAATGGAAGAAATTCAGGCCAACTACGACGGACAGGTGGTACTTGGTAATGACCTGGATGTTTTTTAATCCAATCCTTCACTAATATTCCGTGTCAAACGGGTTGAGCTGTCTGAAAGAAGTCGGGCTCAGCCCAGATTTATTTTTAAAAAAGCGAGAAAAATACGCCGGGTCTTCAAAACCCAAGTTGTAAGCAATTTGATCAACATGCAACTGGGTATACAAAAGGCTTCGCTTCGCTTCAACAAACAGTCTCTCCGCAATAATCGCTTTTGCAGCTACCCCTTTTGTTTTGCGACATACGCGATTTAACGTCGACACCGACGTTTGTAGCGCTTCTGCATATTGAGCGACCGTCCAGTGGCTACGATAGTTATTCTCTAATAATTTTTGGAACTGAAAATAGTGACTATTTAATGAGTTACCGACTTTGGTTCCTGCTTCTTGTTGCTTTATCGCCCGAAACAGAATCAACAAAATCATCTTTGCCAGCCACTCGGAAGCTTGCCTCATTCCCACATCATGTGCATTCAGCTCAGATGACAATAAATTACAATACTCGTGCAGTTGAGTAAGAGCCTTATCTTTCTCTGTAAATGAAAGCACTCTCGGTTTATCCAGAACGGTATCAAATACATTTTCGGCATATGATTGTGCCGATTGGTGGATCATCGGTTCCGCGATGCTCACAACATATCCCTCCGTATTAGGAGAAAAAACAAATCCGTGCACAACCCCGGTAGGAATCGCGACCACAGAAGCTCTATCTACAAATATTTTATTGTTATCTAAAGAAATATCTGCATGACCCTTGTTAAGTAAAAGAAGTTGAAAAAGCTTGCCGTGACTATGAGGTTTAATACGCCACCCTCTCGTTTCACTGCGAGCAGCAATGGTTTCTACATGGACAAACTCAGAATTATTGCTGTCGCTCTGTTCTCCGTACAGGAAGAACTTTGGCACATCAGATATCGCTCTCATTACTTAACCAATCATCAAACACACATCACACCATGACCTAAAAGTACAAGAAATTGCTCTGTATGTGAATGGAGGAAATCACACTTTATTAACAAAATAGAAACACAAGGAACAAAACTAGCGGAGTGCTTAAAATGGAAGTTATCAAAACACAAGTTGCAATTATTGGCTCTGGTCCTTCAGGCCTATTACTTGGTCAACTGCTTGCAAAACAAGGGATCGACAATGTCATCGTAGAACGTTCTACTGCAGATCATGTTCTCTCCAGAATACGCGCGGGCATCCTTGAGCAAGGTTTTGTTGACCTCATCAGAGAAGCGGGATGTAACGCTCGTTTGGATAAAGAAGGTCATATCCATGACGGTTTTCAAATCAGTGTTGACGGCGAAAGTACAAGAATCAACCTCAAGGAACGCACTGGCGGTAAAGTCGTGACTTGTTATGGACAAACCGAAATCACCCGCGATTTAATGGAAGCAAGAAGAACTGCTGGCCTAACAAGCTATTATGACGCGCCGGTTACCGACATTGTCGCTCCTGATTCTTCTAACCCTGCGGTCAGATTTGAGCACGAAGGGACCCTTTATGAGTTGCAATGTGACTTTATCGCCGGTTGTGACGGTTTCCACGGCGTATCACGACCAACAATTCCTGACACCATCCGTAAAGAGTATGAGCGTGTTTATCCGTTCGGCTGGCTTGGATTACTAAGTGACACTCCGCCAGTGGATGACGAATTGATTTACTGTAAACACCCTAGAGGCTTTGCACTTGCGAGCCAACGTTCATCGACACGCTCACGTTACTACCTACAGGTTCCTGCAACAGATAAAGTTGAAGACTGGAGCGACGATAAGTTTTGGGATGAACTGAAAAAACGCCTGCCTGCCGAAGCGAGCAAAAACTTAGTAACCGGGCCTAGTATCGAAAAAAGTATTGCACCACTGCGTTCATTTGTGTGTGAACCGATGCAATACGGCCGACTGTTCCTGGTGGGCGATTCAGCACACATTGTACCGCCGACGGGCGCAAAAGGACTCAACCTGGCCGCTTCTGACGTGGCGACGTTGTACAAGATCATGACTCAAGTGTACAAAAATGATGATATGGAGTGCATCAAACAATATTCGGATATTTGCTTACGCCGAGTATGGCACGGTGAGCGTTTCTCATGGTGGATGACCAACATGCTGCATGACTTTGACGAGCTCAGTGTAAACAACACCGATGGCGCTATTTTTAGTCACTTGATGACATCAGAGTTGGATTACTGTCTGCATAGTGAATCAGGCAAAACGATGATCGCCGAGCAGTACGTAGGTTTACCTTATGAAGAAATAAAACCGTCCAAATAATCCCCACTAACATGTAATACCCCATCAAATAAGGATACTTCGGTATCCTTATTTGGATTAATCAGGGCGCACTATATGCTGAAGGGGATACTTATTATTACAATTATCTGTGGCTAAAACTCAGCTGTCACAATATTAGAACAATCAGCATCAAGTGTACTTCCAGCCTCACATACCTGATACGAGAAGGTACCACCACCTTTACCTAGGGAGTCATCCGTAAAAGTAATATCAGCAGACTGGTGCAACAAATTACCATCTCGATATATGTCTACTGTTACAGGAGTACCGTTGTCTAGCCAATGCCAATTTAGAGAAGCATTCATGGTCCCTCTAACTTTGCTAGTTGTGACGGTGAGCTCAATACCATAGCCTGATCCATCACCAGCGTTAGGGTCTTGAAGAGTAATGTAATCTGAATAGGTATCTGTTACTTCACCGTCATCAGTTACCACTAACGTAACGGTGTAGGTACCATAGACAGGATAGGTATAACTTACAGGGCCTGAACTACCAGACGTGTCCGTATCTGAAGTGGTGTCTCCAAAATCCCATGACCAGCTTGCGATACTACCATCGCTATCATCAGAGGCGTCAGTAAAGTTAACGGTTAGCCCACTAGCATCATCACTATCAATCGAATATGTAAATCCTGCAGTAGGTGCTTGATTAGAGGCTTGCTCAACTGGAGCTAGAGTTGCAGAAAAGCCACTAACATCCAGTAGTGGTTCTAGAATTCCGTCACCCGAATCATCGAACCAACCAAAATTACCTGCATATACTACGTTATTATATAAATCATACACACCTTCTGCATTTGAAGGTGGATTCGTGCTCGCCAATAGCGCCAGAGCTCCAGCCACATGTGGAGAAGCCATGGATGTACCACTAATTGTGCCGTACTCTCCCTGCTCCAGTGGATAGGTAGATAGAATACAGACGCCCGGAGCTGCAATATCAACGGCACTACCCCAGTTACTGAAATCAGCCAGAGTGTCATCTTGATCTGGGCGGCAGGTAATAGGGCCAAGACCTCCAGACATACCATCAAAGTCTGCAAGGGCACTTACTGTTAACACGTTATTGAATGCCGCGGGGCTATAATTATTCGCATCAGCGTTATTATTGCCTGCCGCAACAGCAAAAGCGACACCAGCATTAACTGCTCCTTGAATGGCGTCGTATTCAGCCTGGTTGAAACCAGAACCACCCAGACTCATATTAGCCACTTCGATATTTCCGTTAGCCGCTATCCAGTCAATGCCGGCAACGATCCATGAGGCATAACCGCTGCCTCTGGAGTTTAAGACTTTAACGGCCCACAAACGGGCTCCGGGGGCAACCCCAACCACACCAATACCGTTATCCAGCGCTGCAATGGTTCCGGCGACATGAGTGCCATGATAATGTTCATCATCCCCACCACTATCACATGTCGTGCTAAACGGTCCTCCTGTTGCACAATTAACGCCTCCAACGACATTCAGATCCGGGTGCTCAAAGTCGATGCCGGTATCAATAACAGCAACATCCACATCCACCCGATAATCATCGTTACTATCAATACCAATGTTGGTATTCGTATCAGCGAAAATTCGCTGGATACCTGTGGGAGCTGTCTGAGCCGAAATATAGCGTATATCATCTGTGGCCACATATTTGACCTTAGGGTTTCTCTCCATAGCCGCAACTGCCTGGGGCGGTACTGTGATAGAAAATCCTTTCAGGGCGTGCTGATAGATAAAACCGACATTGCCGCCGACCTGGCGAGAGATCTCTTTGGCTGCAGCCGCCGGGTTATCGATATGGTCATGAAGAACGACAATATATCCTCCGGAAGGAGACGCTGCCATCGTGACAGGTGTAACGCCAATCAAAGCTGCCAGCGAGAGTAGCAGAGTAACTAAAATTTGTTTCATCGTAATTGCTCCGAACTAGATTTAGCTTTTCCGGTGGTAATTAGCTATCCGGCTAAGCTCCTTTTTAAGAGTAGTAGGAGATAACGTTATAAATAAACTAAGAAACCATTAAATTTGAGATTTATAACCTTAAATGGTTAGCTTTCTAGTTAGATCAATTACTCTACAATGTAGTTAGGATGATGGAACCGTCCAGCTCCGTGCAAATATGTACCACATATAAGTGTGGTCGATCCTCGAGAGGGGGAATTCATGTCATTCCTTAGCCCAACATATTAGCAATCTCAGACTTACGCTCTAAGTAATTGCTGATTCAGTAAATTGCATCCTCTCGTGAAATCGTACGAAAATATGTTAGGTGCATTTGTATGCCGACTTATAACAGCGTATCACTTCCCATATACGTTAAATAGGAGGGTTTATGAAAGTCCACAAAACTCAAATAGGTTCCGATCCAGTAAAATATTACGCTAGGTTAATTGGAATGGAGAAATACGAGCCTCGTTTGAAAAAGCAAGCCAATGCAATTCCGATAATGACTGGAATTGTACTATACAGACAACTACCCAAAAACAAGCAATCATTGATTTTAAAGCAAATACTAGATTTAAGTGATGGTCAGCTCAAAGCATCATTATACGCATTAGTATCGCAGGTTGTTGCTAATTCTTATTGGTTTTCATGGTCACTCTCGGATAATGAGCTGAGAGAATTCTTTGATACCAACAAAGAAGTGAATGACATACTGAAAGTGGTTGGAATAGATATTACAGTTCCATTAACCGTTGCTGGTGTTGCGTCATTTTTGTTCTCTGCATCTGAGAAAGGACTTCCCGATGCTTCACAAAAGGCTTTAAGCCAGCTAAAAAAGGCGGTTACGACATCTCCCGTCGCTCAAGGTGGAGTCAAATTGGGGTTAACCAAACAGGCAGCATCACGAGTTTCGGCTATTTTAGTTGTAATGGTAAGTGTTATCGCATACCAAACTAATTCAAACGCAAAAGATGCGCAGAAGGAGCTACTGCGGAGAGGCTTGCTAAAAGCGGATGATTTATAATGTTAATTATTGTACTAATAATTGTTTTTTCTCTGGCTACAATTCATTTTTCACACGTACTTTTTTCATTGTATCTTTTATCCGAGGGTAAGTTGTCCATAGGTGTGATGTTATTTCGCCCATTAGCACTTTGTATTATGGCTGCCTGTGCGCAATATTATATTCTTTCATTGATACTGGGCTCGAACCTTCCTGCTACCTCTGGCTTAGTTCTAGTAGTTACTAATGGTTTCTTCTTTATAGGTTGTAACTCAGCTTATAGAGCCAAGCATGTAGAAGAAAGTTAGAGCGATCAATTATATGTAAAGCTTACACATATGAGCCTTCTGCCTGTCAATAGGCATCTAGTGTTAAGCCGAAGCAGTCATCGGAAGACTCAGCTGGTTGGATAAGACAAAGAATTACAAAATCTGGGAATAACAAAAAACAAAGCGGCCCATCTGGACCGCTTAACAGGGAGAGAATGAACAAGTCGTATGACGACTATTTTGACTCAATCAACATAGTGCCGGAGCCAGTGTTCGAGATTGGTGCATGGTAGCTGCTTTGTAAAACATTTAGCTCACCCTGCAGTGTTCCGCGCATACCAAGCCACATGTTCAGTTCAGGGCCTTGAGCACCGCCCTCTTTGATAAGATCAAGGACGGAAAGTTTGGTCAGACATTCAGGTTCAGACACTAGCTTATCCATACAGTAAAGATCGAATTCTTTGTTGATAAACCCTGCGCGTTCACCGTCAAGTTGGTGTGAAAGGCCACCAGTGCCAAGTACAACCACTTTAAGATCCTGATCGAAGCTCTCAACTGCCGCAGCAATCTGTTTACCCAGGTCGAAACAACGCTTTGGAGAAGGCATTGGATGCTGTTCGCAGTTGATACAAACAGGAATAACCTGAACATTGTTGTACGAGTAATTTGGCCATAAAAGCTGCATAGGAACCGTCAGACCGTGGTCGACTTTCATTTCCTGACAAATCGTGATGTCGAATTCATTTTCAACCAGATGGTTACAAATATGCCACGCTAAGTCTGGAGACCCTTTCACATCGGGAATGGTTTGAATGCCCCAACCTTCGTCGGCGTTCTCATAACTATCTGCGACACCAATAGCAAAGGTCGGCTTCTTATCGATGAAGAATTCCAGACCATGGTCGTTGTAAAACAAAATCGCAACGTCTGGTTTTTCTTCCCCTAACCATTTAAGAATCGGAGGATACGCATCAAACAACGGCTTCCAGTACGGTTCCTGTTGTTGATTATTTTCTATCGCTTTGCCGATAGCAGGGATATGTGAAGTACCGATACCACCTATAATTTTTGCCATGATTATTTCCCCGCGTCGACTAACATTTGCTTAAATTCTTCAACCGTTTTGCCAGTTTGAATTGCACCAATATCTTGCATATTCAGACCAAGCATGCCCGCAAACTTAGCCAAATAGTAAATACTTCCACCTAGCTTTAGTAAGCCAAGCACATCACGATTTTGAATTGCTACTTTCTGCTCTTCCGTCAGGCCAAACTTATCGCAATAAGCCATTTCATCACGCTGAAACTCTTCGCGAGCCGCAGCCGTGTTGAGAGAAAAGCACATCTTGTTCAGACCGTAACCTTTACGAGCCATTTCACCGTCAAACAGCACAGTGCCTTCAATTGAGGACTTGTTATCAAGATAAGACATATTAAACTTCCTCCGGCCAGTAAAGTTTCATCGGGTTAGTTACAAGCAGTGCTTGTTGCAGTTCTTCCGATGGTGCAATTTTAGGAATCACATCAACCAGGTGACCATCGTCAGGCGTGTGGGATTTCATGTTTGGATGCGGCCAGTCGGTGCCCCACAGAACTCGGTCAGGAAAGCGTTCAACTAACTCGCGAGCGAAAGGAACCACATCTGAATAGTCAGGAGGAGTAAGCGTCAGGCGTTCTGGACAGCTCACTTTGGTCCAGATTTTCGGGTTACTCTCCATCATGTTAATGAACTTCTCAAACTCTTCGCTGTAGACGCCTTTAGAGACATCAGGGCGGCCCATATGGTCGATAACAACGGTCATATCAAGTTCATTAAGGAAAGGCACAATTTCGTCGATATCCTGAGCTTCAAAGTAAACGACAACATGCCAACCCAAAGGGCGAATTTTCTCTGCGATAAGCTTTAGCGTTTCTTTTGGTGCAGTATCAACAAGGCGTTTTACAAAATTAAAACGCACACCACGGACACCGGCTTTGTCCATCAGTTGCAGTTCTTCGTCGGTAACGGTTTCATCAACAAAGGCGATACCACGAGCTAAATTGCCAGCAGTATTCAGCGCATCAACCAAAGCAGCATTATCTGTGCCGTGACAAGACGCTTGTACGATAACGTTACGGCTGAAGCCGAGGTAATCTCTCAGGGCAAATAACTGCTCTTTAGAGGCATCGCACGGCGTGTACTTACGTTTTGGCGAGTAAGGAAACTTGATAGCCGGGCCAAATACGTGGCAATGGCTATCCACAGCACCTTCCGGCACCTTAAACTCGGGTTTGCTTGGATTAGGGTGAAAAGGCAGATAATCCTTGTCCATGGTCAGTCCTTCTATTTTCTATTTATTTGTGTACACGATTCCGTCGAACAACTTACGAGCTGTACGCAAAATTGCTGCAGCTTGGACTTGGTTGTTTTTTACATCCAACACTACGCTCATTTTGCCTATCGGGTGTTCAACGTCTACCGCTAAAGTTTCACTTTGCTCGATTGATGCCAATTTTTGTGCAGGCGAACCAGGTAAAATGCACGCACTCGCAACACTCACGGCACCTAATACGCCTATCGACGCATGGCAACGGTGAGGGATAAAGGTGCGAGTAGAGATAGCGCCGCCGTATTGAGCTTTGCTAACTAACGTCATTTTAGGGACCGATAATTGAGAGACATCTCCGAGATTCATCAGCGGTCCGGCTTGTAGCCGAATCGATTCCAATTTTTGTTTCAGTTCAGCGTTATTGTCTAATTGATCGCGACTTTCATCGCCCGAAATACCAAGATCTCGTGCATTGATGACGACAACAGGCATACCGTTATCAATTAAAGTCACTTCAACACCATCAATCACATCAACTGCATTACCACTCGGCAGCAGTGCGCCACAGGTTGAACCAGCGGTATCTTCGAACGTGACCGCAATCGGCGCTGCGCTACCAGGGACGCCATCAATTTCACAGTCACCTTCATAGGTCACTTGTCGATTCGGCGTATTGACAGTCACTGTCACGATCTGATCGGTGTTCTCCATGTAGATTCTTACCGTCGTTTGCTTTTCTTGGGCTTCGACGATGCCTCGCTCTATCGCAAATGGCGCCACACCCGCTAAGATATTGCCGCAGTTTTGCTTAGTGCTGATCAATGGTTGATCCACAAACACTTGTAAGAACAGGTAATCTACATCCACGCCATCACGCTCAGATGGCGAGGCAATCGCAACTTTAGATGTCAGGGGATCAGCACCGCCAATCCCATCAATTTGTCGCTCGTCAGGCGAGCCCATTACTGCAAGAAGAAAGCTCTCCAGACAAGACTGGTCTGAAGGCAGGTCACTTTTAAGAAAGTATGCGCCTTTTGAAGTACCCGCTCTCATCCACATACAAGGGGCTTGGTTAGACATATTTGAGCCCTTTTTCTGCTAAACGCTCACGCATATTATAGATGTCCAGGCCAAGTTCGCCGTTTGCTAAGCGAACACGTTTCGCCTCTTCTCTCTCAATGCGGTCCAGTGCAGCCTCAAGTACTTGTTTTGCTTCGTCGCGACGAACAACCACAACACCGTCTTCGTCAGCGACCATCACATCGCCCGGGTAGACGATTTCATCTGCACAGGTCATTGGAACGTTCACTGAACCCAATGTTTCTTTAATAGTGCCTTCACTGAAAATGGCTTTTGACCAAACCGGGAAGTTCATTTCGCGCAAATCTCTCGTATCGCGAACGCCGCCTTCAATGATTAAGCCAACCACACCGCGCGCTTGCGCTGACGTAGCCAGTAAGTCACCAAAGAAACCGTGGTTTGATGGAGAAGTTGGAGCGAAGACTAGGAAATCACCGTCCTGAGCTTGCTCAATCGCTACGTGCATCATCCAGTTGTCACCCGCTGCGCCAGAAATGGTCAACGCAGAACCAGCAACCGCATCACATTGGAAAATTGGTCGCATGTAGTGTGCCAGCAGGCCGCGACGACCTTGAGCTTCATGGATAGTAGCAACGCCACATTTGCGCAGACCTTCAATCACGTCTTTGTCTGCACGCTGAATATTCTGAACTACAACATTGTTTTGCATAATATTAATCCTTATGCCTTCAGACGGCTGAATACACGACGAGCGTTGCCTTCAAAAATAAGTGCTTTCTCTTCGTCGTTGACCTTATCGCTTGCATCGATATAACGCTTGGTATCATCAAAGTAGTGACCTGTTTCCGGGTCTACACCACGCACCGCACCAATCATCTCAGACGCAAACAGGATGTTTTCCGCAGGAAGAATGTCCAGCAGTAGGTCAATGCCTTTCTGATGGTAAACACAAGTATCAAAGTAGATATTCTTCAGTACGGATTCTTCTAAAGGCGGAAGACCCATGTCTTGTGCAATACCGCGGAAGCGTCCCCAATGGTAAGGAACAGCACCACCACCGTGAGGAATAATGATTTTCAGCTCAGGGAAGTCTTTAAATACATCCGACATCAGAAGCTGTTGGAATGCCGTGGTATCCGCACCTAAGTAATGTGAAGACGTGGTATGGAAACAAGAGTTACATGCCGCAGATACGTGAATCATCGCTGGAACGTCCAGTTCAACCATTTTTTCGTAAAGTGGGTAGAACGCTCGGTCACCTAAAGATGCATCCTTCCAGAAACCGCCCGTGGTATCCGGGTTTAAGTTACAGCCGATGAAGTCCATTTCTTCTACACAGCGAACTAATTCAGGTACTGATTTGGAAGGCGTCACACCCGGAGACTGAGGAAGTTGAGCAACAGGCGCAAAGTTGTTAGGAAATAGGTCACACACACGACGAATCAAATCATTCTGATGTTCTGTCCAGAAACGGCTGGTATGCTCGTTTCCAATGTGGTGTCCCATCCAGCTCGCACGAGGAGAAAAGATAGTCAAATCGGTGCCACGCTCTTTTTGCAGACGCAGCTGATTGTTTTCAATACTTTCACGAATTTCATCATCGGAAATACTGATTGTACCTTTGTCTCCAACGTATTTTGGATCTTTTGCTACCGCTGCTTTTTGGCTCTCTCTGTAGTCACCAACTTGCGGTGGTGTAGTGGTATAGTGGCCGTGGCAATCGATTATCATCTCATCAATTCCTTCTGTTGTTTTGTTTGAGCTACTATAACGATCTAGAGAACACCTCGACTATTTCAATTTATTTTTAAGGTATAAGTTTTTGAGATAGAAATATTACTTCTAACGTTAACAAATCGACTTAAAACCCAATAAATACAACGATTCAACAAAAATGAATAGGTGTTAGAAAAATATAATTATCTTTAGAAAAATGACGTATGCTAGCCTTGCCTCATCATTTATTGATGGAGTAATTACTATGCAATGCCGCCTATTTGGTAAAAATATAACTCAGTCAAAATCACCTTATTTACACAACGAGCTTGCCAAGAAATTAAATCTTAACTTTAGCTATCAATTAAATAGTATTGATAGCGGGGATAGCGAGGAGTTTAAATCTCAGGCAACATCGTTGTTCAATTCTGAAATTCAATCCGCAAATATCACCTATCCATTTAAAGAAATCGCCATTGAGATAGCGAATAAACTCGACAGGTCAGCACAACGGGTTCAGGCCGCGAATACACTAGTAAAAAAAGGCGATGAAATTATCGCATACAACACCGACTACTCAGGGTTTATTCAGGCATACCGAAGTTCGCGCGAACAAACACCAGGGCGAGTCGTGTTAGTTGGGTGCGGAGGTGTAGGTAAAGCGGTTGCGATGTCGTTAGTCGATTTAGCGGCTTCAGAACTGGTTCTATTTGATACGGATGAGAAGAAAGCTCAAGAACTCGCGAATCAACTGGTTAATGAAGAGTTACAGGTTACGATAGCCAATAGTGAGTCACTGGAATCTTATGTCAAACTGGCAAATGGTCTTGTAAACTGTACGCCTGTTGGGCACTACTCTATGCCGGGAACGCCGGTTCCAGAAAGCTGGATTGGCTCTCAAGATTGGGTTTTTGACGCCGTTTATACACCAGTCGAGACACAATTCCTGCTGGCTGCAAAGCAAAAACACGTCGCTATTATCAGTGGCTTTGAGTTGTTTTTCTATCAAGCTATCGACGCATTTTCTCTGTTCACTGATACCAAACCGAGTTCTGCCGAGCTGGCGGAGTTCCGTAAATCGCATTTTGCTCATCTGTGCTAAGTCAAGGTTTCTATCATGCCTAAATTACTGTTATTAAATGGTCCAAACTTAAATTTATTGGGCTCTCGTGAGCCAGAAAAATACGGTCATGACACGCTTACGGATGTGGAAGAGCGCTGCAAAAAACTCGCTTCCAAGTTCGGTTATGAAGTCGAATGCCTGCAAACTAATATCGAAGGCGAATTGATTAATGCCATTCATCGAGCGGGCACTGACTACAAAGATGGCCAACTTGCGGGCGTTATTTTCAACCCTGGCGCATACACCCACACCTCGATTGCCCTTCACGATGCGATCGCAGGTGTTGGCGTTCCTGTCGTTGAAGTACATATTACCAACGTACACGCCCGTGAATCGTTCCGTCATCATTCCTATATTTCTCCGGTAGCCGTGGGTACCATCATTGGAATGGGTACGAAAGGTTACCAACTGGCGATTAAATACTTGCTAGAAGAATAACCTCATCACGCGGTTTTAATCCTGGTTACCGATAATAAATAAGACATTTATGGCGTGAAAGACCCATTCAATTTTTAGATAATGAGCAAGTTCCAAACCTAGGTGATATTACATTTAGATTATATAAAACAATAAATTAAGATGAATTTTATAGAACAACAGCATTAAATAAAAAATAAGAACGCTCTGCTGTATACAACTTAAAATAAGAGATTGAGGTCACAATTCACAAACAAAAATGTCACCTAACCGTTTAGCATTACGCATAAACATGTCTAAATAAGTGAAAAGTCGGTGTTGATTTGTCTTCGAGAATGCTTGCTTCGTAAAGTATGAACAGCCATCTGGATTTCGTATCCGACACCGAGACTTACCTTTCTCATTTTACAGGCGGTCTTATGTTTAGCATCCCAAATATTCGTCACTTGCGCGCCATTTCTGAAGTTGTAAAGACAGGAAGCATCAGTAAGGCATCAGAGACCGTATTTCTCTCACAGCCAGCCATCACACAAGCAATTTCAAAGTTTGAAAAGAGCATTCACAGCGAACTTTTTGAACGAACAAGCGAAGGTATGACTCCGACTGAACAAGGCAAAGCGTTTGCTTTTCGTATCGACAGGGCTTTAGAACACTTAGAGCATGGCATTGCAGAGACACTTAAAATTGCCAAGGGCCAGCGCAAAAGCAATGTTCATCGATTCTTATACAATATGACGTCGACACATCTTAAAGCGTTAGTCGCTGTGTCAGATGGACAGGGCTTCACCGAAGCCAGTCGATTGTTAGAAGTTTCCCAATCGTCTGTTTACCGGGCATCTAAGGATCTTGAAGAGATCTTAGATGTCATCTTATTCGAAAAAATAAGTAACGGTATTGTAGTGAGTAAAGCAGGCACTGCGCTAGTCAAAGCTTGCAAGCTTGCATTTGTTGAAATTAAGCAAGGAATCGAGGAAATCGATGCCCTGAGCGACCGACATAACAGTGTTATCACTGTCGGTTGTCTGCCGCTAGCCCGTACCTGTTTATTACCCATTACGATTAATGAGTTCAGCCAAAGCTATCCAGATTGCCGGATTCAGGTTATCGATGGCCCCTATTCCGACTTGCTCAATCACCTTAAGTACGGTGAAATCGATGTTCTGATAGGTGCATTAAGATTCCCTATTCCTAGTACCGATATTCGTCAGGAAACCTTGTTTGAATCAGAAAACAAAGTATTTGCGCGTCATGATCATCCACTGTCAAAAAAGGACACCCTCACTCTGCAGGATTTACATGCCGCAAGTTGGGTAGTGTCCAGCGCCAATACGCCTGGACGTAAAATGTTTGAAGACATTTTTATTAATGGCGGATTGCAACCTCCTGCTCGTTTGGTAGAAGCGAGCTCGCAAATGCTGGTGAAAGAGTTAATTCTGGGAAGTGATCGCCTATCTGTCCTTTCACAGCATCAAATTCAACGCGAGCTGGACGAAGGCCACTTTACAATATTGCCGTTTGACTGCGGCCAGCAATCTCGACCAATAGGACTGACTATGCGCAAGAACTGGTATGCAACTGCGGTACAAACGCATTTCGTATCGCTCCTACGTAAGAATGGCTTGAAAATGTCAGGCTAATTTAGGCAATGCTTTCTCAAAATTGAATACCTCTGATCATCTTTTGATTATTCGTGTTTTTGCCCAAATGTTAAAGTCGTTATCGGTGAAGTAACATAATCAGGTAAAATGGTGAAAACAACTCGTGCCGCATTTATTGGCTTCGGCGAAGCCGCTCAAGCACTTATCAATGTTGCTGGTGACAATGCACCAGATGTGATCAGTGCTTTTGATATCAAAACTCGCAATGAGGCTACACGCGAAGAGAAACTGATGGATTACATCCAATTTCAGGTCAATGGCGCGTTTAACCCAGAGCAAGCTGTGTATGGTGCGCAACTTATTTTTTCTCTCGTTACGCCTGATCAGGCAAAGCAGGCTTTAGACCCTTTGCAAAATGCGCTGACAGAAAAGCAAACCATCATCGATTGTAATTCTTGCTCTCCGACAATCAAACAACGCAATGCAGTATTAGTGGAATCTCAAGGCGCAGCCTACATTGATGCGGCAATCATGAGTCCGATGAAAACGAATTCAACGCGAATTCCATTGTATATCTCTGGTAAAAAGGCCATTCAGATTGCTCCACAGCTACATTACCTGGGTTTTGATGTCACGATCATTTCAGACAAGGTTGGCAATGCCTCACAGATAAAGATGTTGCGTTCAGCCATGGTAAAAGGCTTAGAAGCACTCACTACAGAATGTATTCTTGCCGCTCATAAAGCCGGTGTGGCCGAGTATGTTATTGATTCATTAGAAAAGAGTTATCCGCAACTTAATCTGCCACAACTCTCTATTTATCATATGGAAAGAATGCTCTCTCATGGTAAGCGTCGAAGTGAAGAGCTGAAATCTGTGGTCGATACGCTTGCTTCGCTTAATATCAATGCCAGCATGTCTGATGGAGCCATTCGCTGGCATCAGCTGATGTCGAACGTTAATGTCACTGTCGACAATCAGACCTTAGAACAGTTATCTAATCAAATTTTGAATACGATGGAGCACTCAGCGTCACCCATCCTATCAAACGATACCCTTACCTCTAACAAAGTGTAATAAAGGATTATTTATGAAAGTATGTGTAGTTGGTGCAACGGGTGCCTTTGGCCTTAAGCACTTAGAAGCAATTAAAAATATCGAAGACGTGACCGTCACTGTGATGGTTTCTCCAGAGCAGGATAAGCTAGACGCTCTTATCAGTGAGTACGATTCTAAGGCTATTGGCTTGACGAATCTTGAAGATGCGCTTGCTCGCGACGATGTTGATGCCGTAATCCTGGCAACACCAACTCAGGTTCATGCTTCACAGGCTATTCAATGTATGGAAGCGGGTAAGCACGTTTTGGTCGAAATCCCAATGGCTGATAACATCGAAGACAGCTACAAGGTTGTGGAGACTCAAAAAGCGACCGGTTTAGTCGCAATGGCAGGCCATACTCGCCGTTTCAACCCAAGTCATCAATGGATTCACAACAAAATTAAGGCCGGCGAACTGAACATTCAACAAATGGATGTGCAGACCTATTTCTTCCGCCGTACCAATACCAACGCGAAAGGCGAACCAAGAAGCTGGACCGATCACCTGCTATGGCACCATGCATGTCACACCGTCGATCTGTTCCAATACCAAACTGGTGAAACAGCTTCACATGTGCAAGGTTTACAGGGCCCAATTCATCCGGATCTCGGCATCGCGATGGACATGAGCATTGGTATGAAAGTGCCATCAGGCGCGATTTGTACGCTTTCTCTGTCATTCAACAACGAAGGGCCATTTGGTACATTTTTCCGTTACATCTGTGATGAGGGTACATTTATTGCTCGTTACGATGATTTGTATGACGGGTACGACAACCAAATTGATTTGTCAGGCGTGACGGTATCAAACAACGGCATTGAACTGATTGATCGTGAATTTTTTGAAGCGATTAAAACCGGCAAAGAGCCAAACTCAAGTGTTGCTCAGTGTTTGTCAGCAATGGAAACCTTGCACCGTATCGAAGAACAGCTCATTTAAGGAAAGCTCAGCAAAGGAATAAAACTATGCAACAACGGAAAATTGGCCAGTTTCAATGTAATCCTGTCGGTCTGGGATGTATGAACCTCTCTCACGCTTATGGTACGCCACCAGATGAGAAACAGAGTATTCATTTACTTAATCATGCACTGGACCTTGGTTACAACCACCTGGATACCGCAACGTTATATGGTTGCGGTGCCAATGAAAAACTTGTCGCTAAAGCCGTTGGACATAGAAGAGATGAATATGTGTTAGCCAGCAAGTGTGGCATGTTCATTAACGAGCAAGGTAAAAAAGAGATCAATGGTCGTCCTGAAGCGCTGCGTAAAAACATTGAAAACAGCTTACAACGCCTCAACACGGACGTTATTGACCTCTATTACCTTCATCGCTGGGATAAAACCGTTCCTATTGAAGAGAGTGTTGGCGAGCTAAGTCGACTGGTTGCAGAAGGTAAAATCCGTGAAATCGGCTTGTCTGAAGTTTCAGCTGCGACCCTAACACGAGCGGCAAAAGTGCACCCTATTGCAGCAGTACAGTCAGAATACTCACTTTGGACTCGCAACCCGGAGATCAAAGTGCTTGAAACCTGCAAAGCACTGGGTACCGCTTTTGTCGCATTTAGTCCGCTTGGAAGAGGAATGCTGACGGACACCATTTATTCGCCGACGAGTTTCACTCCTAACGATATCCGTCGTAACATGCCTAGATTCGATATTGAACATTTTTCACATAATCAGAATCTGGTCAGTGAACTTGCAGCCATGGTTAAACAAGAGTTAGACGCGGATTTGAGCAACGCCAGTCTCGCAAGTATCGTTCTACGCTGGGTACTAGATCAACAAGATCATATTCACGTTATCCCGGGAACGACTAATCTAGAACATCTGGCTGAAAACCTGTCTGCAACGACAGTGCGCTTACCAATCGACCTGTCAGAAAAAATAGGGCAGCTCATCAACAGCAACAATGTATCTGGTACTCGCTATAACGCCGCTCAGCAAGTCGAGATTGACACCGAAGAGTTCTCTGATAGTTCCACTCTACCTGCATAACCTACCCCCAGCTTTTCAAGTCCACTTCGGTGGGCTTGTTTTTACCCCACAACAAATAACGCTTATCTAACCACACTAATAAACACTCTTCTCTCCGCCTGTATGTGCCTCAGTTTATACAGTTAACGCTCTAATGACATAAGCGAACAAATAACCAGCTACGCTTCATGTCTATCCCTAACGCGCTATACATACAAAGATGCCTGCTAAAACTTCTTCACCACTATCAAAAAAGCTCTGGTTCCGTCGTTTGACTCAAGTTCTCTTCGCCGGAGGCATACTGCTTATTCTAGGCGTTGTTTACTTCGGAGTGCAGTTTAACAACCTTGTCGCGGCCAAATTTGAAGGCCAGATGTGGCAGTTGCCTAACGTCGTGTATGCACGTCATCTGGTATTAAGCCCACAAAGTCAGATTGATCAAAAGACAGTGCTCAATGAGTTGACGCAACTAAACTACCGCAAAGTCACACAACCGACGACAAGCGGTGAGTACAGTGTGTCCGGCCAGACAATACACTTGATTCGTCGACCATTTGTATTTCCTGAGGGCGAACAGTCAACAGTACAAGCGAGCATTCGATTTAGCGGTAAACGTATTGCTAAAATAACCGATGAAGCCACAGGTTATGATCTTGGTGTATTACCGATAGAGCCGCAAATTTTAGGGATGCTCGATGATGACAATACTGAAAAGCGCATCTATGTACCTAAAGATGAAATGCCAGAAACCTTGGTAGCCGCACTATTAGCAACAGAGGATCGCGATTTCTATCAACATGACGGCGTCTCTCCGGTTGCAATTGCCCGCGCCTTTGCGGCAAACGTAACGGCAGGACGTAATGTGCAAGGCGGAAGTACCTTAACTCAGCAATTAGCGAAAAACTTGTTTTTAACACGCGAGCGCAGCTTTGTCCGTAAGCTTAAAGAAGCTTACTTAGCGGTGATCATGGATTATCGTTACAGCAAAGATCAGCTACTTGATGCTTACCTAAACCAAGTCTATTTGGGTCAAAACGGTCAAGATGCAATACATGGTTTTGCTTTAGCAGCACGCCACTATTTTGGTCGCCCGCTATCTGAACTGCGCCTGGATCAACAAGCTTTGCTCGTAGGATTAGTGAAAGGGCCTTCTTACTATAACCCTTGGCGTTATCCTGAACGCACGAAAGCACGTCGTGACTTAGTCCTGAAAATGATGGTCGATACCGGGGATCTTGAGCCAAGTGATTATGAGAGAGCCATTCAAAATCCATTATCAGTGCGTTCGAAAGGTAAAGGCAGTACCACTCAACCTCCTTACTTTGACTATGTAAAACTCTCTTTAAAAGAGCACGGCATAGATTACAATAGCGGTCGTGGCTTACGTCTCTTCACAACCTTCGAGCCAAACGTACAGAGTCAGGCAGAAGCTGCCGTGTATAGCGTCATGCCACAGCTCGAAAAGAAAGCAGGTCAGTCTTTAGAAACGGCGATGATTGTTGCAGATAAACAAAGCGGTGCCGTACGTGCCATGATTGGTAGCCGCCAGCCAAATTTCCACGGTTTTAATCGAGCAATCAATGCCGAGCGCCAGATAGGTTCTTTAATAAAACCAGCAGTTTATGTTACGGCGTTAGCACAACCTAAAAGCTATTCACTGGCAACAAACTTGACCGATAAACCGTTAACCATTCGAACCCAAAATAATGAAGATTGGTCGCCGCGCAATTACGATCGTCAGTATCGTGGTCAGGTGACGCTATACCAATCTCTCGCTCACTCTTACAATGTTCCAACCGTCAATCTCGGTATGGCTTTGGGTTTAGGGAGCGTAACAAAAACGTTGATGTCATTAGGCGTCAAGCAAGATCAAATTCCTCAAGTACCATCAATGTTGCTGGGTGCCTTAACCCTATCGCCTTTGGAAGTCACCCAAATGTATCAGGCTCTGGGAAATAGAGGCGATAAACAAAATTTATTTGCGCTCAGTGCCGCACTCGACGAACACGGACAAGTACTATATCGCCACAAAACACAGACTCAGAAAGTGTTGGAACCTGAAGCGGCATGGCTGATTGAATACGCGATGGAACAGGTTGTTGAACAAGGCACCGCTCGTTATTTAAATCAGATAGTCCCTGCTCATGCTCATCTTGCGGGTAAAACGGGCACTTCTAACCAAGGCCGTGACAGCTGGTATGTGGGTCTTGATAACCGTGATGTAGTAACGGTTTGGGTTGGTCGTGATGATAACAATCCCGTGGCTTTGACTGGCGCTAGCGGACCATTACGCATCTACGGTGATTACCTTAAAAAAGCGGGCTACCAATCATTAGATCAAACAAAACCAAAACAGATTGGATTGGCGAACTATAGCCCTGACACCAGCGGTGGATTAAGAGAAAGCTGTTTTGGAGAAGTCAGCTTACCTGTCTGGAATGAAACCGGAGAAGCGAGCCCAAACTGTTTGCAACCTTTGGAAGATGGCCTGAAGGAAATAGGCCGTGGATTAGCAGAAGCACCAAAGCAGATCGGTGGTTTTTTCAAGCGCTTGTTTGACTAAACAGAAACGGCAATCAGATACGGAATGTCAGATGATTGCCGCCCATAAGCAGCGGTGACAGACGCTAATTACATTTCGTTGAGGAACCATGCCAATATCGCCACGTTCGGCGATACTGGCCTACGAGATAGACGTCTCTGAAATACATCTCCATTCAAAACAGAGCTATTCACCACCAATCAGCTTGGCGTCACCAACGAAGTAGCCATCTTCACCAAATCGCTTTATGGCATCACCGTCCAGAATAACCGTTAATCTACGTACATCCGCAAATTGCCAGTTACGCCATTGGTACATGAGGTGGTTGTTTTCAATCCACCAATAGCCCTCATCAGCATCATTTGGCCTGTCTGACACCCCTGTCATCTTACCATCTGCCTGAAAGGTAATGCGGTATGGGATATTAAAACAGTCTCTTGTCAGTACCACTCGGTCTGAAAGCAGCTCTCTGATACGCTGGCCGTTTAAGCGAACGCCTTCCGCATCTTCAACCCTCGGAGTAGGCAGTATTTTCTTAGCCAATTGGGCAAGTTTCTCGACACCATTACGAATGTCGGCGTTTTTTATCGACTGAAAACTCAGGCGGAAACTATTATTCCGTTTTTCACAGGTGTAATACTTTGCACCATTGTTGATCAATATTCCGTGAGATTTTGCCAACTCTTCCAGTAAACTGGCATCAAAACCTTCGCGGTAATCTATCCAGAAGGCCGTTCCCGCGAAAGAAGGGATCACACCCGACTGTGGAAAATACGTGTTGAGTGCTTTTTCCATGGTTAACCATTTTTCGCGGTACTTCTTCAGCATTTTCTGAATCAAAGCATCGTAATAACCAAGGCTGATGAAGAGCGCCAATGTTTGACAATTATTCTTCGGTGGCAGGCTGTGCATGCGAAGCTGAACCTGTCGTATCTGTTTGATAAGTGGCGGAGATGCCACAATAAAACCAAGCCTTAGCCCTGGCGCAATAACCGAAGAGAAACTGGAGATATAGATTATCCGCTCGCTCTGATATTCACCGCGAAGAGCGGGACATTTGTCGTTGATAAAATTGATGTCATGTTCGAAATCATCCTCAATGATCAACAAATCTGCCTGTTCAGCCTTGTCCATCAACTGCTTTCTTCGCTGTGATGACATCCGAACCGTTGTAGGAAACTGATTACTCGGTGTTGTATACACAAGCTGACATGAGTCAAGCCTGTCGTCGACCACCATTCCTTCCCGGTCCACTTCCAGCGGTTGTATGTTAGCCCTTCTGGCTCTGAATTGTTGCAGCGCTTCGGGGTAACCCGGGTTTTCAAAACCCACCTTGGTATAACGTGATACCAGCAGTTTGGAAATTAAATACAAGCTGTTCTGACAACCATGCGTCAGCGCTATCTGATCCGCATCGACAAAAATGCCGCGATTCGGCAAGACTCTGGTGCGAATTTGCTCAATGAGGTCGTGATAATCGTTGTCGTCTGAGGTCCAGCTTTTATGATTAATTTTATTGAGGGATTGAATACTGCATTTTCGCCATTCTGACACAGGAAAAAGATCTTCGTCGACCTGTCCATGAACGAAAAGGTAGGGATAATTTTTGAGATTATTAGAAGCCGAACCAAATGCTTCATCACCGTCTATCAGGTACTTTTCCCAGTCCAGTTGTTGTTCTGAATCAGGGACACGCTCCGGTGCTTTTTTGGTGCTGACTTCTAGCTCAGGATTGACAAAGTAGCCCTTTCTTTCTACTGAAATGAGCAAACCTTCATCGGTGAGTTGGTCATAGACTCTGAGTACTGTATTGCGGGAAACAGAGAGGGCCTGGGCGAGCTTTCGAGAAGACTCCAGACTACGGTCTTTCGAAATAAAACCGTCGAAAATTGCTTGAGAGATACTGCTTTTAATTTGCTCTTGTAGTGTGCGGGAATCCTGGGGATCGATGTGAATATAACCCTGAAGCATAAATGACCTGGCCTTTACTTCGCCGGCCATTTACACATGCCCGGCTTTAACTACTTAACCTGAATTCAGGTTACTAAACCGTACCGCTTAAAAGCAGCACATTAAGCGCTGCTTTTAAAAGTTTAATCAGCTATCGAGTTAAAGCCAGCAACTCTGCTTTGATGATCTCTAATCCTTTACAGATCAGTTCATCTTCAATCGTCAACGGTGGTAGGAAACGGATTACGTTGCCTTTAACGCCACACGAAAGTAGCACTACCCCGGCTTTATTCGCACTTGCAACAAGCCTTTTAGTCAGTTCAGACAATGGTTCTTTGGTATCAGGGTCGTTAAATTCGATAGCGATCATTGCACCAACTTGGCGAATATCCCCAATTTGGTGCACTTCTTTCTGCATCTCAGCTAACAACTCAGCAAATGTTTGACCAATATGCTCTGCTCTCTCGCACAAGGATTCTGACTCAATAATGTTCAGAACTTCAATACCTGCGACACAAGCTAACGGAGAACCAGCGTAAGTACCACCTAAACCACCTGGGTTTGCTGAATCCATGATCTCAGCCTTGCCAACTATACCCGATAGAGGGAATCCACCAGCGATACCTTTTGCCATTGTAGTGATATCAGGCACGATTCCAAGGTATTCTGAAGCAAACATCTTGCCAGTTCGGGCAAAACCAGTCTGAATTTCATCACAGATCAGTACGATACCGTGCTTGTCACAAACTTCTCTCAGTTTTTGTGCCCAAGAAGCAGGCGCTTGGTAGAAACCACCTTCACCTTGAATCGGTTCAAAGATAATTGCTGCTACTCGGCTCGGTTCGATATCACATGCGAACAAGTCATTTAACGCATCAAGGCTTTGCTGCTCAGTAATCCCATGGTAGGCATTTGGGAACGGCAAGTGATAGATTTCATTAGGAAAAGGACCAAAACCCGCTTTGTACGGCGCAATTTTACCGGTTAGCCCCATACACATATTGGTTCGGCCATGGAAACCACCTTTAAAAGCAATAACACCGCTACGACCAGTATGAGCACGCGCCACTTTCACTGCGTTTTCAACCGCTTCAGCACCAGTAGTCAGAAAAGCGACTTTTTTATCCCCTTCACCAGGAGCGATATCAACGATTTTCTCTGCCAGTTCAATAAAGCTGCTGTATGGCGTTACCATAGAGCAGGTATGACTGAACTTTTCTAACTGCGCTTTCACTGCTGAAATGATTTGAGGGTGCGAGTGGCCCGTGTTCGTTACTGCAATACCCGCGGCAAAATCGATGTATTCGTTACCTTCGATATCCGTCAGAAGCGCATTTTTAGCACTTTCGATGTATACCGCACTAAGGTTTGCCATTCCTTTAGCCACTACTTTTTCTTTACGTTCTTGCCATTGTGCATTTGTCATAGCCTTGTTCCTTTAAAACTATCGTTTATCTGTTGTCTGTTACATGCCGCCAAGGCAGATGTATTTAACGTTCAAGTATTCATCGATACCCTGTTTTGCACCTTCGCGGCCAAAACCGGATTGCTTCACGCCACCAAACGGTGCCACTTCATTCGAGATGATGCCTTCGTTCACCCCAACCATGCCGTACTCTAGTTTTTCAGCGATAGAGAAAGCGCGAGTCAGCGTATTGGTGTAGAAGTAACTGGCTAAGCCGTAGATAGTATCGTTCGCGAGCGTGACCAACTCTTCGTCATCGCTAAAACGGATAATTGGAGCAACCGGGCCAAATAGCTCAGTCTGTACAATATCCATGTCCTGCGTCACGTCAGTCAAAATGGTTGGCTGAACAAAAAGACCACCTAAGTCGTCGCCACCAAAGGCCACTTGTGCGCCCTGCTCAACTGCTTTGTCGATGTAACCCATCACTTGTGCTTTGGCTTTGCTGTCGATAAGCGGGCCGATTGTCACGTTAGGTTCAATACCGTTACCAACTTTGAGTTCTGCCACCGCGACTTTGAATTTTTCAACAAATTGATCGTAAACCGCATCCTGAACATAAAAGCGGTTTGCACAGACACAAGTTTGTCCGGCATTACGGAATTTGGATGCCATGGCACCTTTTACCGCTTCATCAATATCGGCGTCATCAAACACAATAAACGGTGCGTTTCCGCCAAGTTCCATCGAGGTTCGTTTAATGGTGTCGGCACACTGCTTAATCAGCTGGCGACCAACGCCCGTAGAACCGGTGAACGACAATTTTTGAATATCCGGGTGTTGGCAGAAAAGGTCACCAATCGCGACAGAAGAATGATTATTTACAACCACTAACAACTCTTTCGGCAACCCTGCCTGATACGCTAATTCTGCGATGGCATAAGCAGACAGTGGAGTCTGGTTTGCTGGTTTCACAATAAAACTACAGCCAGCAGCCAGAGCTGGAGCCGCTTTACGCGTGATCATTGCTGTAGGGAAGTTCCATGGTGTAATCGCTGCAGCAATACCAACTGGCTGCTTAATTGTCATGATTCTTTTATTGCCTGCAGGTGTTGGAATGGTGTCACCGTAAGTGCGTTTTGCTTCTTCCGCAAACCACTGAATAAATGAAGCACCGTAGACAATTTCACCTTTCGCTTCCGCTAACGGTTTGCCTTGTTCCAGGGTCATGATACGAGCAAGGTCTTCGCTATTCTCGATAACCAGGTCATACCAACGCTTTAAAATAACTGCACGCTCAGACGCAGTTCGCTCCTGCCACAACTTCTGAGCTTGCTTAGATTTTTCAATGAGCTCTTCAATTCGTGTTGGCTGCAGTGATGGCACATAGCCAATCACTTCATTGGTCGCTGGATTCACCACAGCGATAGCATCATCACTTGCATCACATGTTCCCTTTAACAGGGATTTGTTTGAAACCTTGTCCATAACTTACTCTCTCACTTTCGTTTACGAGAAGATGCTATCGACAAAAAAAACGACACCTAAGTACCAGTTTTAAATTATTCGTGGTACCAGCATAAAAATTCAAACTGGTACCATCGTATTTCCGTGACTGGTTCTATTCCTTTAGCAATCGACTCTTAATATGGACATCGAAAACGGATTCAAAAAACATTTAGAAGAGGACTTTCTATGCTAAAGGGAAAAGGGAAAAAACTACTGAGTAGCATGCTTGCGGCAACGCTAGGACTTGGCGCAATGGCGACCTCAGCAGCGAGTTTTGCTGCAGAGCAGAACTGGCGCTTTGCCAACCTTTATGGCCGTGGAACAGCTTATGGACAAGTTTACGAAGATCTCGCCAAGAATATTGAAACTATGTCTGACGGTCGAATTGCCGTTCAGGTCTTATATTCAGGTGAAGGTATAGGCACGACAGGCATCTTAGGTGCGGTTAAGTCTGGTCTGATCCAAATGGGTGCACCATTTCAATCTATGCACGCTGGCGAACTTCCGGTTGGTGTTGTGGAAATTGGCCTGCCGGGTGGTACGGCTGATGTTGGTGAACTTTCAACACTATTCCATGAGAAGGGTTGGTCTGATGTTCTGACAGAAGCCTACGGTTCACAAAATATGGTTTGGTTGGACCCGTACATTCAGCCTCCTGTATACATCATCACTAAAGAAGAAATTAAGTCTGTTGAAGACTTTAAAGGCATGAAAATCCGCGCACCAGGTGCTTACGGCAAGTTCCTGAGAAACCTTGGTGCCTCTCCTGTTTCACTGGCATGGAGCGAAATCTATACCTCTCTGGCAACGGGTGTTATCGACGGTTCGATTGGTTCAAACATGATTGACCACCGCGACGGTAACCACGTTGAAGTGGCGAAATACATGTACCCACTGCCATTGGCTGGCGCACAGGTACTGCCGATTGTCGTGAACAAGAAAGCGTGGGCAAAATTATCTCCGGATCTTCAAGCCATCGTGAAAGCCGCAACTACGGTTCACGCTCAAGAACAAATGACCAAATCTATCCTTTGGGAATCTCAGGCAATTGCTGACATGGAAGCGAAAGGCCTGAAGTGGAGCCCAGAACCATCTGAAGCGGATAAAAAAGCATGGAAAGAAGCTGGTAAGTCACTTGCTGCAGAATACGCAGCAGAGGACAAATACTCTAAACAGCTTATCGACATACTGGAAAAACAGTAATGAAGAATATTGAGGTGGACTTGGTTCCACCTCTATCTTTCTGTTTGCAAGGAGGCCACATGATTGAAAAAATTCTTATCGGATACTGCCGAATCGTTCAGAGTTTAATTAGAGGTATCGGACGTTCAGTCGCCTACCTTCTGCCAATACTCGCTTCGGTTGTCGCATACGAAGTATTCGCACGATACGTTCTGGACCAACCAACAATATGGGGGTATGACACCTCTCTGTTTCTGTTCGGTTATATCTCAGCACTCGGCGGCGCTTATGCACAACAAAAAGGCGCTCATATCAACGTCGATATTATTCACGCTAAGGTTTCCGAAAGAGTTCGACGCAGTTTCGACTTGTTAACAGCCGTCCTAGCCATTGGTTTCTTAGTTGTGATGGCAAAAGTGTGCAGTGGGATGTTTTTCGAAAGCCTGGAGCTGAACTACCGCACTCAAAGTGAATGGGCTCCACCTTTACATCATTTCTGGCTGATGATTACCGTATCTGCTGTCATTTTTATTGCTCAGTACTCTGTACAAATCATCTGCAATATTTTTTACCTACTGACAGGCAGAATACTCCTTCAACAGGCAACTGGCGACTCATCCAATAGTCTGGAAGAACAGCCATTTAAAATAGATTCAACAAAAGTTAAGAAAGAGCAAATCACAGAGGAAGTGGCATATGGAGATTGAAGTACTAACAGGCGTATTATTGGCCTGTATCCTTACCGCTTTTGCTTTGGGAGCACAAGTCGGGCTCGCACTAGCAGCAATCGCCATGGGCGTTGGCTACATGACCTGGGGAGATGGTTTATTTAATATTATTCCGACCACCGTCGAGAGTACGTTTTTTAACTTTATTCTTCTGGCAATCCCTCTATATATCTACATGGGTCAGATTCTTACACGATCTGGGATCGGGGACGCCATGTTTAACGCAAGTCAGTTAGTGATCGGACGTATTCGCGGCTCACTTGCTATCAGCGTGATCGGTGTCTGTTCAATGATCGGCGCAATGGTCGGCATTATCGGTGCAGGTATCATGACATCGAGCAGTATCGCCCTTAAACCTATGCTTGAGCGCGGCTATGACAAACGTCTGGCACTGGGTGTCATCATGGCGGGCGGTTCTTTAGGCATTCTGATCCCACCAAGTATCCCGATGATCATGTTTGCCTCTGCGACACAAAACTCGGTAGGTAAGATGTTTTTAGGCGCAATGGTGCCAGCCCTTATCACTATTGTGCTTCTGATCAGCTATGTGGTTATTTCATGTAAATTGAACCCTGACCGTGCACCACTGGATGTGGACAATGATGACATTGAGATCCCGAAAGGTTATGAGCTGTTCAAAACCATCCGCGACGGTGCATCTTCCCTTCTTTTGATTGTTGCCGTGTTGGGCAGTATTATCGCTGGTATCGCAACGCCAACAGAATCTGGCGCTATCGGTGTGGTCGGCGCAATTATTCTGTCTATCCTGTTTAAGCGTTTTAAACCAGCAATGGTTCAGAAAGCAGGCCTCCAGACTGCGACTTTGGTCAGCGTAGCAATGTGGATCATTCTTGGCGCATCAGTATTCAGTAACTTCCATCTTCTGATGGGCGTACAAGGCATGGTTTCAGATATCACCTCCAACCTAGACCTGCCGCCAATCATGATCATCATTATGTTCCAGATCATCATGTTACTCCTTGGCTTCATCATTGATGAGTTCATCATTGTACTGATGTGTGCACCCATCTTTACGCCAGTGGCCGTTGCTCTGGGCTACGACCCTATCTGGTTTGGTGTACTGATGATCCTGAACATCGTTATCGCCGTTCAAACACCGCCATATGGCTTTGCACTTTTCTACCTGAAAGGCATCGCACCTAAAGGCATTACCATGCTGGACATTTATAAGTCAGTCACGCCATTTATCCTGGTTCAGCTGCTGGTCCTGTGTATCGTAATGATGTTCCCTGATCTGGTAACCTGGCTGCCGAATACCGTGATGAATTCATAAAATCAGCTAACGTCCAAAGGCTGAGTATGGCAGCCTTTGGACTCATTTTCAGCAAGTGATCCAGGATTGAATCTTTTCAGCTTGAGGGACTCCGCCAGCATGTACCACCTCTTCATCCATTACCACTGCAGGCGTTGACATTACCCCGTAACTCATGATGGTTTCCATATCCGTCACTTTTTTCACTTCAACTTCAACCCCTTGCTCTGCTGCGATTTTCTCGATGAGCTTTGCCGTATTAACGCAGTTCGCACAGCCAGAACCCAGCACTTTAAACACTTTCATATTCGTCTCCTAAAATTGCCACACTGGTAAATTAAATATCCATCCCATTAAAGTGAACGCGAGAAGTAACAGTCCGAAAAGTATGCCAAGCAGTCGCCACTGCATGACTTGTTTTAGCATGACAAATTCAGGAATACTTGCCGCTACCGTACTCATACAAAACGCCAAGGTTGTCCCGATCGGTAACCCATTTCTAAGCAGACTTTCCATCACGGGTATCACGCCGGTGGCATTTGAATAAAGTGGAATACCTATGAGTACCGACGCAGGAACCGACCACCACTGGCCAGCACCTAAATAGGTTTCAATCCAACCGTCAGGCACAAAGCCATGTAGTCCCGCTCCGACACCGACGCCAATAAACACCCACTTCCACACGCGACCTACGATCTCAGCCATTTCTTGTTTCGCAAAACCATGACGTTCAGTCAGCGTCATCCCAGAACTCTCATTCGAACCGTGATAAACGTGACTTTGTTGAGGATTTTTAGCATTGTTCATTGCCTTGGTGGCCAGAGGTTGTAGCCAGCGCTGGGCACCAATAGCGTCTAGCAACCAGCCACTTAATATACCTATTAGCATCCCGATCACGACGTACATGACAGTGAACTTCCATCCAAGCAGACTAAATAGCAACAAGACGGCGATTTCATTGATTAATGGTGAGGTAATTAAAAATGCCATCGTAATGCCTATCGGGATACCAGCAGAGGTGAACCCCAAAAATATCGGAATACTCGAGCAGGAACAAAACGGGGTGATGGCCCCAAAAAAACTGCCTGCAAGATAACCGAATAAACGCCGTTTACCCGCGAGATAAAACCGTACTTTTTCAACGTTTAACGATGCTCTAAACAGGGCTATCACGTATATCATTACAACCAACAACACCATAATTTTACTGACATCTTCAATAAAGAAGTGAATAGCATCCGCCACTTTGGTATTTGGTTGCAAAGCAAATAGTTGGTATGTCATCCAGTCAGCAAGACGTGTGAAAACCTCGAACATGTCGGCTCCTTACACTTAAATCGATGACTTCTCCGTTCATCCTCGTGTAATGCTATTCGCCGTTCAGGCACAACGTATAACCACGCCTTCAAGGATGAGTTCTTTTACTCTAATTTTAGTGCATACCTCTGAAATACATTTGGTTTAATGTCGCATTTTAGAGTGTCCCTCACCGTTCACCTTTTCGTGCTTTTATTCAGTAATAAACGCCGTTATTAGCCATTCCTCAGCTATAGTTAGTCACAGAAACTCGGTTAAGGAGTGGCATGATGGTTAATGAGACAAATACCAAAGACAAAAGTAACTGGGCTATCGGTGGTGGCACATTACTTGGTTTAGGAGTGGGTATGATCTTTCTCCAACACTCGGTACTCGCCTTCGTCGGAGCGCTGATTTCCGGCATTGGTATTGGACTAATTATCGCGGCCTTGATTAGCTGCAAAAAGTAGACCCCTTGCTTGAACGATTGACCGATGAGTAAGTACGGATATTCCTGACTTTGTCATAGTATCCATGTTGAGATTTGTACTTATGATCAGGGTATCCGTAGCATTGTTCTTATCGCAAGGGGTTTGTTATTACACTTCGACGTACGTTTTACGGACACGCTTAGTCAGTTTGATAACAAGCTCATAGGGGATAGTACCGATATGTTTAGCAACCTTCTCAATAGGTAAGTTTTCACCCCAGAACTCAACGTTGTCTCCTACTTTATCACGTGCATCAGGCCCTAAATCAACGGTAATCATATCCATCGATACGCGGCCTGAGATAGGCACCATGCGTCCATTAATATAGACAGGTGTACCTTCCGGAGCACTTCGAGGATATCCATCCCCGTATCCCATCGCTACTACACCGATGTAGGTGTCACGGTTTGATGTCCAGCTTTCTCCATAACCAACAGGTTGGTTCGCCTTATGTTCACGAATAGCAATGAGTTTGGAATTCAGCGCCATTACGCAACGTAAACCATGCTGCTTACCCGTTTCATTTTCATTCGGGCTGATCCCATAAAGTGCAATACCCGTGCGCATGTAGTCTAAATGAGAGTCAGTCCAATATAAAATGCCCGCAGAGTTGGCTAACGTTTTCGGCCCAGGGAAACCGGCGGTTTGCGAAAGAAACAGATCGATCTGTTTTTGTGTTACAGAAGAAGATAAATCGTCAGCACAGCTAAAGTGGCTCATGAACCCTACTTGCCCTGATAGCTTATTCGTTGCTTCAATTTGTTGAACATAATCATTGAGTTCGCAAGGTTGGACACCTAATCTGTGCATACCTGTATCGAGCTTAAGCCAGACAGTAAGAGGCTGAGTAATCTCCGCATGCTTAAGATCTTCCAGCTGCTCTTTACAGTGAATCGCAGTGTGGAAACCTTCGCGAGCTGCCGTTTCGAGGTCAGTTTTACAGAAACAGCCTTCAAGAAGTAATATTGGCTGCTTAATTCCTTCGCTTCTTAGTTCTAGCGCTTCTTCGATGCGCGACACCGCAAACATGTCGGCTTGTGTCAACGTTTGAGCCGTTTTTACCGCATTGTGCCCGTATGCATCTCCTTTGATGACAGCGACAACCGATTTGTTAGCGCATTTTTTCTTAAGTAAGTTGTAGTTATCGCTAAGTGCTTTTAGATTGATAACAGCTTCTGCAGTAATCATTAACTCTTTCCTGTATTACATCTCTTCCTTGGCAGCTCAGCCAACACCATTTTTGATGGGGAATATGTTGTGCTGAGCTACTTCTTTTGCGGTTATACTTCTTCTTCCGCGATGCGTTGAGAGGTTTCTTCTGCGAAGAATTCCCTCGTCAACTTGTATACAACTGGGCTCAAAGCCAGTAACGCAATTAAGTTAGGGATCGCCATCATTGCGTTTAACGTATCGCTAAGCAGCCAAATAAAATCCAGTTCCATCGTTGCACCAATAGGTAATACCAATACAAAAATGACTCTGAAAGGCATGACCGCTTTCGAACCGAATAAATAAGACGCACAACGTTCACCATATACAGACCAGCCAACTATCGTGGTAAAGGCGAATATTGCCAGGCTAATTGCCACCAGATAGCTGCCAAAACCAGGCAAAACTTGGTCGAAGGCCGCTGAAGTTAAAGCTGCACCTGATTCACTGCCAGTCCATTGACCCGAAATGATGATGACCAAACCTGTGATGCTACAAATTAAAATGGTATCGATGAACGTACCTAACATAGCGATAAACCCTTGACGGACAGGATCATTTGTCTGCGCAGTAGCATGAGCAATAGGAGCCGACCCCAGACCAGCCTCGTTTGAGAAAATACCACGAGCTACGCCGAATCGAATTGCCATCCATACCGTTGCACCAGCAAAACCACCCTGTGCCGACGTTGGTGTAAACGCGTGTTGAACAACGAGTGCTAACGCATCACCAATCTGGTCAACATTCATGATAAGAATAACCACGCCACAGCCAACATAAGCAATACCCATGATCGGTACCAGCGAACCTGCAAATGCCCCAATACGCTTAACACCACCAAGTAGCACAGCGCCAGATAAAATCATTACGACAATGCCGACAAGTAATGGTGAGAAGCTGAACGTACTTTCCATCACTTGAGCGATCGAGTTGATTTGTACGCCATTACCGATCCCAAAGCAGGCAAATGTGCCAAACACTGCAAACGCTGTACCCAGCCAAGCCCACTTCTTACCCATACCATTTTTTATGTAGTACATAGGGCCACCCACGAAACTGCCTTTTGCGTCAGTTTCGCGATACTTTACCGCCAATACTGCTTCTGCATATTTTGTTGCCATCCCCAGCAATGCAGTTACCCACATCCAGAACAAGGCTCCTGGCCCACCAACAAACACTGCCGTTGCAACTCCGGCAATATTACCTGTACCGACTGTTGCAGACAGAGCGGTCATCAAAGCTTGAAAAGGAGGGATTTCTCCCTCACTACTTTCACTGGATTGGCGACCATTCCACATTAATTTGAATGCTCGGCCAATGTTGAATAGCGGCATAAACTTAAGGCCAATATTCAAGTAAATTCCGATACCCAGGATCATGACAAGCATGGGAACACCCCACACAACCCCATTAACTTGCCCAATAAACTGCTGTATTAATTCCATTTAACTCACTCCGATTAACTTCAAGACAAATATGCTTGAGGCAATCTAAGCAATATGCAGACCATATCAAAACTATCTTAACAACTGGCATATATGAACAACAGTCAGGAATTTTATAGATAAATATTCTAAAGAAAAATTCATCCTATATGTTCGGCTCAGCCACATCAAAATCTATACATTATTCCATAATTGTGTAGAAATTTGGTTATTAATAAAATCCAACCCAAATTCAACCTGAGTCTACAAGTAAGATTCAGCATGACATTCAATTTAACAATTAATACACATTTAAGCTATATACGCACCAAAATCAATCTTTTTGCGCATTTTTAGTGCATAAATGTTGATAAACATCTCGAACGTTGTTGGAGTTTTATTGAAATTACTGAATAAATTTGAACTAAATCACATAACAGAATTATCTATTTATTTATTTAAAAATGGCATAAATGACCAAAAAACAATCAAGACTATATTTTATAGATACGGCGTTGAATTGATTTCGTAAGAAAAGAATCTGTTGCGGCTGGAGGAATAAACTTTACGTAAAGTCTAATATTAGATAACAATTCAGAATATTATGAAATTTAAATAAAATGAATTTTTATTCATAATTTAAGATTTAAATGAATAATTAACGCTTTAAATCAGGTTAAATTGCTTATAATTTAAATATACTCATGCCATTTTAGATATTGCTGTCACGGATTTTGCACTGTAGTTTGTATTAAGAAGCAATATTAATGGCTATAACCAAACCAGTTTAACGAAATGGAGTAAACGTAAGATGGAACTTAAACAACCTTATCTATTATTTTTGGGTGATGCTGCAGATTCTCTCGCTGCGAAAGTGGCTCAAGGAATTAAAACATGGCGTCCAGAATATTGTGTTGGTCAGTTACGCTTAGAGGGCTGTAATGCTGATGTGGGTCTTGACGATTTAAGTGTTGCACAGGCCGTTGAAGCAGGTGCAAAAACCTTAGTCATTGGTGTCGCCAACCGCGGTGGCATCATTTCTAAAGAGTGGATTTCAATACTGCTCGAAGCGTTAGAATCCGGGATGGATATAGCCGCAGGCTTGCACAACAAGCTAAGTGACATCCCTGAACTGGTTGAATGTGCGAAGAAAAATGGTTGTAGCCTGTTTGACGTTCGTTACCCGACACAAGTTTACCCAGTTGCTAACGGCAAAAAGCGTACCGGTAAACGCTTACTTACCGTAGGTACGGATTGTTCTGTAGGTAAAATGTATACCTCTCTGGCAATTGAAAAAGAGATGAAAGCCCGAGGCATTGATGCCGATTTCCGCGCTACTGGTCAAACAGGCATCCTAATTACCGGTGACGGTGTGAGTGCAGACTGCGTAGTTGCAGATTTCATTGCAGGTGCCATTGAGACGATCACTCCGGATAATGATCCACAACATTGGGACGTCATTGAAGGTCAAGGCTCACTATTCCATGCTTCTTTTGCTGGTGTGACTACGGGTCTTATCCATGGTTCACAAGCAGACGCTTTAGTTTTGTGTCATGAACCAACCAGAACTCATATGCGCGGTCTGCCTGATTATCAATTGCCGGGCATTAAAACATGCATGGAAGCGAACATCGCAACGGCCAAGTTAACAAACCCAAATGTTGAATTTGTTGGTGTTTCGATCAACACCTCAGGACTGACTGAGAGCGAAGCGTTAGAGTATATGGACAAAGTTGAGTCTGAAGTAGGCTTGCCAGTTGTCGACCCATTCCGTCAAGGTGTTGCTCGTATTGTAGATAAATTAGCGGGGCTGTAATGAAGGTTAGTCTTTATACAAAAAGTTGGCCTATTCTTGGTAGTTTTACTATCTCTCGTGGTAGTAAAACCCATGCTGAGACCGTGATTGTTGAGATCGAGCATCAAGGTGTAATGGGGCGCGGAGAATGCGTCCCTTACGGACGATACGGTGAATCCATTCAAAACGTATTGGCTCAGATTGAGGGCATTATTCCAAAAATTGAAACGGGAATTAGCCGCGAAGATTTGCAACCACTGCTACCGTCGGGTGCAGCTCGTAATGCAGTAGACTGCGCAATGTGGGATTTGGAATGTAAACAGGCCAAGCAATCTATCTGGAATAACATTGATGTGGTCGCAAAAAGCTTAACTACCGCATATACACTTTCACTAGATACGCCCGAAAACATGGAAAAAAAGGCAATAGAACATTCGCATCGACCGCTGCTTAAGCTGAAGTTAGGCGGTCCGGATGATCTCGCGCGTGTTCAAGCCGTTCGCCGTGGCGCACCAAATTCTGCGATCATTCTGGATGCAAATGAAGCGTGGACGGTAGAGACATATCAGCAGCTTATTCCTGAGCTTATAAAACTTGATGTTTCAATGATTGAGCAGCCATTTCATGCTGATGACGATCATGTACTTGATGAACTTGAGCGCCCGATTGCAATTTGTGCCGACGAGTCTTGTCATGACCGAATGAGCCTTAATAAAGTGATTGGTCGATATGACATGATCAATATAAAGCTGGATAAAACAGGCGGTTTAACCGAAGCACTGGCCCTTAAAGAACAAGCTGAAGAGGCTGGTTTACGTATTATGGTCGGTTGTATGGTGGCTTCATCATTAAGTATGGCACCTGCATTTGTCGTCGCCCAAGGAGCAGAAGTTGTCGATTTAGATGGTCCACTACTGCTAAGTGAAGATATCGAAAACGGCTTTGAATTTGAAAATAATTCGATGCTGCCTTTCCACAGCGAATTGTGGGGATAAGGGGGGAAAATGGAACGTATTGTATATCTCAATGGAGAGTATCTTGCTGAAAGCGAAGCAAAAATTTCAATATTTGACAGAGGATTTCTTTTTGCCGACGCTGTCTATGAAGTAACCGCAGTATTGGATGGAAAATTGATTGACCATCAAGGCCACCTCGCCCGCTTAGAACGTTCATCTAAAGAACTTGGAATTAAAATGCCAGTAACTGGCGAGCAGTTGATGGATATTCAACGACAGCTGATTGAAAAAAATGGCTTAGTCGAAGGCGGTATCTACCTCCAGTTAACTCGCGGCGACGAAGGCGATCGCGATTTTTCATATAGCAAAGATATTGAACCAACACTGGTGCTGTTTACTCAATCGCGCGGTTTAATTGATAGCCCGAAAGCTCAGACCGGGATCAAAGTGATTTCGTTTGATGATATTCGCTGGCGTCGTCGTGATATCAAAACAACCAGTTTGCTACCTGCGTGTTTGGCGAAACAGGCAGCATATGCTGCTGGTGCAGAAGACGTATGGCTGATTGAAGATGGTTTTGTCACTGAAGGTGGCTCAAGTAACGCTTACATTGTTACGAAAGACAATGTATTGGTCACTCGCCCTTTAAGTAATGATATTCTACACGGCATTACTCGCGCATCATTGATGACACTCGCTAAAGAGTTGTGCCTAACCATTGAAGAACGTTTTTTCACAATAGAAGAAGCGTATCTAGCAAAAGAAGCGTTTATCAGCTCTGCAACGACCTTTGTGTGGCCTGTTGTTGCTATCGATGATAAACCAATTGGCAATGGAAAACCGGGGGAAATAGCCTTGAAACTGCGCGATATCTATATCAAGACTGCCAGAGAATTAGCGGTTTAATCCAACCAAAAAAACTTAACCATTGTGGCCAAGTAACATTGGCCACGGTTTTTTGGCGATCTTGTTCTTACTGACTAAGTGTCAGGATGCAGACTCAACGCGCTACGGCCGGATAAGTAAAGAAAAGAAGATGAACAAAGTTGAAAAGGAAGTGCACTAAGACCGCACACCAAAGACGCCCGGTAAAATGGAAAACTAAGCCATAACCTAATCCAGCCAGCGTTGCGAATAAGACCAGTAATCCTCCACCAGCAATATGCGCTACGCCAAATAATACACTTGCAATGGCTAACCCTATCATCCAGTTGAAACGGCGACTTAATGATTGTTGGATAAATCCCCGAAACAAAGCTTCTTCCGCAACACAGGTGATCATTAAGTTATTGATTGCAAATAACCACCACCAGTTTGGCAGACTTATCTCAACTTTTAACACTCCCAACAAACACGCTATCGGAAATAAAACGAACAAGAGAATAAGAATGACAGAAAGCCGTTGAAGCTCAACTCGCTTTTCACTCCCCAATAGTACCGGATAAGCGAAAAGAAGCGCAAAAAAAGCAAGCGGCTTATCCAAATTCAAATACATCGAAAAAGGAATACTTTGTGGACCAGCGAAAACCTTATCGAGCACTTGCAGGTTATTGAATCCCGGCATGAGATGGGTAAATAACATCGCACACCAAATCAATACTGTAATCCAACCGAATAAATAAATTGGCTTCCCTCTCTGCCTGTCAGCAAATTCTGGCAGCTTATAAGCGATACCAAGCGCGACCAGAGAAGTAATAAAAGCAATAGGCTCGATACGTTTAACAATTAACGCGCTCACTAACGTCACCGCCAACAATAGCAACATTGCTGACTTGTGCCGTGTGAATGCCGCTCCTATCGCAAGAAAAAGTGGCAGCCAAATCCATATCGTGGCTTCAAGAAACATGAAAATATCCCTATATAAATGGCGATTCGTTAATTGTGATTGAATTGTATAGGAAAATAGATGAACACGAGGAATAAACTGACCGTGCTATCGTGTAGATAAAAAAGACCTCTATGAAAGAGGCCTTAAAACAATTGTGACTTACTGTCGGGTTAATTGGCCGAATACACCGGATAATCAGTTAGGCCTTTTTCGCTCCCACCAAACAGTGTTGCTGGATCATGTGTAGCCAGTGGGTAACCATGTTTAATTCGAGCCGGGAGATCAGGATTTGATACAAATGGACGCCCGAATCCAATCATATCCGCTAACCCCGATTCTATTGTGTTTACGGCTTTTTCACTGTCGTAACGACCCGCGTAGATAATGACACCTTGGTATGCATCGCGCACAGCACGCTTAAACTCTGCAGGTGTATCTGGAGCATCATCCCAGTCAACTTCTGCAATATGCATGTAAACCACGTTAAGCTTGTTCAGTAGTGCTGCCGCAGCGGTGTAGGTTTCAACGGGCGTTTTATCAATCGTGCCATTTAGCGAGGTAAATGGAGCCAAACGAACGCCTACGCGATCTGCACCAATCTCATCTGTCATTGCTTCAACAACTTCACCCAAGAAACGTAAACGGTTTTCGATGCAGCCACCGTATTCATCACTGCGGTTATTCGCTTCTGAATCAATAAATTGGTTTACTAAGTAGCCGTTAGCGGCATGCAATTCTATACCATCAAAACCAGCTTCAACTGCATTGACTGCTGCCTGACGATATTCTTCAATCACTTGCTTAATATCTTCTTTGGTCATTTCACGTGGTTCTACAACATCAACAAAACCAGGTTCGTCAGTACCGTTGTCGATAAACACTTTTACGTTTTCAGCCTTAAGTGCCGAAGACGAAATCGGCTTATTACCGCCGATATTATCCGGGTGTGTAACGCGACCAACATGCCACAGTTGAGCGAAGATTGTGCCACCTTTTGCGTGTACTGCGTCTGTAACCAGTTTCCAGCCTTCAATTTGCTTCTGGCTATAAATACCCGGAGTCCAGGCATACCCTTGACCCATAGGAGAAATTTGTGTGCCTTCCGCAACAATCAAACCCGCACTCGCACGTTGAGCGTAGTATTGGGCCATCAATTCATTGGCCACGTTGCCTGGTTGACTTGCCCTCGAACGAGTCATCGGAGGCATAACAATCCGGTTAGACAACTGAAAACGACCTACTTTAAGCGGTTGAAATAATGCGTCAGTCATAAGTTCCTCAACTAATCTGTGAATACTCGTTTATGCCGAGGATTTTAGCAGCGAACCATAGACCGATTAACAAACGAAAAGACAAAATATTTTTGCAATAATTGCAAAAGTAGCAATTTTACAGCTGGCCGCTCTTACAGCGTAAGCCGGGGTTTAATAAAATCAATAAATGCCGATATGCGACGCGCGACATGGGAAGACTTGTAGTACACCGCATTAATTAACTCTCGCTCAGATGACGTCTTAGTATACGAATCCAAAAGTACCACTAAGCGCCCTGCAGCTATATCTTTATTCACCATATATCCAGAAAGACAACTGATGCCATTACCAGACAGAACAAGCTGGCGAACTGTTTCACCGCTGCTGCAGGCGATAGTGGGTTCAATATGATCAACACCTTGTACTGGCCATACATTCAAAGCTCTGGGAGAAGTAAAGCCAATGATATCGTGTTGCTTGAGATCTCCAGGTATAAAAGGAAAGCCTCTTCTGGCGAGGTAATCGGGAGATGCGACAACAAACAAAGCACTCTTACCTAAAAATGAAGAATGCAGAGAGGAATCCGACAGCTTACCGATACGGATGGCCACATCCGTGCGCTTTTCCAGCAGATCGACGTAACCTTCGTTGGAAGACAACTCTAGCTCAATATCGGGATAGGTATTCCTGAATTCTTGGGCAATAGGAACCAGTTGATTCAACATAAACGGACTGGCGGCATCAACCCGAAGCTTTCCGCGCGGCAATTCTCGGCTTATGACCAAGTCTTCTTCGGCCTGACGAAGATGCTGTAAACCAGAGCGAACCGAATCTACAAATCGCTTACCTTCTTCCGTTAACTCTAAGCGACGAGTCGTTCGATTTAAGATGGTTATTCCCAGCTGCTTTTCTACTCGGCTCACTGAGCGGGAGACTTTGGCAACTTGAATACCCAACACTTCAGCGGCTTGTGAAAAACTGCCACTGTCTATGACATTTACCAGTATTTCGAGATCATCGGATCGTGTCAGCATCTCAATTCCGTTTATTGCAAAAATGACAAAATTAGTCTCGCTATCATAACGAACCCAGTAAAGATGAAAAGCGCTGAGTGGCCATTTCTGCCTGTAAAGATATACCCCCTTGTCCGGATAACCAGCCGACTTGGTTTTTCTAAAATCGACAAATAACGTGCCTAATTCGGTCTTTTTTACCACTCTGACTCACTTCATCGCGTACTTGTGAGCTTGATCTCAGCATCAATTTTCTTATCCCATTCGCGTCGTAAACGCACCAAAATACGGCGCAATGCGACATATATGTGCATTGCGTGAGCGCTATTCTCCGACATGAAAGTAAACAAAAGCACCAATAAATCTTAACTAACATGAGCTGTGATGCTGTTTTCACCGTGGGCTAAAGTCGCCTTAATGGTCTGATAAATAGGTTAATTATACGCTGTAGTCATCGTTAAGGGATTTCACTGGTAAAGGAACCACTAGAACTATAATACGCCTCAACAAGGAGACCTTATGTCCTACGAAAAATCAAACCGCGCCGTTGTATACAAAGGCCCGGGCAAAGTTGCTGTCGAGTCGATCCCTTATCCGGAACTCGCGTTAGGCAATCGTAAGTGTGAACACGGCGTGATCCTTAAAGTGCTGACGACAAATATCTGTGGCAGCGACCAACATATGGTACGTGGACGTACGACCGCTGAGGAAGGCCTAGTACTCGGCCATGAAATCACAGGTATCATTTTAGAAAAAGGCCGCGATGTCGAATTTGTTGATGTTGGCGATATCGTTTCAGTACCGTTTAACATCGCTTGTGGCCGTTGCCGCAACTGTAAATCTGGAATGACTGGTATCTGTCTCAATGTAAACCCTGCTCGTCCTGGTGCGGCATACGGTTATGTTGATATGGGCGGCTGGGTTGGCGGTCAATCAGAATACGTGATGATCCCATATGCAGACTTTAACTTACTTAAGTTCCCAGACCCAGATCAGGCAAGAGAGAAAATTCAGGATTTAACACTACTGTCTGATATCTTCCCTACAGGTTTCCACGGTTGTGTAACCGCTGGCGTAGGCCCTGGTTCAACGGTTTATATTGCAGGCGCAGGCCCTGTTGGTCTGGCAGCAGCAGTATCGGCGCAACTACTTGGCGCAGCATGTGTCATCGTTGGAGACATGATCCCTGATCGTCTAGAGCAAGCACGTAGTTTTGGTTGCGAAACCATTGATCTACGTGAAGACGGCAGCATGGAAGACAAAATTGAAGCTATTCTTAATGAGCGTGAAGTTGACTGTTTTGTTGACTGTGTTGGTTTCGAAGCACATGGATGTGGCTGTGGCGGCCATACTCAAGAAGCTCCAGCTACGGTACTGAACTCAGCGATGCAGATAACTCGTGCAGGTGGTTCGATTGGTATTCCTGGTCTATACGTTACGGACGATCCGGGTGCGAAAGACGAAGCGGCTAAACAAGGTGCGCTGAGCATGCGCTTTGGTTTGGGCTGGGCGAAATCTCATTCATTCCATACTGGCCAATGCCCTGTAATGAAATATCACCGTGGTCTGATGCAATCAATTTTGTTCGATAAAGTAAAAATCGCTGATGCGGTAAACGTACAAATGATTTCACTCGATCAAGCACCGCAAGGCTATGCCGATTTTGATGGTGGAGCAGCGAAGAAATTCGTTATTGATCCACACGGCGAGTTTAGCTCTTAATTTAACCGAGCGTGAAGCTTAATCAAGGAATCAAGATTTTAGGGGCTCGGTTATTAAGTTAACTGAAATTCAACGATAATAACTGCGATCGTTTAAATGGGCTTGACTCCCCCTAATGCGGACTGATTTTCAGTCCGCTTTTTTATATTTAGCTTTCATTAACTTCCTTCAAGATAATTAAATAGTCAGTTCAATTTCCATCACCTAAAACTAGTCAACCGTTAATTAGTGTAATTTTATTCCATTTCCTTTTAAAATATATCAACTGATAATCAATCATTTTGTTGAAAATTTCAGGATCATCAACTTCACACGTTATCCCATGTTTAATCGCAACAACCTTATTGTAACGACAATTTAAATATTGATAATATCTGTCACATTGAACGTTCAGGTAATCACGTAGGTATACTCATGGATCTTGCAAGTAGATTGGATCTGCTACTCGAAGTTTCTATCCAGGGCTCATTCGCACAGGCTGCAGACGCGCGTGGCATTGACCGCTCAGTCCTATCCAAACAGATAAGAAAACTAGAGGAGTCCCTTGGTCTCAGGCTGCTTAACCGCTCAACGAGGTCTCTGTCACTAACTCCAGCTGGTGAAGTAATCGTCAAACAAGCGCAGCAAGTCCGGGATGTCTTAGACAAAACCCGGCTACTTGCAGATACGTTTAGTGATACACCCAAAGGTAACCTTAGAATTTCCAGTACATCGCTCTTTGGTCGGAAATACCTCAAAGACTGTATCGTTGCTTTTCTGAAAAAATACCCCGAGGTCAGTGTTGAAATCGTACTAAATGATCGAAAGGTTGATCTCATTGGAGAGCGGTTTGATTTAGCTTTTAGAGTTGGAAACCCGGTAGACTCTAATCTGGTAGCAAAAAAACTCGCGGATCATCAATTACTTTTACTTGCATCAAAAGAGTTTGTGTCCGAGTACGGCTATCCAGAGACTCCTGAAGATCTGGCTGCCTTACCTGCAGTTATTTATTCCAATGGCACTTACCAAATGAACAAAGTACAACTGTCGTCAATGAGAGACGAAGAAGAGCATACTGTTACCATTACGGCTCAAAGCCGCTATCATGTCAATGAAGTAGAGTTACTGATGGACGGAGCGCAGTCAGGTTTAGGCTACGCTATCGTTGGCCAATTAATGCTCACAAAACATATGGATGAGATGCAATTAATTCGGTTATTACCTGATTATAAAATTTCATATACAGGTGGCTTGTATGCCTTGTATCCGCACCGGAATCAACCTCCGCTCGTAAAGCTATTTATCGAAACGGTCGAAAACACGATTGGCAATCCACCCATATGGGAAAGCTATATGACGTAGATTAAATAAAGCGATTAATATGTAGAAATACTCAATTTACGTCAGCTTGGAAAAGAATAAGATTTAATATAGGGGACAAATCCCTGTCCCAAATTTATTCAAGACAATTTTTTGAGGTGTTTTTTGTTTCTAGGAGATACATAATTAGTCATGTAGTCTCATTGCGTTGAAATGATAGTCAACATTAAGAACTGCTCGATATTGGATATTATCGCGAGCATAAGCAACCTCATTAATCACGACCTGACTATCATCAATATTAATATTGCTTACGTTACTGTAACTAAACAAACCAAGTTTATTTCTTAATTGTGTTCCTGACATCGATTTTAGTGAATCCGACAAATCAAACCCTGCATTTAATGCTTGTTCTCTACTTTGGTAAGTGCCGACTTCCATATTTGTTTTTTCAGTAACGGTTGTATTTGAAGCAAATACTGATGATGCCATTAAAATACCAGCAGTTAGTACGAATAGTTTTTTCATAATAATACCCTTTATTGTGTAAATTAATATTGATAGGAGTCTATCTCGTTCTGTTGGGGTTATTATTAATGTTTAAAGTTAGAAGATAAAGAGAGGTTTCAGAATTTCACTATGGACTAAATGGCACCAATCAACCATCAGCCCAAAGCCAGTTGCGTTCCAGCTTACACCCTAAAGTCAGTTTGGAATTATGATTTGGATCAAAATCGCCCTATTTTCAAAAAATTCGCGCCCAACCAGTTAGATTGGGTGCTAATCGAAAAGACATTACTTCACTTTGACGATTTCAGGCATCTGGTATTCACCGCTTTGAATCTCTTCATCCGGTCCGTACAAACGCAATATTGAGTAGAACGGTTAGTTCGGAATTGGCAGGAAGTTATCGTCTGCCTCATTGCCGTTAGTATCTGCAGTGTAGTAACCGTCCGAATCCGGTGTTAACGTTCTGTCGCCACGGCTATGACGATTCATCGCGTTGTGTTCCATCGGACGAGTGTCATTAGCGTAAACCGTTACCGGCCAAAATTCACTGGCGTTTGGCGCTTTAAATCGCATCACATAATCGTGTTTAGAACCATCAAACTGGGCGCTCGCTACACAATCATCGATATAGACTGCAGCCTACCAACAATGGAAGGGCATTTTGGTTACGTTTATGGCGTGAAGTGGAGAAATGATCCACTCACAAAGAATACTTAATTGAAAAGCCTAATTTAGACAAAACTGATTGATAGATTCACATTTCCGACTTAACACCTCGAAATTTAGGACAATAGTTTTAAATAGGTTGCTATGCTAACTAAATGTAACAAGATATAAATATAGTACGCTCTAGTGGAATGAGGCGGTCTGCTAATCACCCATAAGAATGAATGGATTGGACTCATCCACTACGATTGACATTTAATAGCAGGAACAACAATGACATTCCGGAAGTCAACCTCATCTCTCTCCCTACACATTCAGTACACTGCTCTGGCACTATTCGCCGCGATATTTTTCATTGCCGTGAGCGTCTGGTTTCGACCAATTTTCCCCATAGACGAAACCCGCTACGTTTCTGTCGCTTGGGAAATGTGGTTCAACAACAACTGGCTAGTGCCACACCTCAATGGATTACCGTACGATCACAAACCACCGTTTATGTTCTGGTTGTTCAGTGTCGTTTGGTCCCTGTTTGGTACATCCGATACGGTAACTCGGATAGTGGTACCCGGCTTTTCTTTGCTTAACCTCTACCTGGTAGGGAAGCTGGCAGAGAAGATTTATCCAGAATCACCACAAGCAAAGTGGTTGTCACCTCTCATTCTGATCAGTTTCCTTGGTTGGTTCCTGTATTCAAGCATGATCATGTTTGATCTAATACTTGCGGTATTTGTTCAACTTGCCATGTTAACTTTTTGGCGATACACCGAGACTGATCGTGGAATATGGTCTTCTCTGAGTGGGGTGTGCCTCGGACTTGGAATGCTGACTAAGGGACCAGTCATCTTCGTTTATTTTATTCCTTTTCTGCTGTTAGCACGTCTTTGGCATCCTAGTCCTGCTTCTGTTAACAAAGCGTTTTTCAAAGCAGTTATCAAAACTGTGGGGATTGCAGTTGGAATCGTCTTACTCTGGGCAGTACCAGCGGCAATATCCGGAGGAGAAGAATACGCGAAGGCTATTTTCTGGGGACAATCTGCCGGGCGGATGCAAAACTCGTTCGCTCATGCACGACCTTTTTACTGGTATATTGCACTGTTACCCGCATTACTTTTCCCGTGGCTTTTCCTTATTAGTTTTTGGCGCACCCGTCCATGGATTTGGGTAGGACGAAGAGATACTTTTTGTTTCTCGTTGTTTGTGTTTGTCGTTGGCATATTTAGTTGTTTCAGCGGAAAGCAGATTCACTATTTACTTCCGATTTTCCCTTTTATTGCTGTTTGGATCGCGAAGCGATTAGATCCACAAAAGATGAAAACTGAACCAGCTATCGTAGGAATACTTGCGCTAATTACGGTCGCCATTTTCAGTGCCCCGCTATGGATTGAAAAAGCATTTCGCAGCACAGAAGTCACTGCTGTTTATTGGTTTTGGGGGCTATTACCCGCGCTGTTGATCATGATGCTGTTATGGAAGAAGAACCTTCCTGTTGATCGTCTTGCGCTTAACATCGGTGCATTGCTGTTGAGCTTATCCGCCTTGATAGCTAGCTTGTCTCCAGTATTAAGTAACGTTTATGACGTCACAGAGACAGGCCGTCAGATCCACCAGTTACAATCCCAAGGACAAAGTGTTTCGTACGTTGGTAAGTATCACAACACCTTTGGCTTTGCTGGTAAACTGGAGCAGCCGTTGAATTTGATTTCATCCTCAAAGGCTGATAGAAACGCATTTTTGAGCACTGAGCCGGGTTATACTATCTGGGTTCAACGTAATAGAACGCAACCACTGGCAGCTAATGCTATCTTCATGACACCGTACCGCGGTAGGTGGCTGTTCATTATAGATAATCAAGTACTTGCAAAAGTGCTACAAGAAGCGGATAACAAGAGCACGACTTCTGCCCCTTAACGAAAGTACTATCTAAAACTCATCATTTAGGACGCAAACCGATAATGGAGAGTGAATAAATCGACGATTATTTAGGTTTTTCTTCGATACGACTTCGTGACTCAGATCTGGATAGTTCCAGACCGGGAGTCACTGTTGGCTCTTCTTGGGATTAATCGATTCAAAACGATCAAGTGAAAACAGGAACTGTATATGCTTATTACATTTCGTTGCAAAAGCTATGCGAATGTCACGATGTTCGGTGACATTGGCCTGCATATGATAAAGATGATGGGCCATAGTGGCACAGTACCCGGTGCTATTCTTGCCCCAGACCTTCCTGAGGCACTTTCTAAGTTAACGTCGTCACTAACGGCTGAAAATAAAACGGCTCAAAAAGACACCTCTGCCACTTGGGAAGCAGAAAATGATGAAGAGGAAGCGCAATCTGAACAGCCAGTAAGCCTGAATCGCCGCGCCTTTCCACTAATCGAACTATTAAAGTCAGCGATAGATGCCCAATGTGACGTAATGTGGGACACCCCATAGCATTTGCGTCAGACAATCAGAGTATTTCATGCCAGCGAATCAAGGCTTTTGATACCGCAACGAGTTCATTCGCGGATGGTTGGGCATTCGCTCCAGCGGCGATTACTCCCAATTCGTAAACGGCACAGAAAACATGGAGTTGATTTAATTTCGTTCAATATCGCACATCGACTATAAGTTCTAATCAATATGACGTTATTAAAATAGAATGCGACAAATTTACAACGACTTTTGTTGCAACCAATAACTTAAAAAAGGTCAAACAAAGAGAAGAAATCAGTTCCATACTTATAAAAAATAATTGCTTCGGAGGATATATGTCGCTGTCTTCTTCCATTGATTCATTGTCGATATTCCTCGTGCTTCTCGTAATCTTTGTTTTGATCTGCCTAATTTTCGAAACTGGTTATCGAATGGCGAGAAAACTCTCCCGCGAAACCTTCAATCAGTCAATCGGCCCTATGGCAACGGGGTTAGCCAGTCTGCTTGCCTTTATATTAGCCATTACCTTCAGTATGGCAGCAGTCAAGTCCGCAGATCGCAAACAAATAGTTTTAACCGAATCTAATATCATTGGCACAACGGTATTGCGGACATCACTGCTATCAGAGCCTTACCGAAGCCAAAGCCGTGAGTTATTACGTGAATACGTGTCACTGCGAATCGTAAAAAATAATTCTGAAAATCAATATGATATCCCTGAAGCAATCCAACGTAGTGAACAAATCCACGTTGCTTTGTGGCAACAAGCCGTCGCGGCTCATGAAACGACACCGCCAGCACTGATAATGCTCTACATCGACTCACTTAATGAGTTGATAGATATTCACTCAGAACGTGTGAATAAAGGCACGCGCGGTCGCATACCTGTAAGTATATGGATCACGTTAGGCATATTGACCTTCTTGACTATTTCACTGAATGGGATTCAGGTAGGCTCGCAACACCAAGGCCGGGCGATGATAGCAGCAATCCCGTTTGCTTTAGCCTTTTCTTTAGTCCTTACATTAATTGTGGAGTTGGATAGACCTAACCGCAGTATTATCGTTATCAGCCAACAGCCATTGATCGATCTGGAAAGCAGCCTAGGAACTCTTATTCAACCTATGAACTTAGAAGCTCTCTCAGTCGGGAACGAATAATGGTCGCATTAACTCGATGACAGCCTACCACCGATTACATTGACAATAATCAGCTTCGAGTGTCGAAAGGATGATACTCGCTTTAGGTGCCTTCTGATATAAACATCGGTAGCGTCTTTATCACGCAGCCTGGCAACTACATGCTTAACGGAATAGTCCGATAATCTAATCTACAGCAGCTCACTTCTGGGTTTTATACATACAAGTTAAACTGATCATGAATATTTCTCATGTTGCATATTACGTAAAAACATTGTTCTTCTAGCTAGCATCTGGTTATAAAAAACACTCAGGAAATAACTATAAAACATACATAAGTTAAATGTCAGTTAGGTTATTTAATAAATAATTAAAGAAAGCCTGAGTGAAATCGCACCGAATTAACTTGGGTTTGGCCTCAAAAGTTGGATAGAAAAGCACCATGAATAAAGACTTCACATTTACCATTAAGAGCATCTGTCTTGATGAAAATTATCATCCTTCAGACAACACGCGTTTAACCACCAACTTTGCTAATTTGGCGCGGGGAGAACATCGTCAAGCGAATTTACGTAATGCTTTAAAAATGGTTGATGATCGCTTTAATTCATTGGCGACTTGGGATAATCCGACCGGAGACCGTTATTCTGTCGAGCTTGAAATCATCTCTGCTGATATCAACCTTGATGGCAGTGGCGAGACTTTCCCTTCAATTGAGGTATTGAAAACAAATATTGTTGATCATAAAACCAATCAACGTATTGAAGGCATCGTCGGCAATAATTTTTCTTCTTATGTTCGTGATTACGACTTTAGCGTATTACTTCTCGATCATAATAAAAATCAAGCTAAATTCAGCATTCCGGATAATTTCGGTGTTCTACATGGGAATATCTTTAAGTCTTTCGTCAACTCGGAAGCTTATAAAAATAATTTCAAGAAACCGCCCGTAATTTGTCTCAGTGTTTCAGATAGCAAAATCTATCATCGCACTGATAATCAGCATCCGGTACTGGGTTTTGAATACCAGCCAAATGAATCTTCATTGACTGAGCAATATTTCAAAAAAATGGGATTACAGGTTCGGTATTTTATGCCAGAAAATAGTGTGGCGCCTTTCGCTTTCTATTTCTTTGGTGATTTGCTCAATGACTACACGAACCTTGAGCTTATAAGCACGATAAGCACAATGGAAACATTTCAAAAGATTTACCGACCTGAAATTTATAATGCGCATACTACGGCGGGTAAATCCTATCAACCCAATTTGAAGAACAAAGATCATTCACTGACACAAATTATTTACGACCGTGAAGAACGCAGCCAATTGGCAATTGTGCAGGGCAAATTTGCTGAAGACCACTTCATCAAACCATACCAAACCGTTCTTGAGCAATGGTCTGCTAATTACGCTTAATAATTAACGAATATACAACGGCTTATACTATGAAAAAACTATTCCCTACCTCAACTGCGGGCAGCTTACCTAAGCCAACATGGCTTGCACAACCGGAAGTACTTTGGTCTCCTTGGAAATTAGAAGGCCAGGAACTCATTGACGGAAAACACGATGCATTACGCGTAGCATTACAAGAACAGCAACAAGCGGGTATTGATATCGTTAGTGATGGTGAACAAACACGCCAGCATTTTGTGACGACATTTATTGAGCATCTAAACGGTGTGGATTTTGAGAACCGTAAAACCGTTAAAATTCGTGATCGTTATGATGCAAGTGTCCCAACGGTTGTTGGTGCAGTTTCTCGCCAAAAACCTGTTTTTGTTGAAGATGCCAAATTTTTACGTCAGCAAACCAACAAACCTATTAAATGGGCGCTGCCTGGCCCTATGACCATGATCGATACACTTTATGATGATCATTATAAAAGTCGTGAAAAACTAGCCTGGGAATTTGCCAAAATTCTGAACGAGGAAGCCAAAGAGTTAGAAGCTGCAGGTGTTGATATTATCCAATTCGATGAGCCCGCATTTAATGTCTTTTTTGACGAGGTCAATGACTGGGGAATCGCAACGTTAGAAAGAGCAATTGAAGGGCTGAAATGCGAAACGGCGGTACATATTTGCTATGGCTACGGCATCAAAGCCAATACCGACTGGAAAAAGTCGCTAGGCTCTGAATGGAGACAATATGAAGAAGTGTTTCCTAAGCTGCAAAAATCTAACATCGATATCATCTCACTAGAATGTCACAACTCTCATGTGCCAATGGAACTACTTGAACTGATTCGAGGTAAAAAAGTGATGGTCGGAGCGATTGATGTCGCGAGCAATAGCATCGAAACTCCAGAGGACGTTGCCAACACCCTAAGAGAAGCGCTAAAGTATGTCGATGCAGATAAACTCTATCCTTGTACCAACTGTGGCATGGCACCTTTATCTCGCCAAGTAGCAACGGGCAAGCTGAACGCATTAAGTGCAGGTGTAGAAATCCTTAGAAAAGAACTCTCTGCCTAGTATTCACTGATTATATTATCTACGACAGGGTTACGTTGTTCACGCGTGATTAGATTCAACGCCAATGATCACACTCGTAACCCTTTGTAGATATGGGATGACAACCTTTTCGGTTTTTTCATCATTTCGTTTTCCCTTGCTCTGGTGACGTGACCTATCAGCATTGAAGTTCACGAATCACCCTAGCAGGATTACCACCAATGACAAGATTGTCACCGAAGCTTTTAGTGACCACACTTCCAGAGGCAACGACCACATTATTGCCTAAGGTTACGCCAGGGTTTATCGTCGCATGCCCACCGACCCAGCAATTATTTCCTATGTGAACAGGTTTTGCAGACTCAACCCCACTCGCTCGCTCAATGGGATCAAGTGGATGCGTCGCAGTATAGATCCCCACTTGCGGTCCCAGCATACAGTTATCACCAAAATGAACTTCGGCACAATCTAAAATGACACAATCATAATTAGCAAAAAAGTTAGAGCCAACATAGATATTACAGCCATAATCACAATAAAAGTTTTGATGAATTGAGATGTTATGACCCGCTTTTCCTAGCAAGTTTGACAGAATATTCAATCGATTCTCTTGTTCCTCAAACGCAGAATGATTGAATGCATAGAGCAATTTCCTAGCTCGCGAACGCATTAGACTCAAATTGTTATCACTTGGGTTATAGAGCTCTCCTGCGAGCATTTTCTGAAGTTCATCCACGAATCATTACCTTGTCTGAATTGAAAAAACTGAAATGATGCGATTAATACTTTCACCTATGGTCAAATATTGACGTTTTATTGAATTAATCACAACGCTGTAATCGGTAGTACTCACGAGTAACTTTTCATTACTTTGAAGACAAGAGCTGGCTTGTTCTTGTCTACTTTGAATAACAACCATTGGAATACCATCACAGAGTCCCGATTCAAATAATGAGGCGTCCAGATATGGATTATTGCCTGTGGACACGTGAATAATTCCCTCACATCTCTGCTCTATCAATGCCTGGAAGGTTTTCAATCGAGAGAAATGCTCGTTCTTGCTTCGAAGCACTATCAGAGGTTTATTCAATTGACTCGTGATCTCTAAGAGCTGAGAAAGAAATTCTGTTACTACAAGATTTTTATTCAGGCTTTCAGAGATGATGACTCCAATGACAGAGTTCTTTCTAGTCGTAAGCGCTCGTGCCAGTGCGTTAGGACGATATCCTAACCCCTGCATTGCAACGGTTACTTTTTGTGTAATTTCAGCTGATACCGAAAGACCATTCACCACTCTTGATACACTCGATTTAGATACTCCCGCATAATTTGCAACGTCCTGCATCGTTACCATTGCACAACTCTCCTGAAAAATTGGCTAATCTTTATTTCATAAGGCCATCAAGCACTACTCGGAAGCGAGTATACACAAAAATAGACAATAATGAACACATACAAACAATTTAAATGTTCAGGTGTTGATAAAAATGTTCATTTGTGTTCTTATCTTTTCAGTGAAAGCGATTAAATACATGGGAAAGGCAACAATGATTAAACTGATTATCACCGATATGGATGGCACTTTTCTTAACAGTCACGGGGATTACAACCGCGAATTATTTCGAGAAGTCGTCGCGACGATGCAAGAGCATGGTGTCAAATTCGCCCCTTGTACTGGCAAGCAAGTTGAACGTGTTGAAGAACTCTTCGGAGACCAAAGCAAAGATTTTTGGATACTCGGAGATAGTGCAACGCGTATCAAACATCAAGGAGAGTTTATTTATCAGTCTCTTCTCAACAATACGTTAGGCCTGAATATTATTCAGAAACTAGAAGCTATCGAAGGCTCCCACATTGTCATTGCGTGTACCCCTGAATTTGCAGCGATCAAACGAGATACGCCTGAACATCTACGCGCCTTAGTAAGACGCTCTTATGCTCAGGTGGAAATGGTCGATTCCTATGACGATATTTGCTCTGATTTCGTCAAAATCACCGTTTATGATGAGAATAAACAGTGCCCAACAATCCGCCCTCAACTTTCTCACTTTGATGAACAGGCGTATATCGTTGTATCGGAAGCCGCTTGGATAGATATTGCCAATGCAGGCGTACACAAAGGTACTACCGTTGAAAAGCTACAAACCATTATAGGTGCAACAAAAGCTGAAACTATGGTATTCGGAGATGGATTCAATGATATTGAACTGATGGAACGCGCTCACCTGAGCTTTGCTATGCGTAACGCTTTTGAAGAAACGAAAGCGGCGGCAAACTATATTACCCGTTCAAATGATGAAGATGGTGTGATGCACACGATTTTACAGTTCTTAGCACTCCAGCAAAAATCCTAAGCCGCTTTATAAGTGGTCATGGAAAAAGACATAGCCACTTTTAAAATCAAAACTCGACAAACATAAACGAACAGATATGAACATAAATCGCGTTTGTCTATAATGGTCGCATTTGCGCATGAATAGAAAATGATAATGGAAAAATTTTCACCAGAAGAACGCCATCAGTTAATCCTGAATTTACTGAAATCACATAATAAAGTGATGGCAACGGATCTCGCAGTACAGCTAGGGACGACCGAAGCTACGGTACGCCGCGACCTGCGTTTTCTCGCTAATGAAGGACGGTGTAAACGCATTCACGGTGGCGCGTTATCTCTTGTTCCACCTTCAGGGACTCAGGAGCAACGCCTTGAAAACCGCAACAGCGAAAAGCAAGCCTTAGCGCTCGCGGCATTATCCATTATCAAAGCAGAACAAGTTATATTCTTAGATGCGGGCAGTACCCATATGATGCTCGCAAATTTGTTACCTAACGACATAGGCTTAACCGTTGTCACCAATAGCCCTGCTATCGCGACACGATTGCTGGAAAGACAACATATCCGAACCATTCTTATCGGTGGCGAGCTGAATTATGCGGTTGGTGGGGCCATTGACATTACAGCGGTAGAAGCATTAAACAAATTTCGCTTTGATCTCTGTTTTATGGGGATCTGTGGTTGGTCATCTGAAGCAGGATTCAGCGCGATTCACTATCAAGATGGTGAATTCAAACGCCATGCGGCCTCGAAAGCGGGCGCTATTGTAGCGTTATGTACAGAAGACAAAATTGAGGCACTGGCGCCCTACCCATTTATGAGGTCTGAAGATGTGGATTACCTGATCTGCTCTTCAAACAATTCCGCCGTAAAAGATTACTTTAATCAACTAGACTGCACCGTGATTACTAGCCACCCTCTTTGATGGTAGAGACCAGATAGCAAATGGGTATTTTAACAAGTCAGAATGACCTGTTATTTATTGCGTAAGTCTCGCTTGATTAAATTCTGCCTGTAAAAAGAAAGGACTGAACGTATCCACATTAAGTCCTTTTTTGCTCCAGAGAAATCCGCTTTCCGATACAAGCTGTAGCGTTTATCCGAATATCAGCAATTCCAACGATTGGTATTATTAGCTAAGTGATTCAGCTTGTTGTTGGCGCATCTGCAGTCGACTCACCAACCACATCACAAAGCCACCAGCAAATAACATGGCTGCGACATAACCGGTGTAATTGGCACTATAACCATTGATAAACACTAAGCTACCCGCTAATGGACCAATCGCATTAGCCGAGTTAAAGGCACACTGCAGTAATGCCCCAATCACCGCGTGTCCCCCTTTGGCAACACGCATCAACATCGCTTGTATTACTGTGCTTAGACCTAGGCTTGCACCCAACAAAAACACTACCAGGTACAGGAACCAAAGATTATCGGCAGCCGATACGTACAAAATGGCTAGCAGCACACAATAAACTAAAGCAGCACCGGTCACTTTTGCGACCACCCTATCGTGCACATGACCAAACAGCCAGTTGCCCAAAGTCGATCCCACACCAAAAATCACCATCGCAATCGAGATGTAGTATTGAGGCACTTGAGTCACGTCGATCATAGTATCAGCTAGATAGGTATACAGGCAGAACACACCACCAAAGCCAATCACCGCGATGAATACAATTGGCCAGATCAACGGGTTTTTCAGTACTGCCAAATCACTTTTTAGCCCCTCACCTTCAGCCTGCAACGAAGGCAATACCCGCCATAACAGCACACAAGCGATAAAGGCTCCAATGGAAACCAGCATCAACGACCAACGCCAACTAATGTTTTGTGCCAATATAGTCGCTAATGGCACACCGACGATTGTGGCGATGGTGAGACCAGAAAATACCCGTGACATATATAACGTACTGCGTCCTTCTGGCGCTAGGCGGGCACCAAATAGCAGTGCCGTACCAAAATAAGCGCCATGAGGTAAACCACTTAAAAAGCGGAACAATACGATTTGCTCAAAAGAAGTTGCAGCAGCACTTAAACCATTAAAGGCAAAAATCAAAAAAGCGAACAACACCAGCGCAGTGCGACGATTCATCTTGGGAGTCAGCATCATAAGTAAAGGCGCACCGACTACTACGCCAGCAGCATAGGCACTGATAATATGCCCAGATTCCGCCGCTGAGACACCAAAGCTATCCGCCACCAACGGTAACATCGGCATCACCGAAAATTCTGTTAGCCCCAACAGAAAGGTGCCAATAGCTAGCACAAACAGTATAACGCCACGTGAACGGTTTAATGGAATGTGCGTACCATCTGAATTCATTGAGAACTCCAAAAATTGATCTGAAAAATACGAAATTAGACGACACTTGAATGACTACGCTGCTGCGGAGGGATATCGAAAAGGCTCATCAAGCGACAAAAAATTCACCGACATTCGTTATTTAACTATAACGCCACATCAGTTCGAATTACGGCAACAACGACATATCATTTTTTACATCTGTAGTTATATTACTCCAAGAATTCCAAGACTGATAGCCTGAACTGGCGATAAAGATGATTGACACTTGTCGTGGTGGGCAGCACTTAATAAGGCTTTGCATGCACATGCTATTTCGAGTCACGAATGACTGACGGGAGTATGATCATAAAGCAGTTCTAAACTGACACACAGAGAATGTTGAAAGTGTTTCCCACACTAGACAAAAGTCATTGATGAATCCCAGCAGCAACTGCGGTTACGCCCCCCTTTTTTAGCGGCATACATTGCTCTGTCAGCCCTGTCGATGGATTCCTCTACGCTCACATTGGGTTCAAGCATAGTAATCCCGAAAGAGGCGGTGACTTTAAGAGGCCTGGTGGGGTCACCATCAATATCAATCACAGCCATACCACTGCGTAGTCGTTCAACGACGTCGAAAATAGCCTCTCTATTCGTTGTCGGAAACGTCAGCAGAAATTCTTCGCCACCGTATCTATACACTTTGTCATAAGGCCTCAAATGCGCCTTGATATGACGCACCCAGGCCACTAATGCCTGATCCCCTACAGCATGACCATATGTATCGTTAACGGCCTTAAAATAATCTAAGTCCATCAATACAATTCCGCACTCCTGCACGCCTCTTTTCACCAACTCACGCATTGTTCTTAGTTGAGAAAGCATACTGATACGGTTTTCAGCCCCAGTCAGAACATCACGATTGTTGATTGACTCTTCCAGCTCTTTTTTGAGGGTGTAGACTTCCATTTGCAGACGATCAGAGGCTTTGTGGAAGTTATCGAAATCTACCGATGAACATGGCTCTGAATTGGTAGCAGTTAGAAGCAATCGCACTGCATACTGATGTAAGTGACGATGCTCAGCTTCAATAGCCAAAAATGCTGGATGCTCGCGGATAGTACGTGGTAACGATCCATAATACCACTGCCCAAACCGGCATTGTCGATGAGCGTCTCCCACCACATCTCGGTTATCAAAAGGTAGATGACATACTATGGATCGGATGATCTCCTTCGACCACTGTTCATGGTTATAAATAGCTTGATCCAACTGCTGTAATGCCGTTTGTAACTCAGTCCTATCCATATTGAGCATAATTTTCTCCAGTAATACAGGAACGCTATTTTGACGTAAGTGAACACATGAAAACTTCATCCTTTATGTCAACATTATGAACTCCATGGAATATTAAATCTAGTTTCTTAACCTTTACCTGAAAGTAAGCAATTTGCAGAAAGCCTGAGCAAAAGTGACACCGAAGAAGCTTATAAACAATCATACTAATTTATAACACTTCCAAATGTAATCGGTTACAATTTTCATTGACACACGCTTAACTGTTAATACAAAATAAAAATGAAACTTATGGCATACACTTAATTTGCATATAAATAATAAGGTTATGAATGCTTAGTTTTATGTATGAATCTGAGTCTTTATAGCTCTACTAGCTGTGTATGGACGATTTTATTTATACAAAAAAGTCAGGAATATGAAAAAAACAAAAGATACAGTTGGCCTAGGTAACGGTAGTCACTTACGAGAGAGACCACCCGGTGTTGAAGGAGAAATGAAAAGAGCGAACTTGCTTGAAACCATTCAAAGTAAACGTAGAACGCAATTACGAAAAATAATTGAAGAAAAGCAGAAGCGCTATCATAGCCCGCAATAATAAGTGCTCTTTGCGCTTCGTATAGACTGCCATATTTTTTTAATTTAAAACTTAGTTGCATTAAACCATGAGAATAACGAGTTACCATCGCAACCTAACTCATACCGAACCGTTTAATGCAACTCGCAATGTCCGTAACTTACGGACATTGCACCTTAAAACTCAAAGATAACTCTGCTATCAGTAACGTACTACGGTTTGATTCCTGCCATTGTGCTTCGCTTGATACAGCGCATCGTCAGCCGATTTAAGAACCGCGTTAATCGGCTCATTCGTGCCATCCCAGTGGGATACACCAACTGAAATCGTCACGTTACCAACGGTCAAAAATTCGTGTGATTCAATCGATTTTCTTACTCGTTCTGCAACCACGAGCGCCTGATCCAGATCCGTTTGCGTCAGAAAGACAATGAACTCTTCCCCACCAGCGCGACATACTGCATCACCCTCCCTCGCCTGATCCTGAATTAACGTCGCAACGCTCTTTAGTAACGCATCTCCCGCATCATGGCCGAAGGTATCATTCACTTTCTTAAAATAATCAACGTCCAATGCAAGTACGGAAAATGGCGTGTTTTGCTCGCGGAGACTTGCTACCGCCTTGTCTAACCCTCGACGATTTAATAAACCGGTCATCGAATCCGTTAAGGTGTCTAAGTGAAGCTGATCAATGGTGTTAGAGACAATATTCATCGCACTTACAAAACTGCGTTTCAGATAACTCGCCTCAAAGTACCACGGCTTGATCTGCGTGAAATCATTCTCGTCCGAAGTATGGTTCTCAAAGTTCTTCACTGCGCTGGCCAACTGCCACAATGGTTTGGATATGAATACTGAAGAAATCCAGATAAGTAAAAGTGTGAGTGCGCCGATAGGAAGCGTCTCTAGAAACACATTCCACATTTGCTGATCCAGCATCGATAGCGTGAGATCTTTAGGTCTCTGCGCAACGATCCCCCATCCCGCATGCTTTACTGGTGCGTATCCGGCAAGCATCTCCGTACCCAGAGAATTTACGATGTCCTGCTGCCCATATTTTCCCTCAATAACGGCATCGACGGCCTCATTGTTGACGACTTGCTGCCCTATCCTACGTTTGTCAGGATGGTATATCAGGGTGCGATTCTGGTCGACAACATAAAGATAAGAACCATCTTTATAGCTATGTTTACCCAGTAACGTCATCAGTATGTTTTTTTGCTCGAGATATATGGTGCCTGCAACGTACCCCATATACTCTCCATTACCCGAAAATATAGGATATGAAAGACTGGTTAAATAATTTCCAGCAGGAGAGACAAACGGATCCGTAATTTTCGGCGCTTGCGAGTGCAAAGATTGCATCAAACGCTCGCTGTTCAGACGCATACCTTTCACTTGCAACGTTTCAGGCGAAACAGAAACAATCACGCCTTCTGAATTGACGATAACAACCGAGTTAAAGGAATTGGTTTGGCGCCTTAAGCGATCTACTTCTCTCTCCAGAACCTCGGGATCATCCATTGTCGTACTGAGTGTACGAGCGCTGTATTCAAGCTGTGACATCGCAGAATCGATGAAGGAATCCGTCATTTCCGCCAATTTCTCAGCGTAAACACGATTCGACTCCATAGTGTTGCGCATAATCAGATCATGCTGCACTCGATAGATCGAGTAAAAAGCATTGAGCAATGTAACAACGACACTGAACACGCATAGAATCAGGATTAGCTTTCTTAAATTCAATTTGGCCCACATCTAACTATTCTCTACTACTTATTCTATGAATGCTCTGGCTAATCTAAACGTTCGAATGTCGCGGTCAAGTAAAATTGACTATAGTTTCAAAGTTTAATCAGTACTGCCTTGCTGATGCATGCATCCAACCTCAAAAACGCGTTGGTATTGGGGCAGGTAGTCAATATCTCGCTGGTGACCACTGGGATCAAGCTGGGTCATGGATATGTCATCCAGTAACAGCTGACCACTGTCAAGATCTTCTAATCCGGCAAGCACTCGCAACAGACTGAATTTTCCGGCTCCATTGCCACCCAGTAGAATGTTGTGACTTCCGGCTTTGATACTGAGCTTTTCGATCACCTCTATCATCAGCCCATGCTTAATGGTTATTTCCAACAAACATAAATGACAACAGTTATCATTTATATGCGAGTATTTAACTTCGTAATAGTGAAAATCTAGATAGGATTATTAATGCAATTTACCTAATAACCATAATGTATGCATTGAATAAAAAGCATCTGTTAATAAGAATATAAATTGATATTTATCACATTGACTCATTAGTCAATTACATTATATTTCATTTAAACCTATTTAATTCAGTCCGAATCCTGTTGTTCTACTTTACTTGATAGAGAGCATCTCAGGCTGTTATGTAAAAATAAACCGAGCAGCAATGCTGCTCGGCTTGGCATGTAAGTTCTTATTAAAATCGATACCTAATGTCGAATCCATTTAACCAGGGCGTTTAGAACTACCCTAGGAATTGAATAATCGGTTAGTGTGATATTACTCAGTAAAACGCGATTGCAACTCTGACAACGTCAGATTAACGCTTTGATAACCACCAGTTGCTAAATACCAGTTGGTAGGATTCAAATAGTAAACCTGATCTTCTTTCCATGCCGGTGTATGCGTAATCGCTTCTTTTGCAGCGAGCGTCTGTTCCGCTTGACCTTTCTCACCCGTAGCGGCTCCGCGATCAAGTACAATCAACCATTCAGGCTTACGATCCAACGCTCGTTTTAGCTTTTGTTCACCCAATAACTTGGCCGCTTTCGCTTCTTCAGAACCAGATTTTGGCCTTGATTGCGGCTTTGCCGCCGTAGAAGGCGCAACAACTGAAGACAAGCCCGATAACTCATACAGCATCCCGAATCGATCACCTGGGGCATGAAGCATAACGTTATCTTTTATGGTGAAGAGTACTAAACCACCACCTTCTTTGCTCCCTAGAGACTGGAGCGTCTTAATTGACTTGCTTAGATCAGTTGCTAATTTATTTGCTTGCTGTTCTCGGTTGAAGATTGCTCCTAACGTTGTCAGATTCTTGAGGATTCCGGCCTCATAAGCAGACGGGTCAATGCTCATATCAATCGTTGGTGCCAACTCTGTCAGTTCCGGATATGCTGAACTCGAACGTCCAGCAACAATGATAAGATCTGGATCGATGGCTTTGATTGCCGCGTAGTCTGGTTTGAATAGAGTTCCCACCTTTGCTACTTTCTCATCAGTGTACTGACTTAAATAAGTAGGAAATAACGCATCAGGAACTCCAACAGCGGATACTCCTAGCGCATCCATAGTGTCTAACGAAGCGAGGTCAAACACCACGACTCGTGTTGGTTGTTGTTCTATTGTCGTAACACCTTGTCTATGGTCAATATCGAGTGGGTAAGCCCATGCCAATGTTGCTGGAGAAATACTGGCGACAAGTGCCATAAGGGTAATTTTAATGCTCTTCATAAGTCTCTCTCGGCTGAAGTTCGCATCCGAATCATCAGTCCTGTTATTCATAAAAGGGAAAGTAATAATGCGGGACCATCGAGGGGACAGATCTCCCCTCGAATGAACATTCCGAATTAGAAGTTGTAAGCCACAGACACGTGATATTTACGCCCATCCAGGATGTAGCGATAATCCGCATCTTCTTCTGGATTCACTTCTTCGTTAAAGACGTTGTATACCCCTGCCTTTAGGTTAAGGTCACGTTTTGGCTTGTACACCAGACCTAAATCGTAAAAGGTGTAATCCGGAATAGTTAGACCATTAGTCGAACTGCCACTGGTACCAGTTTGCCAACGGCCGGAGGTCTCTCCTCGATAATTACCTTGCGTCCACAGCAACAGTCGCTCGGTCGCTTGCCATTCCAACGAAGCATTGAACATGTGTTTGGCGATATCGTTGAGTGGCTCACCTGCGTATTCACCCGTCTTTTGCTCAGTTTTGGTGTAAGTGTATGAGTTTCGGTACTTCAGGTCTTGAGTAAATTGGTAATCAAGGGTGAACTCAATCCCAGACATTTCCGCTTCTGCGATATTTTCATACGCCGTATAGCCATACTGATGTGCAGGGTAGTATGTGCCGTTGTAATAACACTCGACATCCGCTTCACATACACGGCCTGTGCGGTTGATCTTGTCTTTAAATTCAGAGATGTAAGCCGTTAGAGTTGTTGATAAACCAGAACCGTAAAGGTCGTCATAGCCGATACCAATTTCGTAGTTTAGACTCGTTTCCGGTTTTAACTCTGGGTTCCCAATAATTACACCCCCACGAGAGCTCGCGCCGAAATCATTCGCACTTTGACGTAAGCTAGGCGCTTTGTAGCCCGATGTCACACCGCCCTTAATGACTACTTCATCAGTTACGCCATAAACACCATAAATCTTAGGGCTAAATTGGCTACCAAAGTCTTGGTTGTCGTCGAAGCGGCCACTTAACACAATAGAAAGATCATCAATCGGTGCCCATTCGTTCTCCGCGAATATAGAGTATTGGTAGCGCTCCATTTTATTGACTGCATCAGCAACCGGAATCACAGGTGGGGTTAATCCATTGGTGGCACCATCTTCTAAACGCTCATTCTTATAGGTCGCGCCAATAGTCAATGTATTATGATCCCAAAACCAGTTAGCCTGAGAATTCAAAGTCAGCACATCAAATTGGATACCATTACCAGTAGTTTCGTTTGTGCGTGTTGAGTTATCGGAGTCATCGTAGTTAAGATACGTTTTCCAACGCATATCGTCATAATGACCTTCATGTTCGATGAAGAAAGTATCACGAACCGATTTGTCGTAACTCAATTCCGCATCACTGATACTACCATCGCGATTGGTCACCGTTTCAGCGATACTTACACCCGGCGTGTGAGTTCGTTCTTGCACATATCGGCTATATCCAGCAGCGATATTATTTTCCTCATTGATCACCCAGTTTAGTTTCGAAGAAAAGTTTTTACGTTTATATTCCGGATCTGATGCATAACTATCATCACCGCCGATAAAATGGCTTTCGTCTTGGTTTAAGAAAGATCCACTCAGTTGAAGAGAAAGTTTTTCCTCAATCAGAGGCGCATTCAGAACAAAGTTGGTTTGCATCGCATCTTCATTAACTTTGTTTGCGCTGTCTGCTTTAGTGTACTCTGTAGAAACACTTCCCCCCCACTCGTTGCGAACTTTTTTAGTGATAACGTTAATAACGCCACCCATCGCATCAGAGCCATACAGTGCAGAGGCTGGACCGCGAATAACCTCGATTCGTTCTATCTCTGAGACTGGCGGCAAAAAGTTGATCGGTGTGCCCGCTTGATTTCCATTGAGCCCGAATGCGTCGTTACCTTGTACAGGTCGGCCATCAATCAAAAATAACGTGTAGTCAGACGCCATGCCACGAATCATGATAGATTGCTCAACTCCGCCTCCCATCACTTGGACACCTGACATATTTTTTAAAACATCAGTAATATCGGTATACGCTCTTTTCTCAATTTCTTCCGCAGAAATCACCGACATCGTTGCAGGAGCACGCTGCAACGTTTGTTCGAAACCAGATGCCGTGACAACGACAGTTTCATCCGCAGAATTTTGTGCTTCTTCCGCCCAAGCTGCGCTTTGACTGATTAGGCCAAGTGACACTGCCAATGCAACTTGAGAGGGGGTCCAACTGAACATTTACAACTCCTTAATGTGAATAATTATCAATATCAAGCTTGATATGGGAATTATTCATAAAATTGATTTCGGAAATAGATCAATATGTGAGACACTTTGGACCACAAGTGGAACAATTCTCATTTGCAACACAATTCGGTGAATGCATAAGGAGCTGTATATGCAAGATCTAAGTGCTGTGCGCGCGTTTCATGCCCTTTGTCAGCATAAAAGTTTAACCGCAGCAGCAAAATCTTTGGGGCAACCAAAATCCACACTCAGTAGAAGACTCACGCAACTTGAAGAAGATCTTGGCCAGGCACTGGTAGCCAAACAAGGTAACCGGTTAACGCTAACCAAAGCGGGTGAAGTATTTTCAGTTTACTCTGAACAGTTATTAGAACTCGCAGGCAAAGGGAAAGAAGCACTCCATGAACTGAACAATCAAGTAACCGGAGAGATTACGCTTATCGTTCACCCAAACTTGACACGTCGATGGATGAGTCAAGTACTTGATATGTTTATGCAAAACCACCCAGACATTAAAATCCGCATATACAGTCAATTCCATCATGGAGAACACACTATTGATGCGGACCTCATTATTTGGATTGGAGACATTACTCCGATGGGATACCGCCGGGAACAACTCGGGCTTTGGCATTATGCCGCTTACGCTTCCCCTGCTTACTTGTCAAAGCACAGCAGACTCAGTCATCCAAAAGAGTTGATCAACCATCCTTGGATTGACTTTATTGCTGCGCGACAAGAAGCATTGTCATTGCATCATCCCACTTATGGCGATTATGAACTGCCTGCTTTAGAAAGCCGTCTACAAAGCGATAACTTAACGATGCAAGCGGACGCAATCGCAAAAGGAAGAGGTATCGGCTTACTGCCAACTTGGCTTGCGAATGGGTTTGAAAAATCCCATCCCGGCAGCTTAATGACTTGCCTTGACGGTTGGTTATCTACTCCAGCCACGGTGAACTGTTTTTACCCAATTGGCAGGCACCCGTTGAGATTGAAGTTGTTTATTGATGTATTACGTGAAACCCGCCCAGCAGAATGGGTATAGGCAAATAACAGGATACCCGTTGTTTTTCATATAATTGATTTATAATGTAAAAAATTAGGCGTCATCATTTTCTATCGTAATTACGTAACCAAGCTACCAGGATGATAAAAATAGTTTAAAGCCGAGCATCAAACTTGCTCGGCTTTAAACGTTGATTGGTTGTACCCCTGACAGCGTAACGCTAATGCGCCGGTAATTATCAATGGCTATTCCAAATAATCCTCTTAGCCCAATTGCAACTCCACGTTAAAGCTTCGTTAGAGCCAAACGGAGTACGATTACCAAGAGTAATTCAGTACCGCGTTCATCGATCGCCCAGGGTTGTAGTAGTTCGCTGTACCCGCACCCACAACATACTGCTTGTCAGTTAAGTTATGCACGTTAAGTGATAGTTGGGTAGATTTTGAAATACGGTAAGCGAATGCCGCATCAAAAAGCGTTGCTGCTTCGCTTTTTGCGGTATTGGCAGCATCAAAGTAATAAGTTCCCACGTAACGCGTACCTAAGCCGACATCCATCGTTTCATTAGGTAGAGTGTAGTAACCCCATAAAGAAGCACTATGATTTGGCGCTGCTGCAAATTCATTGCCATCCAAAACGTCACCGCCTCGAGTGCTACCACGAACCACTTCAGACTTCATGTATGAATAACCACCCGTTACATTGAAGCGATCGGTTATTTCCGCCTTCATTTCTAAATCAAGACCACGCACACGAGTTTCGCCAATAGTTTCACGTTCGATAGTGCCATTATCCTGAACGATCGCCATCGTGACATCATTCTTTTCGAGGTCGTAAACCGCAGCAGAGAACAGCGCATTCATAGCCAGTGGCGCGTATTTAACCCCTATTTCTAGTTGCTCGCCTCGTTCTGGTTTTACACCGATGCTTGGCGGTGCCACAGACTCAACCTGACTGAGATAGGTTGACCACTCATCCGTCACTTTTACCGTAAACGCACCACGCAGAGACGTCTCAGAGAAATCATCGCTTGAATAACTATTGCTGATGTCACGGCTCGATAGATCCATATAATCATGTCGCGCACCCAACGTTAGGATGTATCGGTCATCCAATGATAAATTTTGCTGAATGAACACCGATTTCGTTGTCTCATCCTGGTCATTTTTGCTGTATGGCGCTCCGATTGCGGGGATGCCCGAGTACGATGGATTAGCGATATCTATGTCACTCACATCACCAAATACTGATGCGTCCTGAGTCGAAGCATCACGGTACTCTAAGCCGATCAAGGAACTGCTATCAATACGCTCAAAACTTGCGTCGTATTGCATAATCATATTCCCGATGAGCTGCTCAGATTCAGTATCTGTCCCAAAGTAATCACGAGAGACAACGCTGCTTGTACGACTCTCAGAATCAGTCAAATACACATAACCGAAATCGTCTTCAAGTTTGCTGTAACGTAAGTTGCTGCTTAGAGAGATCCCGTTGTCAAAGTAATGTGCGAACTGGGCAGTAACATTGATACGTTCAACATCATGTTTGTTGTAATCAGGCTCACCGTAGAAATCACTGCGATCGTACTCTTTGTCCAATGGGTAACCACCGCTGTTAGGAGTCGTATCTCGACCAAGATAATCCACAATAAGGGTTGCTGTGGTTTGCACCGAAGGTTGCCAAGTAAGCCCGCCCATCACAAACTGAGAGATATTTTTTGAATGATCGTATTCGAGATCGCTGTCTTTGATTTTAGTCGTGAAACGATAAGCGACGGTTTCCGACTCGTTAAGCACGTCACCAAAATCCAATCCGAGTTCTTTATTATCGAAAGAACCATAAGAAGCATAAGTATTGCCAATACGTTCAAACTTAGGTCTTTTACTGACAAAGTTCACTGAACCACCAGGGTCTGCTGGGCCAAACAGCGTTGAGTTTGCACCACGAATGACTTCAACACGTTCATACGCATACGGATCTTCACGTACGCCACGCATAGAACCTAACGTCATACCATCACGGTAGGTTGTTGCCTGAAATCCCCGGATTTTGAAGTAGTCATTTCGATCATCAGAGCCGTAATAATCCGTGATTAAACCTGGGGAATACTGAAGAATTTCTTCTGTGGTGGACGCATTACGCTGGTTGATCTCTTTTTCAGTAATAACAGAAACTAGTGCAGGGGTATCCTGAACATTGGTGGCAACTTTACCGCCAACCCAGAGTTCTTCAGCAACCGTGGTATCAGCATCACTCGCTATTGGTTGCCCATAAACCGTAATAGTGTTTACACGATGAGCTTGATCTTCTTGAACACTATCTTGAACTTCTGAATAAACAAAACCTGAATAAGAAAGGACAGGCACAAAGCAGAGAAGTATGTGCATCGCACTAGAACGTTCCCTACGACTTCTAATATTTTCCATTTTTATAATCCTATACTGCTACTTTTATTGTTATTTTATACTATTGATAATGCAAACGATAATGCTTACTATTTGTGGTAATTTAAATTGATATATAGTTATCAACCGATGCCGAGAGAGAAATAACTCAATGGAGCTACGCCACCTCAAATACTTTTTAGCTGTCGCCGAAACACAAAATATTCGTTTAGCGGCTCAAAAGGTGCATGTCACTCAGCCTGCCATTTCGCGAAAAATCAAAGAATTAGAAACCGAGTTAGGCATTCAGCTATTCGACCGCTTACCTAAAGGATTACGCCTGAACCGCGCTGGAAAGATTTATCAAAAACAACTTGGAGCGATAATCAGGCAAATTGATGATGCGAATGAACGCGTCCGTCAGTTTACCCATACCGAATACGGATCTCTCGCGCTAGGAGCGCCTGACTTTGTACTGTGGGAAGGGCAAGTTAATCAATGTGTTAACCAGTTTCGCCATGATAATCATGAAGTAGAACTGGAAGTGTATTCAGACACACCAATGGTGCTGCTAAAGCGTTTAGAATTAGACCAAATTGATGGGGCTTTCCTGTATCATTTCTCTGATCTTTCTTCCGAATACTCCGTTCACCCTATTTCCCAAGACAGACTAGTTCTCGCCTATCCATCCGATTGGAAAAAGGCCATCTCACCGTCCATCAGCATCGATGAACTCAATCTCATCCCTTCTGTGCGCTTACCGAGAAGCGCTGATCCGTACTACTACGATTGGCAAGAAAACGTATTTAATGAGATAGGCTGGACGCCACAAGTGACTCAGTGGGCACATGGTGAAAGTACTATGCTTGGCTTAGTCGCGGCTGGCAATGGCGTTGCGATCGTTAACGAACGCCACTTTACACGACCATCGAATATGCTCTGCTATACACCACTGGATGTATTACCCCACACATCACCACTAAGCTTTGTGTATAAAAATACTTCTGATAATCCGGCCCTGATGGAGTTTTTGCAGCTACTGTCCAACTAACTGTTGTCTTTGGTGTATCCGCTATTTCAGCTTGTGCCGACCGATTGGAATCATCATAGGAATGTTCGAAACCGGATCGATAATGATGTGGTTGTTCAAACCAAATACCGTTTGAATGGTGTCATTGGTGAGCACGCTGGAAGGTTCACCATGGGCATGAACCTGCCCGTTAATCATCGCTAACAAATAGTCTGAATAGCGGGCAGCTAAATTGAGATCATGCAGAACCATCACTACGGTAATCCCTCGCTGAAGATTCAAATCCACCAGTAAATCCAGCACTTCAACCTGATGGGTCACATCTAAAAACGTGGTCGGTTCGTCGAGCAACAGAATATCTGTCTCTTGTGCAAGCGCCATTGCTATCCAAACACGCTGACGTTGCCCACCAGACAACTCATCCACTTCTCTGTCTATCAGGTCTGTAATCTTTGTGACTTCTAGCGCATTGGATACCGCTTCGTCATCTTTGCTATTCCAGCGGGACATTAATCCATGATGTGGGTGACGACCACGGCTCACAAGATCGCCAACCGTAATGCCTTCCGGAGCAACCGGAGACTGAGGCAATAAGCCCAAAGTGCGTGCCAAAGTTCGTGTCGGGCTTTGATGGACAGACTTTCCGTCCAGCAGCACCTGACCGCTAGATGGCGCAAGTAGGCGAGATATCGTTCTTAACAGCGTCGACTTACCACAAGCATTAGCGCCAACAATCGAGGTGATTTTTCCTGGAGAAATATTGATCGAGAGATCTTTTACTATGGTTTTTTCGCCATAACCAGCAGACAACTGCTCTACCACAAGTTCATGAGCTTTTGTCACAACGCTCCCCCTTTACGATTCACGCGTATAATTAAATAAATAAGATAAGGAGCACCTAACGCGCCCGTGATAACCCCAACCGGATAGCGGCTTGGAAGTAAGAACTGTCCAATGTAATCCCCAGTTAACACTAATACCGCACCGACTAGCGCAGCGGGAATGAGCAAAGAGCCGTTTGAACCAACGATGCGAGCTGCGATAGGTCCGGATAGAAAAGCCACAAATGCAATAGGGCCTGTCACAGCAGTGGCCACCGCAATTAAACCGACGGCACAGACAATAACGGCTATACGGGTAAAGGTGACATTCACACCCAGAGCGGCGGCTGTGTCGTCCCCCATACGCAACGCTTCTAATGACTTGGTTTGACTCAGCAGCAGGCCACCGAAGAAAATCAGTGAAACCAACAATGACACACTTTGATCTATTTGTACTGAATTGACACTTCCGGTTAACCAACGCATCGCCTCTTGCAAATCCCACGATGAGGCTTGCGACAGTAGGTAGGCGATATAACTTTCAATCATGGCTGAAACGCCTATACCGACCAAAATCAATCGAGTGCCCGCCACACCATTTTTGTACGACAGGCCATACACTGTCAGCGCAACCGCTAAGCCAGCCAGAATAGAGAAAACCGCAACGGCAGAGCCATCCATATTCAGAACAATAATCGCAAACACTGCCGCAGCACTTGCACCGGAACTCACGCCCACGATGTCAGGGCTGGCTAACGGGTTACGCAGCATGGTTTGAAATGCAACACCCGCTAAGCCAAAACTCATTCCAACTAATAACGAAATTATCGCTCTGGGTAATCGTAAATGCCCAACGGTAAAACTCGCGCCGGGGATATTTTCTCCCTGCAATACTTTCCAAACGATAGCCGGAGGGGTATAGGATTGTCCTAAAACCAACGTTAAACACCAGGCTGAAACCGCTAAAATCATTAAGCCAATAATGATCAACACCCAGCGTCGCATGCGTTGCTGACGAGCCGTTCTCACCCGTTGTAAAAGAAGTAACTCAGCGGACATCATAATTCCCTTACTCGCTGACAGCGCACTATCCAGATAAAACATGGCGCGCCAATAAATGCAGTAACCACACCGACAGATAACTCACTTGGACGGGAAATGATTCGCCCAATAATGTCTGCCAGCAGAAGCAAACTTGCACCGCCCACCGCCGAGAAAGGCAACAACCAGCGATGATCAACACCCACTAACAGACGACAGAAATGCGGTACAACCAAACCGACAAACCCAATCGGGCCACAAATTGCGGTAGTTGCACCACAGAGCAAAATAGCGCCAAGTCCGGCAGCACTTCGAGCCAGAACCACATTCTCACCCAAACCAGCGGCGAGATCGTCTCCCAATGCCAAGCTATTTAATTTTCTTGCCGTTAAAGCGGTAATCACTAAGCCGACGATCAGAAAAGGCGACACAAGAACGATGGTTTCAAATGTTGCCCCACCGACACCGCCGATCTGCCAAGAACGTGCCCCGCCCGCAATATCATTCCGTGGTAACACAACAGCAATAGTAAAGCAGGACAATGCGGCAGAGGTTGCTGCGCCTGCTAACGCCAGCTTAAGCGGTGTGGCCCCGCCTCGCCCCATTGAACCGATGGTGTAAACAAATACCGCGGTAAGTGCAGAGCCTAAAATCGCCATCCAGACATAGCTCTGGATTTGATTCATCCCAAACCAAGCCAATCCAATGACGACGAAAAATGAAGCGCCAATGTTGACACCGAGAATACCGGGGTCTGCGAGTGGATTGCGAGTAACTCCCTGCATCACCACGCCTGCTAATCCTAAAGAGCCTCCTGCAATGACTGCCAACACAGTACGTGGGATACGCATCGCGACCGCGGCTTCGCCCACGGTATTTAGGTTGCCTTGAATTGCGCTGAAAATTTCTGCCCAGGATACTTCTCTCGTCCCTAACGCAGCAGAGAGCAGGCACAGAAGAAGCAACATCACCAGCAAAGCAACGAAGGACACTGAGCGAGAAACCTCAATCCCCCACAACGAAAACTGATTACTTTTTGAAATAGAAGTGCTCATTGCGCTTTACGTGCCGCCGCGGCCAACGCCTCAAGATAATCATCTAACACCCATGAGATAGACAACGGAGTTGGATTGGCTGCGGTGGCTAACGGCCCACGGCCTAACATCACGATCGACCCCTGCTTAACCGCATTCATTTTTGCCATCAGCGGGTTGTTCTCAAGCGGCTTCAACAGTTGTTCATCACCGTAGGTAACGAAGATATCAACATCATTAAACGCATCGATGTGTTCAATACTGGCTTCACCGGAAAATTGGCCAGAACGGCTCAAATCGCGAATGCTTTGCGATGAAACGAGATTTAAGTCGCTGAAGAATTTCACTCGCGTATCGTTGCCAGTGTAAAAGTGCATAACACTCAAATCGGTTGGATCCAAATGGGTAATAAACATCGCAGATTTGCCTTTAAGTTCTGGATATTTTGCAGATCGCGATGCTATGTCTTGCTCAATGCTCGCAATCAGTTCTTCGCCTTGTTTCACCATTCCCATACCAGTGCTGTTTATGCGGATCATGCTTCTCCAGTCTGTTGCCCAAGGTGTGTTTGGATATGCCACGACAGGTGCAATTAGACTTAGTGTTTCATAGTCAGCACGGCTCAAACCTGAATACGCCGCAAGAATGACATCCGGTTGCGTCGCAGCAACCGCTTCAAAATCAATACCGTCCCCCTCATCAAACAGCGTCGGAGTTTCTGCACCAAGCGCATCCAATCTCGCATTCACCCAAGGAAGAACCCCATCCCCATCATCGTCACCGAATTTCGCCGCAGCAAAACCGACAGGGACCACACCAAGCGCCAGTGGAACTTCGTGATTCGCCCACGCGACTGTCGCAACTCGCACTGGTTCTTGTTTAATTATCGTGGTGCCAAAGGCATGCTCAATTTTGATGGGATACTGAACGCTATCGTTAGCCCAACTAAACGCAGTGGTTAAAGAAAAAAGTAAAACGGTAATAACGGCTTTGAGATTCAACATACGATTGGCTTCTATTTTGGCGTCAACTTTATAACAGCGGCATCTCGTCTGAGATGGCATTTGACTCTGTCCTATGAGTTAGAACATGATAATGCAAACTAATTTCAAATGACACTAAGTATCATTTACAAATAGTTTACGACTGATAACCAAAACGAATGTATAAAAAACAGAGAAAGTAAAATGACTCAAATAACGACACTGGAAGAACTAAGAGAGCTCTATAGCACACCTCATCCGCTGGCTGTGGCTAAAGACATTAAGCACTTTGACCAACACACTCGAACTTTCATTGAAAACAGCAGACTGTTTTTTCTCTCATCGACTAATCAAGACGGATTTTTAGATGTCTCTCCCCGCGGCGGTGACGCAGGGTTTGTCAAAGTATTAGATGATAAGACTCTGGCTTTTCCAGACAGTCCAGGTAACAACCGTTTAGATACCTTAACCAACCTCATCACCAACCCAAAAGTCGGCATGCTGTTTGTGGTTCCGGGCATTGAAGATGTTATACGTGTAAAAGGAACGGCTTCTATCCACTGTGATGACGAAATCCGAGAACGTTGCTTGGATGGAAAAACCAAACCGAAGCTGGTAATAACGGTGACCGTTGATTCTCTGTTGTTCCACTGCCCTAAAGCATTAATGAAGTCCAAAATCTGGAGTAACGAGTCGTTTGTAGACAGAGCGTTTTTACCTTCTCTGCTTAAGATTATTCAGGATCAACAAGTCGAAAAAGAACAACGAGGGGATTGATACTAGAGAAGTTTTAAAACAATATAACTTCGAGACGATTGGTTTTGCAAGAATAGCTTGGTTCTCTACCCCCAATAATCCCACTCTTCACCAAGTTTGGCAGCTCGAAGGTACAAAAAAGTCAGCCGGTAACCGGCTGACTTTGCATACACTGCAGATCGATCCTGAACGATAAAATCACTTCTTCATCATCTTTGCTAAATCAGCAAATGGGTTGTATGTTGCTCCTTGGTGTTCATCTTCACCCGGCTTGATTTCACTGCCGTAACGTTCATGCTCCAGGTATTTACTATGCTCATGGTCGTGGCAATAAAGACACAACAACTCCCAATTGCTGCCATCTTCTGGATTATTAGTGTGGTCATGATCTTTGTGGTGAACCGTCAATTCACGCAGATTTGAGTACACAAACTCTCTAGCGCACCTTCCGCACACCCAAGGATAGAGTTTAAGTGCTTTTTCTCGATAACCAGCCTCTTTACGTGCATAACTAGCACTGGTTCCGTAGTAATCTGATGACATGTTTGTATCCTATGAATTATTTAATCTCGGATGCTAGCACGAGCCAAAATTAGAAAAAGTGATCAATATTAAGCCTCTCGTTACTCTTCATGACCAGAGATACAGAGGCTTGCAATGTCGAGCGAGAAACCGCAATCAGGGCATTACAAAGTTATTTTAGTCCTGACTTCTAGCTTCCTCAATAGAGTCTAAACAGCCGTGGACAACAGAAAGCCACGCTCACTGTTAAAGGCCACGCATTTGAATTCGGCGCAAAAACTCAGTGACAATTCTGTCATAGAGAAGGTCGCCTAAGAACGCATCTTCAACATGATGGTCAATGCTTGGGTTGTCATTGACTTCAATAACATAAGCTTTATCGTCAATCTCTTTGACATCAACCCCATAGATACCACTACCAATTAAGTTCGCAGCCTTGATTGCGGCATCGATAACCGCTTTAGGGGCATTTTTTATATCAAGAGTTTCAAAGCCGCCTGAAGTCACTTTGCCAGTATCATGATGTTTATAAATTTGCCAGTGACCACGACTCATAAGGTATTTACACACAAAGATTGGTTGACGGTTTAGTATGCCAATGCGCCAATCAAAGTCGGTTGGTAAATACTCCTGAGCTAATACCAAGGCGCTTTTTTCAAAGACTTTCTGACATTGAACGGTCAGCTCTTCACGATTTTTTACCTTAACAACGCCAATGGAAAAAGCCCCATCTGGCACTTTTAAGACCATTGGAAAACCGATGTTGAGCGCTGCCTCTTCCAACATATTATCCGCACCAGCACGTAGGATCATACTGTTAGGGATTGGTACTTTATTTAAGGTAAGCAACTCGGTCAAAAACACCTTGTTTGTGCATTTCATGATCGATTCGGGATCGTCCATGACCACTAGACCTAGGTTTTCTGCGGCTTTCGCAAATTTGTAAGTAAAATTGGAAATATTGGTCGTTGCACGAATAAACAGACCATCAAACTCACCTAATCTGCCCAAGTCGTTCGGCCCAATGACTTCCATATTAATGCCTAAGCGATTCGCTGCACGTTGAAATCGTCGAATTGCTTTCGGATCAGAAGGCGGCATTTTCTCTTCTGGATCGATCAGAATTGCGATGTCGTAACGGTATTTTTTGCTTTTCTTTCTATTGCGCCATACTTTGTGTGAAAACATTTCTAATGATTCGGCAAAGAAATCTTGCTCGCTATCATTCAATGACTGAAACGCACACGCTTCTAGTCGCGCTAATTGCCATTTTTTATTTACACGGACGAAACTTGCATCAAGAACTGGAACCATGAAATGCTCAAATATCCGCTGAGCCGTATTTTCTAAACCTTTTGTCTCAGTTCGACCAAAATAAATCTTGGCATCTATCTTATCTTGATTGGCAAAGTGACGTTCAAAATCGTTTTGTCTCAGGTTTAGCATGAACTGTTGGCTGAGATCATTAATCGTCATGACTCGTGGTATGACTCGATGATTTCTTGCTTCGGCCATCAGCGAGCAATAATATCCATTACTCATGTATTCATAAGAACGGCAGAGGTTTATAAGCTGAATGCTTTTGTTTTCAGTGAAAGCACCGCTGGTCAGGTAATCATTAATTGAAACAACATTTTCAGATGGAAAATACTGTTTCCAGTCGCTTAGTTCATCGGTAACAATAAGGATGTTTGCCATGCGTTAATTCCTATTGAGAGATTTCCGTTTTTACTCTTAAATAACAGCATTAAACCGACTAATCGAGGCTGCAATGAACTATAGCAACGCTCAACTCTGTGATTTAGATGCACTGCTCCACTTGGAGAATCAGGTATTCACCAGTGATAAAATCAGCCCTAGACAAATGAAACGATTTATTCAATCCGATCACAGCCAACTCTTTGTCGCGAAAGAGGGTGAGCAGCTCGCTGGATATGCCTTAGTGCTTTTTAACCAAGCGACACAACTTGCACGTCTCTACTCTATCGCCGTGTCTCCTGATTTTAGAGGCAGAGGCGTTGCAGACAAGTTAATTACACAATGCGAAGAAAGCACTGTTGGACGCGGATACATTACTCTAAGACTCGAAGTTAGAGAAGATAATTCAGCAGCAATAAATCTGTATGAAAAGCATGGATTCAAACCGTTGAAAACGTTGATTCATTACTATGATGATCTGGTTGATGGGCTTAGGATGCAAAAGCGACTTGTGACGCTGGGTCCAAGATTGACGCTGCCGATGCCACTCTATGTGCAAACGCTTCCATTCACTTGTGGGGCAGCTTGTTTGCTAATGAGCTTTGCTGCTCTCGGCGGGACTAAGCAGCCGACCCGTAAGAAAGAAGTCCAGCTCTGGCGAGAAGCGACGACCATTTTTATGGCCGGTGGACATGGTGGTTGCAGTGGTCAGGGCTTAGCGCTCGCTGCACACCGCCGAGGTTTCTCTGTTGAGTTGTGGTCACACTCGAAAGATACGCCATTTATCCATTCCGTCCGCGACCCACTGAAAAAATCGGTCATTGAACTTGTCCATGCTGATTTTGTTGATCAAATCGCACAAACTGATATCAAAGTTCAGGAAGAGCCCCCAAAAATCAAGCAAATAGAAGAATGGATCGAAAAAGGAGCCGCGGTTTTATTATTGATTAGTACCTATCGTTTCAACGGTTGCAAAGAGCCACACTGGATTGTTCTTAGCGGAATGAGTGAACAATTTTTTTATTTTCACGATCCATTGGTGGAAGACCCTAAAAACGTGGTGTCTGCCGCTTCTATACCGGTAGGAAAAAGCGCTCTGGATCAAATAGTAGGATTTGGTAAACAAAAACATACCGCATGTGTTGTCATTTTTCCCAAATAAATTGAAGGAGCCGTTTTTGAAACTTCATTAGAAGACAGAGACTAAAAAAGAAATGACTGACTAATAACACTGGTAATAGCTGCGAATTTGTTGTCAACATAACATTCGACGACTATGAATATTATATTGAGATTAACACTGTGTTCGGCTCAAAATGGGTGAAAAAATGGCGTCGTCAAAGGAAATTAGATTTTGTGACCAGTGTCTATGCGAAACGACACATACTATCGTGCATAAAAGACCATCTTTACAGGCAAAAATGGTGGAACGTTTTGCGGAAAAGGCAAAAGAAGGGGTGATTGAAAAATTGGATGAGGAGTTAGATCTTTCAACGAGTCACAGTATTTGTGAGAAGTGTGGAAAGATAACGTCCTACTGAGTTTGGAAATAGCGCCCATATATTTATAGTTGCGTACATGTATAACAACAACTATTACGTGACTACACAATAAAATGGCCTGATTTAGACGGTAAATCAGGCAAACTTCTACGAAATACCAAGAGTTACGAAACAATTTTAATCAACTCAATAAGAGAAATAACTCTCAGATAAATGGCAAAAGTGACGGTCCGCCAAGTAACGGGATGGCTGCAAAGGTCCATTTCCTATTTTTCATAAAACGTCTTTGTTAAGGATTGATACACATAACCTTCAATCAGCAACGTAAAGCCAAAAGAACAATCCATTCCCCTTCACTTTCTAGCTTCAAACGGGAAAAGAGTAATGAAAATTGACTGCCGTATCATAACGACAATCTAGGTTGGATGAAGTCGATGAAAGCCGAGATTCGCCTTGAGACTGAAGACGACTTGTAATAAACAGCATTGACTTGCTCTCGTCCAATATCAGCAAACTGTTCAGACTCTAAAAGAGGGATTAGTCGTCCTTCTTCAATATCTTTTTTCACCATAAAACCGGATAAGCACGCAATACCATTGCCAGCTAAGACTAACTGACGAACCGTTTCACCATTGCTTGAGGTAAAAGTTGGCTTTAAGACATCAAACCCTTTTAATGGCCAGTTGTTGAGAATCTTAGGGCTAGAAAAACCGATAGTTTCGTAATGCGCTAAATCTGCGGTTAGCTTGGGAATCCCGCGACGAGAAATGTAGTCCGGAGAAGCGACAATATAGAGAGGACTCTTACCCAGTGGACGGGCATGTAATGTTGAATCCGTTAATTTCCCGATACGAATAGCAAGATCGGTTCTTTTCTCGATGAGGTCAACAAAGCCTTCGTTGGATGTGAGCTCGAGCTGAATATCAGGGTAAGAGTCCTTAAATCCCTGAACAAGAGGGACTAACTGATGGAATACGAAAGGGCTAGCGGCGTCGACACGTAACTTGCCTTTAGGCAGCTCTCCTCGCGAAATGATCTCTTCCTCAGCCTTCTGGAGTTGCGCTAACCCGATTCGAACAGAAGCAACAAATTGTCGTCCTTCATCCGTGAGTTCTACACGCCGAGTGGTGCGATTCAATATCGACACGCCAAGTTGTTTTTCTATCTTGCTTACCGAGCGGGATACTCGTGCTAGTTGAACATCTAGTACATCTGCAGCTGCCGAAAACCCACCACTGTCAACAACTGCTAATAAAATTCCCAAGTCATCAGAACGTGTCAACATCACTAACCCCACACAAGTCATACACCCAACAAACTATTGCACTTATAACAAATATCATTTGCCATAAACATCGTTTTTCACAATTAGTGATTTACGCATAATCCGACTCTCGAAAGAACAACAAAATATGACTCAATTAATAGGAAGAGAGATTATGCCGTTAGCACTTCTTGCATTGACGCTCAGCGCCTTTGCTATTGGAACAACCGAATTCGTTATTGTAGGGCTTATTCCAACCATGGCCTTAGACTTACAGGTATCCCTGCCCTCTGCAGGACTCTTAGTGAGCCTATATGCTCTTGGTGTTGCGGTTGGCGCACCAGTATTGACAGCACTAACAGGCAAGTGGAATCGAAAAAGTGTTTTACTTGCCGTCATGTCGCTATTTGTGGCAGGTAATGTATTGGCATGGCAAGCTCCGGGTTACAACACTCTGATTTTAGCTCGCATTCTTACTGGACTAGCACATGGTGTATTCTTTTCAATCGGTTCGACAATTGCTACAGGACTGGTTTCAAAAGAAAAAGCAGCTAGTGCCATCGCGATCATGTTTACAGGCTTAACAGTCGCGCTGGTAACAGGGGTGCCGCTAGGTACTTACATTGGACAATCTTTTGGTTGGCAGGCGACGTTCTTGATAGTAGCGGTTCTTGGTTTGGTTGCTTTAATCGGAAGCGCGTTTTTGGTGCCAAGTAACCTCAAGCAACCTCCTGTGACTAAGTTGACGTCACAACTAAAAGTATTGACGCAACCTCGCTTGCTACTGGTCTACGCAATCACTGCTTTGGGCTATGGCGGCACATTTACTGCCTTTACTTTTTTAGCCCCGATTTTGGAAGAAGTATCGGGATTTGATTCAAGTGCGATTAGCTTGATCATGTTGGTGTACGGCGTTTCTGTCGCAGTGGGCAACATTTGGGGTGGAAAAATGGCTGATAAAATGGGCCCGATTAAAGCACTCAAAGTTATCTTTTCTGCTCTTGCTACTGTTCTGCTTGTCTTTAACTTTTCTGCAGTCAACCCTGTAGCTGCTGTTGCCACCATTTTAGTTTGGGGAGCATTTGCGTTCGGTAATGTTCCTGGCTTGCAAGTTTATGTAGTGCAACTTGCAGAGAAGCACACACCTAACGCCGTAGATGCCGCTTCAGGTCTGAACATTGCGGCATTTAACGTCGGTATTGCACTAGGCTCTTGGGGAGGTGGAATGATCGTTGCGAAAGCTGGCCTAATGAATACACCATGGATAGGAGCAGTTATCGTGGCTATCGCTCTAGCTCTCACTAGCCTGAGTGGTAAACTCGATAAACACGCCAAAGATAGCTCAGATTTTAATAATGTAACGCAGAGCATTTAGCGAAATTTCCCGAAGGATTTCGTTTGTTCTTAACCAGCTAAAGATTACTTTGGCTGGTTTTGCATTTTTAAAAGTCAGGCCAACAAAGTTTGAACTACCCTAGACCCAAAATTGCTTTCGAAGGTAGTCGTCACATACTAACCGATCATTCGCTTTATAGAACATCCCAGCTCACTTTCACTCGCGAAGGGAAATGATCGACAGTCTAATCTAATATTAGTCCGTACTTTTTGTATATAGCAGATCAAATTGTATAAGCTTGATATCAGAACAGTTTTACGAGTATGGGAATCATGACAAATTTACGAGTTAGCGTACTTATTATATTGGTTTTAGTCCCAGGCACATCGAGCGCGGCAGCGGACAACTACTGGCAGTTTGAAAACAATGTTGACGGAATAAACATTTACACGCACGAGCATAAAAAAGGCTTGGTTGAGATTCGTGCTCAGATGTTCACTCCAACCACTTACGGCGCATTTTTAACGCTGCTGGAAGACAGTGACAATATTCCTAATTGGATTGCTAACGCGAGTCACAGTCGAGTCCTACAAAATTTCAGCCACTGAAAACATCGTCTATACTCAATTTTCCGCTCCATGGCCGGCAAAAAATCGAGACATGGTTACGTACTCTAAGTATTGGCTTGATGAGCTAGGATTCACATTAAAAATCCAAGACGCGCCAGAATCAACGTTTGCAGAGCAAAGCGGCTATATTCGTATTCACTCCGTTGATGCTACGTGGAAATTACAGAAACTTACCAATGGCACTACGTTTATTGAGTACAAGGCATTTGCTGACCCAGGTGGAATACTGCCAAATTGGTTAGTAAACAATCTCTCTAAACAGAGTGCCCGAGCAACATTTACCAAATTAAGAGAGCAACTACCCAGATACCAGCAATACTCTCACCCCCAAATAGCTGAGTGACTTCAATACGTACTGTTACACATTGCTACTCCCAGACGAATTAAACGAGTACATACGCACTTCATCGCTAAGAAACCATCGACATATGACATGGCTGAACTCCTTTTTGGTGGAGTTATAAACATAGTCCAATGCAGTAAAAGCATATAGCCGTTCTGAGAAGACTGTGGACATTCAGATTATCTATGGTTAACAATGCCAGCCTAGCGCAGGTCACATTAGATGCAGTTCACACTACTATCGATCTTATTGAAGCTAAATCTTCGACTTTACACGTCAAGATTATTTTAACCCCCCATGTAAATCCTAAATAAGTTTTCCAAATGAAAAATGGCAGCTCATTCATATCTAGAGCTGCCACTAAAAATGTACTTATTCTGCTTTTGGTGGGGTACGTGGCAGTACAGTGAGCACTCGCACAATAAAAGCGTGTAACTCAGTCATGTAGTTGCTTAAGAACTGGGCCGTACCCTCGTCGGTGACTAAGCCATCTTCAGTTATGAGTCCCGGTTTAAACTGTACATACGCCTCAACGGTATTCATCAGTGGGGAGTTGCAGAAACATAACACGCCACGCAGGCTTTGCTGCGCCAAAGCGGTTCCGATAGAACCCGGAGAAGTTCCGATCACGCCTGACGGCTTAGCGGTAAACGAGTTCTGACCCCAAGGACGACTCGCCCAGTCGATGGCATTTTTCAGCCCGCCCGGTATTGAACGGTTATACTCCGGAGTCACAAAGAGTATGCCATCCATTTCAGCTATCGCCTGCTTAAATGCGCGAGCAACTGGAGGGAAATCTTCATCATAATCAGGGCTGTATAGAGGCAAATCTTTTATGGGAATCTCAATCAACTCAAGCTCAGGCGGTGCAAGGCGAGACAGCGCTTTTGCAAGTAATCGGTTGATTGAGTTGGAAGATAAGCTACCGACGAAGTAGCCAACTTTATACGTTGCCATACAATCTATCTCCTTCTCTGCTTTTTTCGAATTGAGTCTTTCAGTAACAACTCAATGGCCAGTACTTTGAACCTCATAAAGTGTAGTTCAAACGATGTCGATCCAATTGAAATAGTGACCTTTTATTAAAGAGAGATTGGGAGAGAGGCAGAGGATTGTTGATGCTTAAACAGAGTAGTTCAACAAGAGATTAAGTAAGCCCGCTAGCCCTAGTAGGTAATTTAGAGCATGTTTTGAGGCCGTGAATATATGATTAAGGCACTAAAGTCGTTGCTTATAGTGCCTTAAACAGAATCGTTTCTACGTTCGGTAAAGAACTTTTACCACATGCCAGCCAAATTTTGTCTTAACTAAATGCGGGGTCAGAACTTCACCTGAAAAGCAAACTTTGTCGAACTGTGGCACCATCTGGCCACGACGAAACTCGCCAAGGTCACCGCCACGTTTGCCAGACGGACAAGTAGAGTATTTCTTTGCCAGTGTCTGAAACTTAGCGCCTTTTTTAAGTTGTTCGATAATGTCTTCTGCTTGTTCTTTATGTTTCACAAGAATGTGCAATGCGGCTGCTGTATTTGCCATTTGTCTATCTCTCACTATTCTGGTGGCGCAAGTGTACCGAATACGCTCAGAGACGCCAAACATTTCTCTCAACACGCTTAACCAGTTTGTACAGTTTCCCTACGTGAACAGTTCAAGATTTAAGCACCCAATCAGAGGGGTGCTTTCTGTATTTTTACCCGTTACTTAATCATTTTAATTAACGAGCGACCAATTAACCATTCGAGCTCTTTATCACCGCCAGCACCGAACTGGCTATCTACCATCTTATACAAACGTTCAATACCATTAGCAGCAAACTCATGAGCATTTTCGGCAGTCACAATATGATGGAAAAGAAGTCTTAAAATGGCAAGGAATTCAGCGTCTTCAAGTGCTTTCATCCAGCTTTCTGAAAAAGCATCGATACCTTTATCGAACTCCAGGTGGTCAACAAATTTTTTGAAGATACGTGCATTAAGTGCTGCAGTAAAATCCGTTTTTTTAGGGAAGTGATGACTGATACCTGTACGTGATACGCCAGTCTGCTGACTTAATGTAGTGTATGACATTTTGTCATAACCAAGTCTAAGCAACTGATCAACCACAGCATCCATGATCTTCTGGATCGTAATTTCGGTGTCTTCTTTACTACGCTTTGGCATATTTTAAGCTCTTCTCTTTTAAATCCATCTAACTCACCACTGAACGAGGACAGAATGACATCATCCTCACTCTTATTGCTTTACTTCCCCCTAATCCCGCTAACTGACCAGAGTAGAAAGGTACTTCGCAATAACCCAATGATCATAGTCGCTTTGCTAACACATGCCATTGTTTGACCGGCGAAAAGTGAACTGCATCAGCACCTTGAACCAAGCCGCCTATCGAAGCATGCAGGAAGTTAAGAATGATAATCATGTAGAATTATTCATTCCTCAAATACTCTTATAATTCGGTCGTCAGTTCAACTGACCAAACACAAATCGCATTCTTAATTAGGGTAATTACTCTTAAATATTGATATGTATCACATTAAGCGTATATCAGGTTGAACAGCCATCACTATGATTCAGTAATAGACCATCTATCGCTTATTGCTTTTTTATGCAAAATCATTCATTTCTGTAGATAGAGATCAAATACCTGCTAGAATACCCTTAGTTTTTACAAGAGGATTCGTTATGAGTGTCGAATTAGAAGGAAATCAAGTTTGTGAAGCATGTGGCTGTGCAGGCGAAATTGGCTTTGTCATCAGAGAAGGCGACGAGGTTGCTGACGTAACGATTTTCGCAGATTCTAAAGATGCGTTGGAATCTGCATTAGCAGCATACATTGAGATGGCTAAATCAGTTTGCGCTAATGTTGAATATAACGTTACTGAAATCACAGAAGAGTCAAAACAAGTTTCGGCTCGATTCCAGTTTGAAGTAAGCGCAGAAAAGCTAATCTTTGAATTAAAAACTCGCACATTAGCGCGTTAATACCGTTCGACATAAAGCGAGTATTCAACTCGCTTTATGTTTAGCACGTCCCGATAAGTTGCAACCAAACGGTTGAGATAGCCGCAACTCACGCTTTGAGATATTCTTTTTAGGATCTCTCCTTAGTTAAGCAACTCGCCATGCGTTTCATTCTACTTATTCTTGCACTAATAGCACTCAACACACCTTCCGTTGCCTATGAGCTGGATTATTATTCCAAACTCGGCCATATGGATAACTACGGCAATCTTGACTTACGTAGCAAGCCTTTTACGCAGCTACCTTCTGGTTTGTCTATTAAGGGAAACTTGAACATTTCCCAAACTTCGATCACTAAGTTACCCAAAGGACTTGATGTCGGTGGAAGCTTAGAAGCGATGAACAGCGCACTGCGGGTTGTCCTCCCCGGAGCCAAAATAAAAGGCTACGCAAACCTGCTAGGTAGCCAAATCGAGAGCTGGCCGAAAGGTGTAAAACTCGGTGGCTATTTAAACCTTACCGACACTCCGCTAAAAGCATTACCAGCTAAACTGCATGTGAGTGGTGACTTAAGCGTTGTGCGCACTCCATTAACCTCTCTTCCTGAAGGATTGATCGTAGATGGAAACCTATACGTTGGTGAGTCTGCGTTGAGAGAATTTCCAGATACCATGACCATAAAAGGAAACATATTCTTAGGTGGGAATCGGATAACTAAGTGGCCAAGTGAATTGACCTTGGGTGGGGCTGTCGCACCTTAAAAAGGTAAAAAAACCTCGGGACAGTGCCCGAGGCGTTGTGAATCAGAGGTACTTATCGATTAGCCAAATGGCTTAGAAGTATTACTCTTGATTGTTAACCGGGTTCGCATAACTCGCTATAAGGTATGGACGCGCACCTTCAGGTAATTGCTCAAGCTTCTCAGCTAACTGACGCTTCACTTTTTCTGAAATACTGGCTTCATCACGACCTGCCGCCAGTCGGTTGATTGGGTACAAGCGATAGTTGTTATGAATTTGACGGTCGATTTCTCTAGCCAGCAACTCCGGCGTTTCGAATTCTTCATCAATCACGTCACCGAAAGCAACGTGGATTCGTCCTTTGTAGCCAACGATACCCTGAATAATACTTTCAATATCTTCAAACTCACCTTTCTCATAACGACCGCTCTCTGCTTTCGCAAATAACTCTTTGGCTTTGGCAATATCACAAGGATCGTTCTCATAAGAGATAGAGACTGGCACAATCTTCAATGAACGTGTGTACTCGCCAAAGCTGACTTTTTGCTTACGGCCTTCAACATGAAACATTTTCAGAATCGCAGGATCAGTAAAGTCATTACCGTCTTTTGCACGACCTTCCTTTTGTGCAATCCAAATAGAGTTGCCGGTATCTAGTGAATGTTTGATGTAGCTGGACAGTTGCCCCAGTGCTTTCATCATTTCGCGTGGAGCTTTCGCTGAACGCTTCACGATAAAGCTCTTGTTTAAGCGCATAAGTTCTGTCGTGCACGACTTCTTAAGCAGATTATCACCAATAGCAATGCGAACAGTGCGGTGGTCACTTTCGTGCAGACCATAGTTAACCAATGCAGGGTCCATTGCAATGTCACGGTGGTTAGACACAAACAAGTAAGAGGTGTTCTCATCCAACTTATCCAGGCCAGAAAAAGTGACGCCATCCGTTGTCTTGTCTAGCATGTCTTCTAGATATTTCTTCACTTCACCCTGAATCGCTTCTACAGAGTTAAGTTTGGTCCATTTCGCTTTCAGGTAGATGCGGACGATTGGGCTCATTAAAGTTTTGAACCACCCAGCTTTGCTCGCAAAACGGTGATCAAGAATCGCAGTGATAAATTCATCATCATGGATAAGACGGTCCAGCGCGGCTGGAATTTCTTCGTCATTATAAGGACGAATTTCAATATAAGGATCGGTATTGGCTGTCATTGTTCATTACATATCTAAAAAAGCTGGCACATTTTACGCATAGTTTTGCTGCATCGCAGCATTTCAATCCATACTTTTAACATGGTCATACCAGTTATTCTATACTTTAAAGGGTTAAAAATTTCTTTTAACCGGTTGGAATCCTGCGGGATTAGCGTTACGCTTAGCGGCCCAAAAATATTGGTAATCATAATGAACTACGCAATTGAATTTCACGACGCTAATTACCCTTTTCTTAATGTTGCTGCACGCAAAAAGGCGCTAAAGCACAGCCTATTATCTGTGGTTGAAGGGTTAGCGATCATTAAATTGGGTAAGCAGGAGTATGCCATTGAACCGGGTCAATATTTTTGGATTCCTCAGGGATGTTTGAACTCCCTCACCTTTTTACCGAGTACTCGCGTGCATCGCTGTGATTTTTCTGTTCGTTTGAGTGATGGTTTTTCTCAACAAGCAGGATTTATTAAACCCTCAGCGCTTCTGAAAGCCTTGTTGGACAAGTTACCATCAACAGAAACACGTTCAGATATTCAACTGGATTTGCTAGCGGTCGTTAAGCACGAAGTGCTAACTATATCTCCTGCGCTCTCGAGCTCAGCATTAAGCAAGGCGATCAATCTGTGGAAGCCAGAATCCGAAATAAGCATCTCAAGGGAACTATGTTTAGTACTGACGCTTCGCGAAGCGAGAAAAATGAAGCTGTCTGGAAAAAAGGATTCGGATATTGTCGAGGAGCTTTTCGCGGGAAATAGTGAAGAATATGAACAACTCTGTTTCTTAGTCTTTGGAGAGGCTTTATAACGCAAAAATTCAAAAAATGCCTGTTTTTCTCAGACGCACTCTTTTTTAGTTTCAGAATGGCACTTCAATTTGCATCATCCAGTCGGCGTCGTAGTATTCATGCCAACGATAATCCACACGCATCCTTGGTTGACCGTCACCTTTGTCACCAAAGCCAATACTAAACATCAATCCCTGGTTACGAATCCACTCTTCAGTACTCATCTTACTTTCTTCTTCTACGAGCTCTTCAGGCATCCAGAGCCCCAATCCGAAGTAGTTTTTTTCAAGGTTTTGAGTGAGTAGCGGAGTGTCATGCGCCTTAAACGCCCACTCTTCCCAATAATTTTCCGTAGTTCCATCCAATGCAACGTCGGAAATATGCCAATTCAAAGCATCGGCACTTAGCGAACTAACGCTGTCAAACATCTCTTCACAAATTGGCATGGTGTTATCAGCAAATACAACAGAGCGATCAGAAAAATAGTTGCATGCCTCACTAGTTTGTGGAACCACAAACAGCACGCATGCACTAATTACAGCGACTCTGACCATGAAATGTTAACCTCTCAGCTACCAGATAAAGTTTCTCGATATAAGCCTTCGTTGAGCAATAATTCACTGACAGTCTTTGTGGTAAGAGCGCGGATGTCTTGCCCTTCGATCAACGCTTTACGGATGTCAGTACTTCTAATTTTTATTTTTTCAGGACACGCCATAACGGCCCAGCGCTCGGTAATTTCTTGCGCTTTATAAAATTTAGCAAATTTGAAGAAATTATCAGGGCCAATAACAAAAGTTATATCGTCCGTCGGATGAATCTCCTGAATTTTGTTTAATAACGCATAGGTCGTCACACTTTGTCCAGGTTGGTATAAAGCTTGCTCAACGTCCGAACGTTGAACATTAGAAAGCCCCATATCCTTAATAAATGCATCCACCAACTTGCACCGGGTTGGGTACGCTAACATTTGCTTGCCCCACGCATGTGCAATGCTAGGTTCGAGTAGCACAAGATCAAAGTGGCTCAGAGACTCGATAACACTTTTGTGGCCTAAGCTGGGTGGATTAAATGCGCTACCAAAAATGGCGATTTTTTTCATATCCGGCGATTACCTGGTTGAAGAGAGTTTTCTAATCTGATGATTTAGGTATGATACTACTAATCTTTAAAGCTTTTTGACACCAAAGCGTTGTTTGTGAAGCTCAACTGGATAGATTGTCACCATTTATTTGTGATCAATGAACCTTACGTTGAGATATTAGTTAATAACCAACACTCTTTTGTGTCTGACATATTTGCAGGAAAAGGAACCCTAAATGGAACAATCCATCCGTGATGAAATGCGCGTACTCCCTTCTATTGATCCGTATTTCGAAATTGAACGCCGTGTCGCTTTTATTAAGCGTAAGCTACAAGAAGCTGGTTGTAAGTCACTCGTATTAGGCATTAGTGGTGGTGTTGACTCAACAACGTGTGGTCGCCTTGCTCAACTTGCAGTAGACCAATTAAATGATGAAAGCGGCAATAATGACTACCAATTCATTGCAGTTCGCCTGCCTTACGGTGAGCAAAAAGATGAAGATGAAGCACAACTTGCCCTCTCTTTTATTAAGCCGACGCACTCCGTGTCTGTGAACATTAAACAAGGTGTAGACGGCATGCACGCGGCCTCTCACTTTGCCTTAGAAGGGACGGGCCTTCTTCCGTCTGATGCAGCAAAAGTAGATTTCATTAAAGGCAACGTAAAAGCACGAGCTCGAATGGTCGCGCAATATGAAATCGCAGGTTACGTAGGTGGCTTGGTGCTGGGTACGGATCATTCTGCAGAAAACATCACCGGTTTTTACACTAAGTTTGGCGATGGTGCTTGTGACCTTGCACCTCTGTTCGGTCTGAGTAAACGCCAAGTACGTGAAGTATCAGCAACGTTGGGTGCACCAGAGTTGCTGGTGAAAAAAACACCAACGGCAGACCTGGAAGAGCTTGCGCCGCAAAAAGCTGACGAAGATGCGCTGAACCTGACTTACGAGCAAATCGATGACTTCCTGGAAGGCAAACCCGTTTCACAACATGTCAGCGATCGTCTGGTTGCTATTTACAAAGCAACACAGCACAAACGTCAGCCAATTCCTACGATTTACGACTAAGCAACATTTTAAACGAAATGTTTGCTATAAAAAACGCTGCTCTAGGGCAGCGTTTTTCTTAAGTATTTTAAGCTGATTAGTTAGTCACTGTGACATCGGTTTCCGGAACGGCACAACACGCTAATACCGTCCCCATAGAACGCTCTTCAACACTCAAAGCGGGTACGTCAGGATGGTGAACTTGCCCCGATTTCAATTGTACTTTACAAGCACCACATAAACCTGCGCGGCAGCTGTTGCTGATGTCCTTTCCGGCATCTTCTAGTTGATCTAGCAGTGTTTTCTGATTATTCCCCGTTATTTTAGATCCGTTGAACTCGATTTCGATGGTTTTCTCTGGTCTTGCCGTCACTGGTACAACACCAAAGGCTTCCTGATGGTAATTTTCCTCAGGCAGGCCCTTTTTCAGTAATAAATTCTTTGCTTTCTGCATGAAACCATCAGGGCCACAAACAAACACCTGGCGCTGCTCAGCATCTTTGATCTGCTTGATGTGCGAAAGGCTGAGTCGACCTTTTAACCCAAACCAATCTATCGCAGGCTGAGTCAGGCAGAATTTGACCTCGAGCCCTGGATGCTCTCGCTTCAGTTGTTCCAGTTCAGCTCGGCATGGAATGTCCTTTTCTGTGCGGCACTGATGGTAGAACACAACATCATCTAATTGATTGTGATCGGCCAGATAACGCACCATCGACAACATCGGTGTGACGCCACTTCCTGCTGAAAGCAATAACAAACGTTGAGTATGATGCGGTTTAAGATGAAACTCTCCATCTGGATTTTCCGCTTCCAGTACATCGCCAACCTGAAGATTATCCAGCAATGCGTTAGACACGCGTCCGCCAGAAATTCTTTTCACTGAAATCGCATAGCGTCCAAGACGAGAAGGACTAGAAGAGAGCGTATAACGTCTGCCAATCTTTTTATCATCCACTTCAATGTCTATCGGCAAATGCTGACCCGGTAAATAATTCGGTAGCTGGCCTTTGCTTGGTTCTAGCCAAAACGTCACGAAATCTTGTGCGATCTCTTCACGCTCCACACAAGTTAACGTCATTCGCACTGGAGAGTTGTCCGGATAAAACTCTGGCTCTTTGTATTCGAGCACTTCGACTTTGTCGCCTTGACGAATAATACCTTCATTACGCGCCACAAGGTTTTGACCGAAGAACACTCCGCCTAGCTCATTGGAGCGGAACTGTTGCAGCGTTTTTAGTGGCTCTTTACTCTCACGGAACGTGCCTCTTTGCGTGTTGACGGTAGTAAGAATACAGCGCTCACAAGGTTTCAGTGACTCAAACTCAACCTCGCCGATACGAATGCGTTTCCAGGAGTCTTCTTCGAATGGCTTAGTGTCCGCCACTACCAGATTGGTACGAAACTGATCCATGGAATGCTGCTCAGAGCTTCTTTTGTTCAGTTCATCAAGCGATGCCTGACTGATTACCAGAACTGGATAACCGTCAGCGAAACTGACGTTATGGCCAAACTTATCTCGCACTCGGTTCGATTGTTCACCGCAGAATAGAAGTTCAACTCTCAAACCTAAAACACGGGTAAACCAGTCGTCAGCTTCATCTGTCGTGGTATAAGCCGTGAACGTGTCACTCCAAACGGTTGCGGGCGTTTCCTGCATTTTGAAATCCTGATAACGGATCTTTAGCGGCTCCATACCCAAGGAACTAAACACAACACCATCGGCGAGTATCGCTGATTTCACCGTAACCATTTGGGGAAATTTCCGTGCTGTAATCATAGAGCCATCAGCTTTGGCTATCATGAAGCGGCGATCAAAGCTCAATCCTTGCTTTTCTACCCATGCTGACGAGAGCGCGACCCCTCCAACTGATTTAACCGGAAAGACATTTATTTGAGATAAGTTCGGTTGTGACATGACCTTCTTCCTGCGGTGCTTTTTATTTATTGCGCTATTGTAAGGAGAAGTCTTAACTAATGTAAGGCGTTGACTTAACTAAATCGAACCAGTGCGTTTTTAACAACACGCTGACCAAACGCTGATTGATTAAGTATGATACTAGACACACAATTCGCCATTCTTTTGACAACAACGATAAATTGACTAGAGGCTTATCATGGATACAAGAAAACTCGTTCTAATTTTACTGTGTATCTTTCTTCCACCTGTCGCGGTGTACATGGAAAGAGGTTTAAATAAAGACTTCTTCATCAACTTGATTCTGACCTTTTTCTTCTTCTTGCCGGGAACAATTCATGCTCTTTGGTTAACCATGAAATGATTCACTGAGCTTCCACAATCGTAGAAAAGTGAAAAATGGGATGAAATGTGGAGTCAATTCCTCTATCATCCTGTCGCCTAAGCGCAAGCGTTTGCTATCACGTTAAATGCTGTGTTTAGGCTCCAATCAGACAACTTTTTAATGGTGGGAGCAATTAATGACAACACTGACTATTACTCGTCCTGACGACTGGCACGTTCACTTACGCGATGGAGAAGTTCTGAAAGACACCGTTCGCGATATCAGCCGCTATAACGGGCGTGCGCTGATCATGCCAAACACCGTCCCACCTGTTACCAATACCGAAATGGCTCTGGCCTACCGCGATAGAATCCTTAAAGAACAACACGGTGAGCAGTTTGAACCATTAATGTCGCTATACCTTACCGATAACACGACACCGGATGAAATTCGCACAGCAAAAGCGACAGGAAAAATCGTTGCAGCCAAACTTTACCCGGCAGGTGCAACAACTAACTCAGACTCTGGTGTGACCAATGCTAAGAACATCTACCACGTTCTTGAAGCAATGGAAGAAGTCGGTATGCTACTTTTGATTCACGGTGAAGTAACGCATAACCATGTTGATATCTTTGACCGCGAAAAAGAGTTCCTAGATACTGTTCTGGCACCAATCGTCAATGATTTCCCAAATCTAAAAATCGTTCTGGAACACATCACCACCGCTGACGCTGCCAACTTTGTTAAAAATGCTTCTGATAACGTTGCCGCTACCATCACTGCTCATCACCTGCTTTTTAACCGAAATCACATGCTTGTCGGTGGCATTAAGCCACACTTCTACTGCTTGCCAATTCTTAAGCGCAATACCCACCAACTAGCGCTGATTGAAGCAGCAACAAGTGGTAGTAAGAAATTCTTCCTCGGTACAGATTCAGCACCACACGCAAAAGGCGCTAAAGAGTCGGCTTGCGGCTGTGCGGGTTCATACACATCACACGCAGCGCTTGAGCTATATGCTGAAGTATTCGACAAAGAAGGAAAACTGGAAAATCTGGAAGCATTTGCAAGTTTCAATGGTCCAGACTTTTACGGTATTGCTCGCAACGAAGATACAGTAACGCTGGAAAAAGCATCTTGGGATGTGCCTGAGACCATGCCGTTTGGTAATGACATCGTTGTACCTATCCGCGCAAACGAACAAATTGAATGGCAAGTGAAATAAGCGCTTCACTAAAGCAACGTCTATAAACAGTCTATAAACAAAAGGGTCATGGATTCTATTCTCCATAGAAAGTCATGACCCTTTTTGGTGGTGTTGTTATCAATTATTTTCCGCGTACTTTTTCCACCAATGTCCAGCCACCAACAACAAGCAAACCGGCAACAAATCCAATAAGACCGTTAAGTAAAATCGGTAACACTGCAGTGGCAAAAGAGTGGTCACTGAAATTCATGAGAATCGGTTCAACAAGGTGATGAATGGCAGGGACATTGTGGACAATAATGCCACCGCCAACCAAAAACATCGCTGCCGTGCCCACTATGGTCAGCAATCGCATAAGTTTTGGCGCAAAGGTAACCAACGCATTCCCGACCTTCGCCATCAAGCCTTTTCCTTTCGCCCGGACCTCGAGGTACAGGCCCAGATCATCCAATTTAACAATACCTGCGACTAAACCATAAACGCCAATGGTCATCACAATCGCTATCAGGCTGACGACGATGACTTGTGTGACAAAACTGGCTTCCGACACCGTACCTAACGCAATCACAATAATCTCAGCGGATAGAATAAAATCAGTTCGAATCGCACCATTCACCTTTCGCTTCTCAAACTCTTCAACCGACTCCCCTGTATCCACCACTTCTTCTTTTTCTTCGTGTGAATGAGAATGCGGGAAGAGCTTTTCTAACACTTTCTCCGTGCCTTCAAAACAGAGGAACAATCCCCCAAGTAAAAGCAAAGGCATGATCAACCAAGGAATAATGGCACTTATGATCAGTGCAGAAGGCACTAAAATCAGCTTGTTTTTGAATGATCCCTTAGCAACAGCCCATACCACAGGGATTTCACGTTCAGAGGCAACGCCTTGCACCTGCTGGGCGTTCAATGCTAAGTCGTCTCCCAGCACACCTGCCGTTTTTTTCGCCGCCACTTTTGACATCACCGCAATGTCATCCAATACCGTGGCAATATCATCCAACAGTGTAAGTAAACTTGCTCCAGCCATTCTTTATCTCTTTATATAAAATTAGTCGCCTAAACTCAGGTTAAAACAAATGTAGCACCATAAATCTGCTCAGCAAAGTGATGATCTGGCAAAGATTTTGGTAACGAACGATATTTTATATTGCCGTTGAGATAAGACACGTCTAGGCTTGTCTTACCTTTGAGTACACAAAAGAAAAAGTATAGATGAAAAGCGGATACACTTACCCGATTGGTACCCCGGGACAACCTTGGGGCGATGCAGAAAGTAAAGCTTGGCTAGCACAGCGCGATGTAAAACGTAGCTACCAGAAAGAGGTCGTCAGCAAAATTGACGCGCTTCGCAACCGTTTCGATGTTGAGCAATACGGTGCACTCTCTTACGACGAAGAGCGTTTCCCACTATTTTGCATCAAAACCCGCAACTGGGATTCTGCAAAGCCAACGGTTCTGGTCACTGGTGGTGTGCACGGTTACGAAACCAGTGGTGTACATGGTGCACTAAAATTCGTGGACACAGAAGCTGAGCGCTACGCCGAGCACTTCAATATCGTCGTTGCACCGTGTGTTAGCCCATGGGGTTATGAAGTGATTAACCGCTGGAATCCAAATGCGATTGATCCGAACCGCTCTTTCTACGCAGACAGTCCGGCCGAAGAATCTGCAAACCTAATTAAACTGGTTGCTACGCTAGGCAATGTGTTAATGCACATTGATCTTCACGAAACGACTGACACAGATGAAACTGAATTCCGCCCGGCTCTTGCGGCTCGTGATGGTATTGAATACATTGAAGGTATGATTCCGGACGGTTTCTACACCGTCGGCGACACAGAGAACCCGCAACCAGAGTTCCAAAAAGCGGTGATAGAGTCAGTAGCAAAAGTGACGCACATTGCTCCTGCGGACGAGAAAGGCGAAATCATCGGTTCATCTGTTGTCCAATTTGGCGTTATCAACTATCCAATGGTGAAACTGGGACTGTGTGGCGGGGTCACTAACTGCAAATATGGCACCACGACAGAAGTCTACCCGGACAGCCCGAAAGTCACTGACGAAGAGTGTAACGACGCTCAGGTCGCTGCGGTTGTCGGCGGCCTGGATTACATTCTGTCGCAACTCGCGCCAACAGAATAAGTTGTCCCAACGCCTAACCTAGTTTCATTAATGAGGAGGGATGTTAACTAGCTCAAACAAGTGTTCCGTATTAAAGTGACCCCCTATTAGTCTTTGACTACCGGGATTGTTCAAGTTCGATAGCCTCTCGAACCTTTCTAAGCGCAACACGTAAATTATCCATAGAAACTGAACCAAGTGCGATTCTGATAGCTTGGGTGACTGACCGGGACGTCCTAAAAGGCTCTGCGGTAGAAACAGAAATGTTAATATCCATAAGTTCTTTTACTATTCGGTCCGCTCTTGCCTCTTCGGGTAAAGGAATCTAGGCAAAATATGATGTTGGATGGGCAATGCAGGGGATGTCCCCTAACACCTCTCTAAGTACGATCTGCCGTTTGCGTGCGTCACGCCTTTTTAACGCTTCCAAACGAGCAACTGTACCATCTTGTATCCAATTACATATTAATTTGGTCATCACTGAAGGTGTATTCCATGTGGTAGCTCTGACGGCTCTTTCAAGCGCTTCTCGAAAGATGTCAGGGCAGACTACAGCGCCAACCCGAAGACCTGTTGCTACATTCTTCGAATAACCTGTGACATAGACCGTACGCTCTGGCGCAAAGAACGCAATTGGCCGTGGTGGCTTTCGAGCTAAGTAAGCATAGGGAGTATCTTCGATAATTAAGAGCTCATGCTCCCGAGCAATCTCTGCCAACTCTATTCTTCGCGTACGGCTTAATACCCAACCGAGAGGGTTATGTAATGTCGGCATGGTGTATACCGCTCTGACATGCCTGAATCGTTCCAGAATATAGGCAATACAGTCTGGTTCTCGCTAAGTTGTGTTTCGCTGTTCAGTATGTTGACTGGATTTATCTTCTGGTACAAGGGATTAGCTAGCGGAGGTATTGCTTCTGTCGGTCAATTACAACTTTTACAGCCATTTTTTGGACTAGGATTGTCTGCAACCCTACTGCATGAAACTATAAGTCCTGTCATGTTACTTATCACTCTCGGGGTCATTCTTTGCGTCATTGGCTCTCGTAAATTCGCCTGATATTGGCGCTCTCCGATAACCTGCTCAAGACGTCAGAAAAAGTGAACACAACAATGTTAAGCGGCACTCATTACTCGCGAAGTCGTATTGATATCTTCTAGTTCAGAACTACTACACTATCCAACGGCTGACCATTTTGAAATGCACAAGACCACAATGTGAACGATGCAGCCAAATTTAAGTCTAAAACTGGACGTTTCCTCTATCTCAGCTTCTTGAACTTATTTAGGAAAGACCCTGATAATCAGTTAACTTAACCTTTCGGTTAATTACACTCGCAATGCTTTTTAAGGATGAACCCATGAAACCCAAAGTTGTGCTTTACAAAACGCTCCCTGATCATGAAATGGCTCTGTTAGAACGTCATTTTAAAGTCATTGCTTTTCAGGACGTGAATGACAGTAACCAAGATGCTTTTCGTGCGGCAATTCACGATGCAGATGGCATCATCGGTTCTGGCATCATGATGTCAAATGAAGTACTAGAGCAAGCTCAAAATTTAAAAGCAGCAGCAACCATTTCTGTCGGCACAGACCACTTTGATCTGGCCTATTTGAGCAAACGAGGTATTCCTTTAATCCACACTCCTGGAGTTCTTAACGAAACCGTCGCTGATACCGTTATTTTGCTTGCGTTGGGTGCCGCTCGTCGTGCCACCGAACTCTCGATTATGGTGCGAGAGGGGAGATGGCTAAAAAGTTTGACCGAAGAACATTTCGGCGTAGATTTGCATGGCAAAACTATGGGTATCGTGGGAATGGGACGTATCGGTTGTGCAGTAGCAAAGCGTGCTCACCACGGCTTTGGCATGCCAATTTACTATTGTAATACCAATTACATTAATTAAGTGGTCAATCTTGTCCAGTCCCTAAAGCAGAGTGAGATAACTCTGCTTTTATTCTCC